>NZ_CP030040.1:1619642-1943571 GCF_003260995.1 Acetobacterium sp. KB-1
CGCTGTTGGCATAAATGTTTTTTTGATGGTCGCGGTTGGTCATGGGGATAACATCGGCCACATGGGTATGGCCGAACACCACAATCCGTTTAGACGAGTCTAAATCAAAAAACTGAGTTTGAGCCTGAAAATCGGTAAAGGCAGGGACTGCTGCCTGGGTAATCGCATCTCTGACAGGGATTTTTGCCTTTATTCCATTGATGGTCTGACGCTCCTCCCAGGTATCCTGAATGTTGTGATAAAGCACGCCGCTAATCACTCCTGTTTCTTTATCTTGTTGAGGAATACAGTCATTAATGGAATAATTTTCTGTAAATCCATCAATATTAGTTTTTAACACCTTGTCCTCAAAGCTTTCTTTGACTGGCAACACCGATAAAATCGCTTTCCAGGTTTCATAGTACAAATAGGCATTAAATTGACTGGGGTCTTCTTTGTTGGGAATCATTTCCGGGAAGACATTGTCTGACTGGGGATGGCCCTCAACTACACAGGTGGTGGCAATACGGGTAAAGAAATAACCCGGCGGCAAAATAGTGGTATTATCGTTTGTGATCGCTCGGTTTGAAAGCGGGTCAGGGGTACAGAAAAAATTGTACTTGTGGCCATGCTCAATAACAATTTCTGAATTGGAACCGGTAACGTAGGTACCTAGACCCTGGAGTTCTGCTCGGGCCTGACTGATGCCCGGAAAGATTCGAGCCACATCGGCCTCAGTCAGCAATAAATCATGGTTCCCAGGAACATAGGTCACCTTGATTTCGCCGGCTTTGATAATGGCATTAAAGCCGTCAACGATGGCCTGGTTGTTGGCCGCCACCTGATCAAAGAAAGCTGCTTTGGAATCCGGCATCTGATAATCCATCGGTAAAAACCATTCGTCCAGTAAGTCGCCGCCGATGACCAGTTCTTTGACATTAGGCGAATTTTTGACCTGGCCCAAGAAATCCACCAGCGCCTGTTTATTTTTTTCCAGCTCGGCAAAGGCTGAATCAACACCCAGATGAAAATCGCTGGCAATAATAATTTGGGTTCGTTCTTCGTTTAACTCCGGGTTGCCGGATAAATCAAAATCAATATTGGTGACGAAATAGCCGACATAATCGCACCCCAGCGATGCTTTGGTCTTAGAACCCAGGGTGCTTTTTATCACCAGCTGATACTCTTCCCCCTGGGCAAAACGGGTAATATCTTTATTATTAATTCGGATGGTTTGGGGATCATTGAGATCGATTTTTACCGCACAGATTTCTTCCACCGGATTTCCGGTGCTATCGATGCGATACAGCTTCACCGCATCAGCGATGGTAGATGGATCCAGTTCATCGCTAAATTTAAGCAAAATGGTTTGAATCTTGTCATTTACCGGTGGGTTATCTATCTCGTCTGACATTAACACATTGGACTCGATGGTCATCTCTTTTACACCATCCGAAATTGCTGTGTAGGCGCCCAAAATAGAATTGGCGATCTTTAAACACGCCAGGCTGAAATACTTTGTGGTTTTCATAATCATAACTCCTCTATAAATTTATTGTGGATTTGATTTTGACGAAACTGATCAATCATATGATTCTTTTGAAAAATTGTCAGAACTAACCCAAGGGCTCCACCGACTACTTCTATAAAGATAAATTAAACTGACAATTGCTCAGTGTACGGGCGAGAGTCTAGACCCCTTGACCATCACGGATCGACCTCTTGTTATAATACCTAATGCAACTTATATCGCTATTTCCACATCATTTTTGCTTGCGCTTCTGCGCTTCTGCCATAATATTCTTAAGCGTCAGCAATAAAGGATTGCTCTTGGTATTACTGAGGGCATCCTTAGAGTAGGTCAGCCCGGTCATCGAGTTGGCTTCACAGATGTAATAAGTGTCGTTTTCACCAAAGAGAAAATCGATACTGCCAAAGTAGATATCCAGCACAGCGGCAGCTCGTTCTGCGATGTTAATCACCTCAGCCGGTGGGGTAATAAATTGCAGATCACCGCCCTGAGAAAGGTTGGATTTAAAGTTGTCGCCATTGTCGCGGATATAGGCGGTTGAGAATTTTCCACCGCTTAGCATAATCCGCATATCCCGCCCTTTTGAGGCGGCGATACACTCCTGAATCAGGATGTGATCATCAAAATTCATGGCCGCATAAAGATCCAGAATGTTTTCCAGTTCTTTTTCGGTCTTAATCAGAACCACGCCTTTGCCCTTGCTGCCGTGCATCACCTTAACCACACAGGGTAATCCCAGCTCACTGGCAATAAAGGACGGCTTTGTTTTCGGGGTCATCAGCACCGTTTTAGGGAATAAAAAGCCCTGCTCAGCGGCGCCCAGTTTTTGAAAGGTTAACAGCTTGTCAGCGGTATTGTTCAGACTTTCAGAGCTATTGACACAAAGTACATTAAGGGATTCCAGCATTTTGACAACAGCCTTGCTATGATAGTTATTGCCGCCGAAAAAGGCTGACAGCGAAAAGTCCGGCACCTCTACCGCTTCGCCGCCGATGAAACAATGCAGACTGTCGCCCGGTTCGCACATCACCTGAACCTCACTGACATCCACGGTTCTGATATTGACCCCCATCTTTTCAATCAGCGCAATAATCGTCTGGATCGACGGTTCCGCCAGCGTTTCATGATTAACCAATAACCAACCTAGCATGTTTTTTCACCTTCTCGCAAGCGTTTTTTCCAGAGCGGTTCCGGTCTGTTTTTTACCTGCTTCATTAAATCCGCAAACATCACTTTGATGTCAAAGGCCACTCCCGGCATGGCATTGGCTTCACATAAATAGAAGGTATCATTTTCGCCAAAGAGAAAATCGACGCTGCCCATATTGATTTTAAGCAGCTGGGCAACCCTTTCAGCGGCCTCAATCACCGCAGCCGGTGGAGTATATTCGACGATATGACCGCCCTTGGCGAGATTGGAACGAAAGCTCTGTTCATTCTGACGGATAAATGATTTGACAAACTTACCGTTGGCCAAAATCATCCGTAGATCGCGACCGGAGGAGGCTTTGATACACTCCTGAATAATAATTTCATCGCCGATTTCGCTGGCGGTACTCATACTGATCAGGTTATCCAGTTCTTTTTCATTGTTAACCAGCACCACCCCTTTGCCCTTACTGCCATGCATGACCTTCATCACCACGGGATAATCAAACAGTTTACTGACAAAGGATGCTTCAGTATATTCCGTAACCAGCAGGGTTTTAGGAAAACAAACCGCTTCAATGGACTCGGCCACCAACTGAAAGGTCAGCAGCTTATCATCGACATTTTTGATCGCATCATACGAATTGATGCAGAGTACGCCCAATGATTCCAGCATTCGCAATGCTGCCGAGGTATGGTAGTTTTTTTCAGTAAAGAAGGCTGCCACCACATAATCCGGTACCGCCATGATTTCGTCCCCGACATAAAGTTTTCCGTCAAAGTCATGGTCACAGACCACATGGATCTGTAGCGGATCAACCACCGTTAGGTCAACATGTAACTCTTCCACCACCTTCATAATTTTCACAATTGAAGGATCTTCCATTTTTCCGGGATTTCTTAATAACCAACCTTTCATTCTAACCTCCTAATTTTATCTATCTACGTTAAATTTAAGTCTCTTGCAAATTGAACTGGCAATTGTGCAGTGTGCGGGCAAAGGTCTGACCCCTTGATCATCACGGATCGCCCCTTGTTAAATATGTAATTCCACTTATCTATCAGAAATTTTAATTATCTGATGCACTTAAATATAAATTGGCGTATAAACCACCCATCTTCATCAGTTCGGTATGACTGCCGACCTCTTTAATATCGCCTTCTTTCATAAAAATAATCTTATCGGCGTTTTTGATCGTAAAGAGCCGATGGGCGATGATAAAGGTGGTTCGTCCCTTCATCATCGCTTCCATGGCCTGGGTGATCAAAATTTCTGTTCGGGTATCCACTGACGAGGTCGCCTCATCCAGAATTAATACCTTGGGATCAGCAATAATCGTTCGGGCAATGGCCAGAAGCTGGCATTCCCCCTCGGATAGGGTGGTAAAATCACCGCCGATTCGGGTCTCATAGCCCAGCGGCAGTTTTCTAATAAATTCGTCACACTGCGCTTTTTTTGCCGCCGCGATAACATCGTCCCGGGTTGCCCCGCTTTTGCCATAAGCAATATTTTCTTCAATGGTACCATCAAACAGCCAGGTATCCTGGAGCACCATGCCAAAAGCACTGCGCAGGTTCGGCCGAGTAAGAGCCTTAACATTGAGACCTTCTAACAAAATACTGCCCTGATTAATCTCATAAAAACGCATCAACAAATTAACCAGGGTGGTCTTACCAGCACCACTGGGGCCCACTACTGCGAGAATTTCGCCAGGCTCTGCTGTTAGCGAAACATCATGAAAGAGAATCCGCTCGGGAACATAGCCAAACGCGACATTTTTAAATTCAATTTGACCTTTTGCAGTGGCTACATCAAGAACTTCGGTACTTCGATCTAGCTGTTCCTCTTCCCGATCCAGAAATTCAAAGATCCGCTCAGCAGCCGCTGCACCGGCCTGAATAAAGTTCAAATTATTAGAGATGAGAGCCGTGGGGCTGGCAATATTATTGGCATAGATCAGAAAAGCCTGAATTGTCCCAATGGTCATCGTTCCAGTAATAACAAAAATACCGCCTACCACACAGATACCAATGTAGGCCAGGTTATTGATTAGCTTCATTAAGGGTGAACTCAATCCCGAATAAAACCGGGAACTCAGGTAAGATTTAAAGAACCGCTGATTGATCGCATCAAATTTTTCGGCTGACTTTGCTTCATGATTAAACGATTTGACAATTAAATGACCATCATAGACCTCTTCAATCAGCCCATTCAAAGCACCCAGTTCTTTTTGCTGTCGTCTGAAAAGGACCTGGGTTTTTTTGGTAATCAGTTTCATGACAAAATAAGAAAGTGGAATCGCCACAAAGAAGATCAGACTCAACGACACATTCAGCACCAGCATCATCACAATAATTCCGATAATACTGGTTGCCTGAACCAGTATCTGGGTCAGATTGCTTTGCAGTGCACTCGAAAGTGTCGTCGCATCATTGGTGACCCGGGAAAGCAAATCCCCCCGTTCACTCTGATCCAAGACATTGAGCGTCAGTTTATTCAGTTTTTCCTGAATATCGGCCCGTAATCGCTTAATCGCCAATTGCGACAAATAGGTAGTGCGCATGGTGGCATAATAGGCAAACCCGGCGCTTAAGATATAAAGCGCCGCCAGGATGATTAGCTGCTGCCCGATATATAAAAAATCAATATCGGTATTTTTAGCAATACTATCGGCGATGCTATCGGTGATATCCTTGGTCACCACCGGTGCGAAAATTGCAAAGATGGTACTGGCAATCAGTGCGACCGTCACAAAAAAGATAACATGTTTTTTATCCTTTAAATAATGACTCAGCCGCTTACCAATAGCACCAAAGCTGTATTTTCTTTTTTTGGTTTTCACAGTGATTCCTCCTTCCCATCGCTATAGGATTGGGATTTCAGAATTTCCTGATAAACCCGGCAATCGCGGATCAGGTCCTCATGTTTACCCTGACCGACAATGGCGCCATTATCCAGCACCAGAATCTGATCGGCGTGTTTAATGGTGCTGATCCGTTGGGCGACAATTAACACCGTTTTATCACCAAATTTTTCGCGTATGGCTTTGCGAACCAAAGAATCAGTTTTAAAATCCAACGCCGAAAAGCAATCATCAAAGATCGTGATCGGGGCTTTCTTAACTGCCGCTCGGGCGATACTAAGGCGCTGTCGCTGCCCTCCGGAGAGATCCTTGCCGCCCTGAGAAATCGTGCTGGCCACTTGGCCTTCCCGTTCGTTGATAAAGTCAAGCGCCTGAGCAATCGATAAGGCTTCGATAACCTCTGCCTCGGTGGCCTGATCCTTGCCGACCCGGATGTTTTCCAACACGGTTCCACTAAAAAGCACCGATTCCTGGGGCGCATAGGCAATAATGCTTCTCAGATCATGCTGGGTTAAGTCCCTAATATCGACCCCATCAATTACAATGGCACCCGAACTAACCTCATAAAGCCGCATAATCAAATTGACCAGCGTGGTTTTACCCGAACCGGTAGCGCCGACGATTGCGGTTATTTTTCCTGGTTCAGCAACAAAATCGAGTCGCTCCAGAACATTTATTTCAGCACCGCTATAGCCAAAAGAAACCGCTCTAAATTCAATGCGTCCCGCAATGTTCTCAAGAATCACCGGATTTTCTTTATCCTGAATGGAAAAGTCGCAATCCAATACCTCTTTAACCCGTGACGCCGAAACAGCCGCCTGGGGATAAGCCATAAGCAAAGCCGAAACCAGACCCAGAGCAGACATAAACATTAAAACGTATTGAATAAATACCATCAAACCACCCAATGTAACAATTTGCTGCTGAACCTCCTGGGCTCCTAGCCATAAAATGATCACCATCGTCAGGTTCATCATCAGTTGCATCAGCGGGGCAAAGAAAGCGACTGCATAGTTTGCTTTAACAGCCGCTTGCATACCTTCCTGGTTGGCCTGACCAAATTTCTCGGTTTCATAATCCTGACGGTTAAACGCTCGGATCGTCCGGACTCCGGTGAGTTTTTCTTTCATCAAAAGATTTAGCCGATCGACTTTCTGCTGCATCAGCTTAAATAAGGGCATACTTCGGGCCGTAGTTAGCCCAATAATAATCGTCGTGATCAGAAACGATCCCAATAGCAACAGTGTCAGAGTAATATTTTCGCGAAAAGCCATCACCAGAGCGCCAACACCGGTAATTGGAACCAGTAGTAATGACCGTAACCCATTGATGACAACGATTTGCATCTGGGTCGCATCGGTGGTGGAGCGGGTCAGCAGAGTAGCTGCGCCAAATTGATTGAAGTCGGTCTGGGAAAAATCCTTGACCTTGTCAAACACATCCGCCCGAATTCGACTGGTAAAGGACGCGGTGACATAGGCTGAATAATAACTTGATGCCACCATACAGACCGCCGCCACCAATGAAACCGCCAGCATCATTGCGCCGCTTTTTAGAATATAAGGCGTGTCCCCCTGAGCCACCCCATTTTCAATAATATCCCCCATCATTGTAGGCAGATAAAGTTGCGCCGCCGCCTGGCTGAGCACAAACACAAAGACCAGAATCATCTGGAGCCGGTAATCTTTTAAATACCGTAACAGTAAACTGACCATCGGCTACTCCTTATCCACTAAGGCAAAGAAAAAGTTCTCTTTGACCAACGTGTCAATCACCCGTACCGGCTTTAACTGATTCCCGGAAATCCCCCGCATAATCATCAGATCACGATAAAGAGCATAGGTTTCTTCCTGAACAAAAGAAATTTCGGAAGGACTCAAGATTCCACTTTTGACCTTGGAGCCAATCGAAGGGTTGGCCGTCCCTAACTTCGCTTCCATGATTTGACGATATTGTTCATATTGTCCCTTCGCCAGCGGTTTTTCTAATTCAATAAAGATAACATAGCGACCCGGCGATACCGCCACATCGGCATAGACCGAATAATCCACCAGCTCGCAGTCGGTGGCCTTGGCAAATTCCTTAACTGCCCAGGAAACGCATTCTTCGGTCGTCTTTTCGCCAGCTATGCTGACCATCTGATTGAGTCGATAAACAAATTTGATCTTGGGGCATTTTTTATACCAGCCCACCACGCGTACCACGTCTTTGATCCGATAGCGGTAAAAACCAGAGGTGTTGGTTAACACGATCTCATAATCCTTACCGGTTTCCAGTTGTTCCATAGTCAGCGTTTGTTCCCCTTCTTCCTGATCCACCGGGATAAATTCATAAAAGGCCGAGTCGGGAATCAGGACAAATTCCTGGGCTTCCATTTCGTTACAAATCGCCATAATTGACTCTGATGCGGCATAAACGCTGAAATAAATGGGAATATCCCCCAAATAGTGACGCATTTTATCCGTATAGACTGAAAAACTTCCACTACCAATCGCGTGGACAAAAGCCAGTTCGGGCCAGATTCTGGGAATAATGGGGGTATCAAAACCTTTTTTAAATTCTTCTCGCAGTTCCGCCGCCCGTTTGGGGTTCGGCTTTATTTGGGTCAATAACTGAACTTTGATCTCATCGGGAATTTTTATATCCGGATCGATGGTGCCTTTTTCGATGTCATCGACGATCATTTCCCAATTTGTTTCCATATATTTCATCAAGTCAGAAATACCAGTCATAAAGGCAGAAACAATATAGGACAGATTTCGCTCCATCAGTGCAAAACGAAGGTGCGCATACTTGGTGTCCATTATTTCAGTAGGAAAAACAATTTCTTTAGGTGAGGTGAACATCAAAAACAAAAGGTTTTTGATACTGTAAACACCCCGCCCTGAAATGGACCCGGCAAACAAACCATTGGACAGCGTTTCAAATTTGACTTCCATCAGGTTTAGTCCGCGACCGCGTTTCCACTTTTTCCCCAATGCCCGGGCAATGATGGCAAAGCTGAACTGGGTGGCATATTCCCGGTAAAGATCGACCGTTTGTTCCGAAACCGGGATCTTTTTGGGATTATCAACACTACCGGAAGTCAGGGCATAATGGATGATATTATCCTTAGTCAACAGATCCTTTTCTCCGGCTATCATTCGTTCGATATAAGGGGCGTAATCATCATAAATAGAAAAAGGCACCGTGTTCTGATAGTCTTCAATGGTCTTAATCTGGTCAAAGTGATAGCGCCTTCCATACTCGGTGTCGGCATTTTTAGCGATCATATCAAGCATCAATTGTTTATTGATTTCCGGAGCATTTTCGGTTAAACGATCAAAATTCTCAATTTTTTTGTAACCTTTTTTAATATTAAGGGAATAAATCAGTTTGGGTATCATCTTTATCATTTTTCGCCTTCCTTTGCCCAACCCGCAATGCTGTTACGATCAGGGTATTCCGTTACAATGGTTTTTAATTTTGTTTGGTTTACATTCTTCCCGGGCATGATTGATCGGGAAAATAACGAATCACGGTAACCATCGCTCACCATTATTACTTCTACTCCCCGTAAGTGGCATGATTCTCTTAATCGCTGATAGCTGGGCTTTAGCTTAAACAGGTGTTTCTCCAAGTTCAATCTAAAAACCTCACTATCAAACCGCTCTGAATAGGGTTCCAGAATAAAGATCAGCTTTTTATTCTCCCGATCCAATAAGATCTGATAAAAACGGATCTCCTGATTTAAATAATTAGAAATTGTCTCAATCGCCCCATCAATTTCAAAGACCCTTAAACTCAGGCGATCCAACTCCAGCTTTTCCGATTCTTTGCACACAAAAACAAGCCTGGGAATCTGATTATTCATCTCCGTCACTCGGACGATATCTTTCATATTATAGCGGTACAAGCCCGAATAGGAGGTAATGATCAGTTCGTAATAGCCACCTTTTTTTAATTCGTGGGCCAAAAGGGTTTGACTCGTTACTTCTCCGACTGGTAAAAACTCAAAAAAATAACCAAAAAGAGCAAGTAATCCGGCTGGATCCTGGGCTTTATCTGGTATATTAAACTTTCCTTCACTGGCGCCGTAGCCCCATTCCAGGAATTTGACCGACTGAGGGAGGTGCTTTTTGATATCGGTCACAATTTTTGCTGCACTGGCTGACATCCAGCAGGACACAACCGCAAACTCGGGCCAGATCATTGCCACATCCAGGGTCTTTTTGTTTTTAAGAATTGTTTCCAGTTCTGCTGCCCGCTCCGGATTTGGCAATAATTCCGAAACCAATTTTTCCCTCAGTACCGCATCAATGGAAATCTTTGACGATATCTGACCCTCTCTGATATCTTCTAGCAAATCGTCGGCTTGTGCATTCATTTTTTTTAGTAAAACATTAAAGTGGGCAATATTGCTACAAACAACACCAACCAGATTTTTTTCTGCCAACGCATAGCGAATCGTTAAGTAATCGGTTGTCTCATTACTCAGTCCCTTCGCGATCATCATTGCCGGTGGCAGCACCATTTTTTTTAACATCTCGACTGGCATATCCTTGGCCGCCTGGCCAGAAGCGGAGCCAATCGGAATGCCTCCGTCGGTTTTGCCATACTCCGAGGGGTTAACAATAGCCAATACCTTTTTTCCCGGCGCCATTACTTCCGGGGCCATCATTAATAAAAGGATGGCCCGAATCTGAGAAACCAAACCCTTGACACATTCCCCATTTTTACTTTCAGGAATCAGTTTAGGTACACCAGTGGAGCCGCTAGTAGCAACAAAACTGGCTGTTGGACCGTCAAAAAAAATGTCTCCCTGACCTGCTTTTAACGGTGTCAGCTCTTCTTCAATCTGAGAATAATCCGATATTGGCACCTTGTTTCTAAAGTCGTCGACGGTTTTAATGTCTGAAAAACCCATTTTTCTGCCAAACTCACTATTCTGAGCAGATTTTAAAATATCCTGAAGCACACGTATTTGTGTGGCCTCAGGAATACTTTGGATAAAATAAAAACTTTTAATTAATTTTTCATTGGGCATTTCCTTTAAACGTTCTGGAATACTCTTATCATCGTTGCCGCCAAAAATGGCCCTAAACTGCTCTTCCGCCATACTATTTCCCGCCATTTTCACACCCTTATTCGATGGTCAAAATATCTGAAAACCCGGTCATATCAAATACTTCCTGGATTTCCGGCTTGACGTTTTTAATCACCAGACTACCATCAAGTGCCTTGGATTTTTTTTGAATCAGCAGTAACACTCTTAATCCGGCACTGCTGACAAAATCCAGCTTATCAAAATTCAGAATCATCTTAAATCCTTGTTTAGTATAATACGGCTCCATTTCTTTTTGAAACTCAGGGGAGGTATTGGTATCCATTCGGCCTTCTAGTTCAACTAGAAAAATATCACTTTCTTGCTTTACTTCAATTTTCATTCGTATACCCTTTCTTCTTTAAAAATTATAACAATCTGTTGTTTTCATCTGTAACGATAATTCTGAATTGTTCCAAATTGTCGCCCTGTTGATAAAAGGAGACTTTTCTTGGCATAACCCAGTTAAAACGCTTTGACGGTTTAGCTTTAAAGGCATTTATGCCTTCAAATTTTTAATTTTAATTGATCATACCACAATAATTTGCCATGCGCAATTACAAAACCAGTCGAAATACGAAAGTTGTATTTATATCCAAATCAATTGCATACTTTATCGTTATTCACGTGTTTAATCCTTTAAAAAATGCATCCATAAAGGCGATCTTTTCAAAAATAATCTCAGCCAATAAAGCCCTGTATTTGGGAATCTGCTAAGCATCGTTGAAAGATGTTCTGTTTTTATTTACAAATTCAATTTTCTTTTACATCTTCGTTACAAGCTATTTACAACAACCATAATTTGTGCTAGTATTATTACACTTAGAACAAATCTGAGCACTTATGATTACATTTTAAATTAAATAAATGAAAAGGGAAGGAATGTCATGAAAAAGAACTCGATTATTTCCATTATTATCATCCTACTAATTCTTCTGACCGCCATTTTGTTTGTTCGTAGCTGCAACCAAGAAGGAAGCGAAATGAAAAACTATACCGTGGCGGGTACCTACAACGAAACAGCAACCTATCAAAACGGAGAGATTAAGGTTTCTGATGTCAACATCGAAAATGCCACCTTTACCGGTAATCTAACCGTTACTGATGCGGTTGCCGATGGCGAAATTCGGCTGACCAACGCAGCCGTACAAGGCGAATTACTGGTAAAAGGAGGTGACACCATTTACCTGGATGGTGGCGCCTACCAGAACATCATTCTTGAGAAACCCGGGGTAAAAATTGTTTTACTTGGCGAAGCAACCGTTGAAACGCTGACCGCCAGAGCAGCGGCCAACATCGTTGTTGACAATCAAAGTAAGGTAAAGACCCTAAACGTTGAGAAAGCCGCTGCCCGGACATCCATCACCACCCAGGAAAATGGTACCATTGAAAACATTCAGGCCCGGGGCGCCAGCGACATTATTCTTAACACACCAGCCAAACTAATTGGATTCGGCACCAATGCCGGTGGATCAACCCTTGTAGCCAATGCGGTGGTTGATAAAATCGTGGCTGAATCGAAGGTTATTCTCACCCTTAATGCCAATGTGGGAACCGTGTTGTTAACCACTACTGGTGAAGGAACCAGCATTACACTTGGCAACAATGCCGTAATTGCCTCTCTGGCCACAGAAACCCGGGTTGAGATAACCGGTGAAGGCAGTGTTACCAGTGCCACCACCAACGATGTACTGTACATTACCGGGACCGTTACCCCGGAGGTCGTTTATATTACCACCAAGCCGGTTGTCAGTGATACCAATGGTTCATTAGCTGTATCAACCAATACCAACCGAGTCGCCGATAGTAGTTCCTCTGGCGGGTCCAGCGGCACCTGGTATTCCGGTTCAAGCGATTCCGGGTCGGTCATTGATACGATTCACGATACCCCGTTTATCCCTCCAACCCCACCAAATCCGCCAAGCCCAACCCCACCAACCCCACCGAGCCCACCTGTAAATATTTCGGTGGAAGCAATCCAGGTAACACCGGTTGAAGCAGATGTGATTATGGGTAATACTTTAAAACTGAACACCGTTATTTTTCCCAAAAATGCGACCAATCAAACCATCATTTGGGAAACGTCTAATAACGCGGTTGCCACCGTCACCAATGGGGTGGTCACACCAGTTTCTAATGGCGAAACCACCATCACTGCCCGAACTCAGGATGGGAATAAAACTGATACCTGTAAAATTACAGTCAAAACCAATGTCACCGCTGTGACTATGATTAATACCATCAACACCGTCAATAACAATATTGCACAAACCATTGCCTATGACAGCAGTTACTCCCTGCCGGTTGTGGTCATCGCCCAGGGTTATGGCAGTGAACTTTTTCCCTGTTCAGTAACCTGGTCCCCCAATACCGTGGACACGAAAAAAATTGGTGAAACAATCTATACCGGCACTTTGGTAATGCCTGCTGGCTATGTCAACCTGAATAACACCCAGGCCTTAATCACCCTCACGGTCCTGGCCCAACCGGTAATTACCGCCAGCTCGGAACTATCCTCCCAACGTGTTTATTTAAATGAAGATCCTGCTCCTGTTTTTGTGGAAGCTGATGTTACTGATGATAAGACCTTAACCTACCAGTGGTCTTATCGCATCGGTGATGTCGAAACCCCACTACCAGAGGTTACAGGTCCAATTTATGATCCCCCGGCATCCGCAACCCCGGGTACTGTCTATTATAACTGTGTGATCTCTTCTGAAAATGCTGATCCGGTCACCGTCTTAGCGGGTACTGTCGTGACCAGTATCGATCCCGCTGTCCTACCAGTAACACCTGATCCCGCCGATCCTGAAACCGGTGAAACAGAACCGGTTATCGTAACAACATTAGCTGAAATACCAACGATCACGGAACAACCAACCAGTATTTCACAACTGAGTGACATCGCAGTGGCAACCAGTTTGGCTCAGGCTACCCGCACTGCTCAGGCTGCCCTCGGCGCACCTAAGTCTGAGATAGCAACAGCTTCTTTTAGAGTAGCTGCCACTGTCAATGATGGCGGTGTCCTCACCTACCAGTGGTTTGAAAGCTCCGTGGCCGTCAATGCCGATGGCAAAGCAGTTGATGGTGCTACTGATAAGACCTTTGCGGCCGATACCGCCAGTCCGGCCGGAACCACCTACTACTATGTCGAAATCACTAATACCAAAGCCGGTTGTCTGCCGGTAACCGCCGTCAGTCTCCCGGTTTCACTCACCGTGATATAGCAAATTTAAAAAAAGAAGTGATCATCCAAATAATGGTGATCACTTCTTTTAGGTTGTCGTGCCACTGCGTACCGACCAATTGTTAATCTGTTGTTCGCTACGCGATCGGACAGGCTACGCCGTGTTCGCCCCGATGCGTAGGGTCTGACCCCTAGGTCACAACATGATGTAACAATTGTCGGTACGACTTGTACCTAGATTTAAAGAAGTGACCACCAAATAGCAGTGATCACTTCTTTTTTAATTAACTTCCTATTATAATAGAGTCTCTTATTCCATTTCGACGATCAGTTCGCCGGACTCGACGCTTTGTCCATCCGATACATAGATCCGTTTGACCTTGCCGTCTTCGCTGGCGACCATTTCGGTTTCCATTTTCATGGCTTCAACAATAACCAGAGCCTGATTCTTTTTGACGTCTTCTCCTTCGTTAACCAATACTTTTAGAACAGTTCCAGGAATACCTGAGCCGATCTGTTTAGTGTTTTTAGGATCAGCCTTTAGCATGGTGACCTTTTGCTTGGCCGAGAGGCTGCGCTTATCTTCAACATAGATTTCACGACGGAACCCATCCACTTCAAATCGTACTGGGCACATGCCCTCATCATTAGGTACGCCGATGTTGACTAATTTGATGACAAAGCGTTTTCCTTTGGATACCTCCACATCGACGATTTCTCCGACCTTTAAACCGTAGAAGAAGGCGTGGCTTTCCATTCGCATGTAATCACCGTATTCCTGAATGAATTCCATATATTCTTTCATTACCTTGGGATATAGAGCAACACTTAACACTTCCCGATCGTCCAGTTCAACACCAAACTCTTCATGGAAGTCTTTTTTTATTTTACCAAAATTTTCGTCAGGAAGCAGAATCCCGGGACGAACTGTGATCGGTTCTATGCCCTTTAAGACAATTTTTTGAAGCTCAGGATCAAATCCACCTTCTGGCTGTCCGATCATGCCCTTGTAAAAATCAACGACCGAATCGGGATAAGATAGTTCTTTTCCCTTTGTTTTAATATTATCAGCGGTTAAGTTGTTCTGAACCATAAAGATGGCTAAATCACCAACCGTTTTTGATGAGGGTGTCACCTTGACAATATCACCCAGCATCAGGTTCGCTTCCATGTATTTCTCTTTAACCTCCCGAAATTTATGGCCCAAACCAAAACTTTCCACCTGGGCCCGAAGGTTTGAGTATTGACCTCCCGGTATTTCCAACTTATAAATTTCAGTGGAGCCGGATTTCATTTCAGATTCAAACTTACTATAAACCTGACGGGTGCTGCCCCAATAATCCGATAAAATCTGGAGCTCATCTTCATTTAGTCCCGTATCTCTTGGGGTATTTTTTAGGGCTGCCACAATCGAGTTCAGGGCCGGCTGAGAAGTTAAACCACTGAGCCCGTTTAGCGCTGCATCGGCAATATCGACCCCGGCCATCTGTCCAAAGAGCACTGTGGCCACCCCATTACCCGTTGTATCATGGGTGTGAAGATGGATGGGTAGGCTAACCTCCTGTTTTAAGGCTTCTACCAGCTTATAGGCGGCTCCCGGTTTTAGTAAACCAGACATATCTTTAATCGCCAGAATATGGGCTCCGGTTTTTTCGATCTCCCGGGCCATTCTCAGATAGTAATCGAGATTATATTTGGTTCTCGAAGTGTCTAAAATATCCCCTGTGTAGCAGATGCTGACTTCAGCAATCTTATCCGTTTTTAAAACCTCCTCAATGGAAATCTTCATCCCATCCATCCAGTTGAGTGAATCAAAAATACGGAAAATGTCAATCCCACTTTTGGCCGCTTCCTGAACAAAGGCGCGGATCACGTTATCTGGGTAATTTTTGTAACCGACAGCATTGGCACCCCGCAAAAGCATCTGAAACAAAATATTGGGAACTCGCTTGCGCAGTTCATCAAGCCGTCGCCAGGGCGATTCTTTTAAGAAACGGTAGGCCACATCAAAGGTTGCGCCGCCCCACATTTCCAGGGCAAAGAGATCCGGTGCCAGGGCTGCGGTTTCCCGGGCGATTTTGATCATATCCCGGCTTCGTACTCGGGTGGCAGCGATAGACTGATGGGCATCCCGGAAGGTGGTATCAACCAGCAGCAGTTTCTCCTGGTCTTTGATCCACTTTACCAGACCATCTGGCCCCTGCTCATCAAGGATCTGTTTACTACCCCGAAATTCGGTATCGACCGGAATAGCCGGGATATAGGGCTCATCATAATCCGGTTTATTTCCAAAGGTTTCATTGACAATAATATTCCCGAAGTATTTGAGCAAACTGGACGCTTCACTTTTCTGATCTTCAATCTCAAACAGTTCTGGGTGATCATCAATGAACTTGGTGTCACAGTTTCCTTCAATAAAGGTGGGGTGCTGAAGCACGTTGATGAGAAAATCCTTATTGGTTTGAACCCCTTCAATTGTCATTTCTTTCAGCGCGCGCAGCGCTTTACGACGGGCATCTTCAAAGTTTCTGGAAAAAGAGGTACTCTTGACCAGCAAACTGTCATAATAGGGCGTGATTACTGCGCCAGTAAAGCCATTGCCACCGTCGAGGCGAATCCCAAAACCACTACCGGTTCGATAAACATCCAATCGGCCCGTATCCGGCATAAAATGATTGTTCGGATCTTCAGTCGTGATCCGACATTGGATGGCTGTTCCCCTCGTCTCTATTGACGCTTGACTGGAAATACCAATTTCTTCGGAGTCGAGCGGTAAGCCCTGGGCAATTAAAATTTGAGACTGCACCAGATCAATTCCGGTGACCAATTCAGTAACGGTATGTTCGACCTGAATCCGAGGATTCATTTCGATAAAATAATGGTCGCCTTTTTTATCGACCAGAAACTCAATGGTCCCGGCATTACGGTAGTTTACTTCTTTAGCCAGTTTAATGGCGTCCTTACAGATCGCCTGACGTTGTTCTTCATTGATACTTAAGGAGGGGGTAAATTCAACGATTTTCTGGTGTCGTCTTTGAATCGAGCAATCCCGTTCAAAAAGATGCACCACATTCCCATGGTTGTCACCCAGAATCTGCACTTCAATATGTTTCGGTTCTTCTAAATATTTTTCGACAAAAATAGTCCCATCACCAAAGGCTTTGGTTGCTTCACTGGTTGCTGAATGGAACTCTTTTAAGAGATCTTTTTCGTCCCGGACGATTCGCATCCCCCGACCACCGCCGCCTGCAGCTGCTTTTAAAATGATCGGATAGCCGGCTTTCTGTGCGAACTCCAGGGCTTCCGAATCGGAGGTGATTGGTTTTTCAACACCGGGAATCGTGGGGACCTTCACACTTTTGGCGACGATTTTCGATTGAATCTTGTCACCCATTTTTTCCATCATTTCGTGCGTTGGTCCGATAAAGACGATCCCTTCCTCTTCACAGCGTTTAGCAAAAAGCGGGTTTTCAGCCAGAAAACCGTAACCAGGATGAATCGCATCAACCTCTTTTTTCTTGGCCAGGGTGATGATTTTATCCATATCCAGATAAGCTTCCACCGGACCATTCGTGCCAGTAATCAGATAAGCCTCGTCGGCCTTGGTTCTAAAAAGAGACAGTTTATCTTCCTGCGCGTAAATGGCCACGGTATGAATGCCAAGCTCCTGACAGGCCCGAATGATCCGGATGGCAATTTCTCCTCGATTAGCGATTAATACTTTATTAAACTTTTTCATCTTTCCTTCTACTTTCTGAACGCATTTTTATGCATCAACAATTCTCATCTCCAAAAAAATAATTGTAACTATTATATAAAATTGTATGCCATTATTAAAGCTATTTTTTGAGGATTATCAAATTATTTTTAGCGACCACCCAATCACACTCAAATAGGGCTAAAAATAAGCGTTTTACTCACTTCTGCTTAATGTTTTCTTTAGTTAACTTTTCATTCTTAACCCTTTGGCGATATTTTATTACGACTGCCGCATCCACTTTTTTTGGGATTTGGACACGTTTTCTTTTTTTTCGCTGATGGTCGCTATGTTTAACCTGAGTTTCACTTATTTCTTTTTCTTTCGCCTTTTCGATTATTTCATTTTCCAGACGTTGAAATCCATAGCGCCTTTCTGTTTCTTCTTCCAGCTTGGGATTATCTGAATAGAAGGTGTTAGCCAGACGTTTAACGATAACATATCCGGGAATGACAATAACCAGAACAATAATAAGCATTCCGGTATCCATGATTACTCGCCTCTTTTCAGCGTTTCTTTTTTTTGTATATAATCCTTCTGATAATCCTTACTGGAGATCAGAATTTCCTCTAAAAAACGTTCATATTCTTTATCGTAGTTCTTATTTTTCAGCTGCTCCAGATTTTTTTGCAGCATTTTTTCTTCCCGACTCTGGTCGAATATATTACCATTATTATTGTATTTATATTCAGCCACAGCCTGGATGCAATCCATTCTCTGCTCAAAAAGGACCCGCATCTGCGCATCGATCTGATCGATTTTATTTCTAATTTCATCTAATGTTTTCAATCTTATCTCCTAAAGTAAAAAATCTGCCAAACAGATGGCGGTGGCGGCTTCTACCACGGGAAAAGCCCTGATCACAATGCAGGGATCGTGACGCCCCTGAATTTTTAAGGTCGCGTTGTTTCGATTGGCCAGATTAATGGTCTGCTGTTCTTTGCCAATCGAAGGCGTCGGTTTAAAGGCGACCTGAAAAACAATTGGCATTCCATTGGAAATACCACCGTTGATACCCCCGTTGTGGTTGGTTAAGGTCTCAATTTGTCCGTTATTGATGCGCAGGCCATCATTAGTTTGGGAACCTCGCAGGCTGACCATTTCAAAACCAGCCCCAAAGGTTACGCCTTTTACGGCGGGAATAGAAAAGAGTAAGGCCGATAGACGACTTTCAATGGATTCAAAAAAAGGATTGCCAATCCCCGGCTCCAGGCCAGTGATAAAGCCTTCCACCAAACCACCCACCGAATCCTCATCTTCCATTGCTGCAATGATTGCCTGTTTCATCGCTTCTTCCAGATTGGCATGATAAAGGGGGAAAGCGGGATTTTTAAAACCCCTGATTAGGGTTTGATAGACCTTCCAATCCTCAATCGGGGTATCTTTTACCTCACCAATTGATACAATCCGGCTTCCGATTCCCAGCTCTGGACAAATTACGCTTAACATCTCTTTGGCAATGGCCCCGGCAAAAACCAGAGGTGCCGTCAGCCGGCCGGAAAAGTGACCGCCGCCGCGATAATCCTGGAAGCCACCATAACGGGCGTCGGCGGTATAATCGGCATGACCTGGACGCATCAGATCTTTGGTTTTTGCATAATCTCCGGAACGGGTATTTTCGTTGCGGATCAATCCCGCTAATGGTGCGCCGGTCGTTTTGCCATTAAAAATGCCACTCAGCACTTCAATTTGATCCCCCTCTTTTCGGGGTGTCGCCAGCGGGTTTCCCCGGGCGGCCCGGCGGTTCAGCTCACTCTGAACCCGCTCCAGATCAATTTTAATTCCGGCGGGGAGTCCATCAATGACTGCACCAATCCCATTACCATGGGATTCACCAAAAATCGAAAGCTTAAATTTATTTCCCCACGTCGAGCCCAATCCACTCACCTCCTACCGCTTTAAAGTCTTCCCAGAAATGTGGGTAGGATTTATTGACTGCTTCGGCACCGTCCAGAACGATCTTTCCTGAGGCCCGAATGCTAGCGATCGCTAAAGCCATCGCAATTCGATGGTCATTATGACTCTTAACCTTGCCCCCAGTGAAGCCTTCGACCCCGTGAATTATCAGTCCATCGGCGGTTTCTTCAATCTTGCCGCCCAGTTTATTAAGCTCTAAAGCAATCGCCATCAACCGATCCGACTCCTTAAAGCGCAGTCGCTCACCATTTATTATGGTGGTGGTGCCCACACTCAAGCTGCCTAACACCGCCAGAATCGGAACCAGATCCGGACACTGAGAGACATCGATAACAATTCCATGAGTGGTTGATTTTTTTACCACCAGGCCATCAGCTTTAGCACTGATTTCACCACCCATTTGTTTTATCAGATCAACCATTACCTTGTCCCCCTGAAAAGAAGAAAGATCAAGATCCTTGCAGTCCATCTTTTCACCAATGGCACCCGCTGCCAGCCAGAACGCGCCCTGAGAAAAATCACCTTCGACCCGGTAATGACAAGGTCGATAGGCCTGATTTCCCTTAATCAAAAACCGCCGGTCATTGTCATTGACAATCTCAATCCCAAAGTGCTTCAGCATGTCCAGGGTAATATCAAGATAGGGTTTTGACTCCAGTTTTGATGTAACTTCAATAACCGAATCGCCAGAAAGCAAGGGCAGGGCAAAAAGTAAGCCGGTAATAAACTGTGAACTTACCCCGCCATCAATTTGATAGCTGCCGGGAGTCAGAGTTCCTTCTACTGCCAGAGGTAGATCCTGTTGTTTATTTAAATGCTCATAATGAATTGATTTTTCTTCAAATAGATCATAATAGGGCTTCATCGGCCGGGTAACCAGACGACCCTTTCCGGTAATCACCACCCGTTTAGGCTGGAGCAGCAAAATCGGGATAATAAATCGCAGCGTTGATCCTGACTCATTGCACTCGATGGTCTCCTTCCCAAGTACCAGCGGATCGCAGCCCTTAATTGTTAGTGTAAACCGCCCGTTTTGTTCTTCATGATAAGAAATGCTTGTCCCTAATGCTTCCATCGCCTCACAGGTAACAATCATATCCTGAGACATCAGCACATTAGAAATCACGCTTTCTCCCTTAGCCAGCCCCGCCATAATAATCGCCCGGTGGCTGACACTTTTCGAAGGCGGTATTTCCAAACTGCCCGTTAATTGTCTTGGTGTAATCTCAATCTTTCTCATTTTCTTCCTCACAATTTTCTATTTTTACTTTTTTCACTTGGCAAATAGACAATCAATAACTCAGTAGCGATTATTTTTACAACCGGTTAACCCGTATCGCTACGGGGTTATCGCTCTATTTATTTCAGTTATTATCGAAACAGTTCGATGGCCTGGGGTTTTTGAATTTTGACAATTTGAGCCTTGCCGATTTTTTCCAGGGCACAAATGTAAAGCGAGTCATTCTCAAACTTTTTGTCCGTAAACAAGATTTCCTGAACCTTGTCCAGAGGCATTTTGGGAAGCTCAGTGGGCAACCCGTAATTCTCCAGGATTTCGATAATATTCGTGTAGGTGTCCTTCTGACTGATCCCTTCTGCTACCGTTTTCTTCGTGATCTGTGCCATCCCAATGGCAACCGCTTCACCGTGGGAATATTTTTTAAATTTAAAATAAGATTCCACTACATGGCCGATGGTATGGCCAAAATTTAGAATCCGCCGCAGTCCCTGTTCATGCTCATCAGTCTGAACCACATCCCGTTTAATCTGACAGCATTTGGCAATGATCTCTTCCATATCTTCAACCAAATCCTCATAATAGGCATACCCCATCAGTTTGACAAAAAGCGGGGCACTACTGATACAACCGTACTTGATGACCTCGGCCATACCATCAATCATATAATGATCTTCAAGGGTTTCTAAAAATAAGGGGTCAATGATAACGGCTTTAGGCTGATGAAAAGCACCGACCAGATTTTTGCCATAATCTAGATCAATCCCGACTTTTCCGCCGACACTGCTGTCAACCTGTGCCAACAATGATGTCGGTACCTGGATCAAATCAATGCCGCGGAGATAGGTTGCCGCGCAAAAACCGCCCAAATCCCCAACGACGCCACCGCCCAGGGTTAAAATAGCATCACTGCGGGTGATATTACATTTAACCAGTTCGTCATATATTTCGGCGGTTTGCGACAGGCACTTGCTTGCCTCGCCTGGAGGAATGACAATGCTGTAAACCTTGGGACCAGCCTGACGAACCTGACGTTCCACATCGCTTAAATACTCTTTTGCTACATTTTTATCGGTGATAATCACCACCTTGTGATACTGGGAAAAGAGCGCCTTCATTTGGGCCAGCCGCCCTTTAATGCCTTTTTCGATGATAATGGGGTACTGGTGCATATTCTCTGTTTTGCAAATTAATTCCTTCATTTTCTCGGCTCCTTTAAAATCTTAACCTCTATTATATCATAGTTTTTTCAATTTAAAACCATAAAGCATTGTCCTGGGATTTTTAAATGGTTTAGTTGTGTTAACACCTGTCTCCATTGTAAAGACAGATTTGTTTACAAAAGAACCGTCTTATATAAGACGGTTAAACTATAAACATCGTACCAACGCAGTACCGACAATTATTAATCTGATTGTACGCATCGGGGCGAACACGGCATAGCCTGTTCGATCCCGCGGCGAACAATAGATTAAAATTGATCGGTACGGCAATTTATTCAACGGTCTTATATAAGACGGTCTTTTCTTTTTATCGGTCTTCCTTGAAATAGTTTTTACCCAGCCAGGCTGGTTCTTTTTTGTTGCTGCTCTTTCGCATCGAGGTAAAGATCAAAACAAATACTGTTGCCAAATAAGGCAGGGCCGTGAAGAAGTAAATTGAAACTGGCAGGGTATATTGCTGGAGCCAAAAACTGGCAATATCCAAAGCGCCAAAGAAATAGGCCCCCAATAAAGCTTTGCCGGGATTCCACATCGCAAAGATAACCAGTGCTACCGCAATCCACCCTCGTCCGCTGACGACATTAACCGGATAAATACTGATGTAAACCAGGGATAAAAAGGCTCCACCCAGGCCACACAGTGCTCCACAAAGGGCAATATTAAAATATTTATACTTATCCACGGGAATTCCGCTGGCGTCAGCCGCGACCGGATTTTCACCAACCATCCGGGTATTTAAGCCCCACTTGGTTTTATAAAGGTAAACATAAATGGCAATCACCAGTAGATAAGAAAAATAAACATAAACACTTTGGTTAAAAAAGATCTGACCAACGTATGGAATATCCCCAAAAATCGGCAGCTTGATCGGCGCAAAAAATGTGGTAATCGCTTCCGGCACTTTTTTCCCGACAAAGTTCTTGCCAAAGAAGGCGGCAAAGCCAACCCCAAAAATACTAAGCGTCAGCCCGGTAACTACCTGATTAGCCTTTAAGCTAATCGTCAGAAAGCCATAAATCAGAGCCCCGCAGGCCCCGGCAATGGCTGCGCAGAGCACCGCGATGTAGGGATTGCCAAAGGTAAACCCGGCAATAAAACCAACCACCGCCCCCATTTGCATCATCCCTTCCACCCCAAGATTAAGGTGGCCGACTTTTTCTGAAATAATTTCTCCCAGAGTCGCATAAAGCAAACAGGTTCCGGCCTTAACCGCAGCCGTTAAGAAAAAAACAAATTCCATTATGCCACCTCACGTTTATTTTTATCGGAAACAAAGCGGTACTGCAAGATAAACTCGCTGCCCAAAATAAAAAACAGAATGATCGCCTGAATCATTTCTGCCACCGAACCGGGAATCTGGAAGGCGGTTTGAATATACGAGGCACCCTGCAACAATACCGCAAAGGCAAAGGAATTAACGACTACAAAGGGCACCTTGAGTCCTGAAAGCCAGGCTACGATAATGGCTGTGAAACCCAAACCGCCAGTGATTTGAGTTGATAACGCCCCGCTGACACCCGTGGTTTGCATCATCCCGACCACACCGCATAAACCGCCGCTAACAAGAGCGGCGATCATAATGGTTTTAGTGACATTAATACCGATGTATCGGGCGGTATTTTCACTTTCGCCCAAAACAGAAATTTCAAATCCGATTTTTGATCGGTTCATAAAATAATACATCGCCAGAACAATAATAACTGCCATCAAGATACTTAAATTAAAACCACTGACACCGGGTAGTAAAGCATTGGGAGGAAGATTAGCTATTTTAGGCATCCCACTGGCTGCCGGATCCTTCCAGAAATCGTATTGCAATGCAGTTACCAGTGTTAACGCGATATAGTTTAACATCAGCGTAAACAGCGTTTCATTGGTTCCAAAACGGGCTTTTAAAAAAGCTGGAACCATCAGCCAAACGGCGCCAAATAAAAAAGAAACGACACTCATCAACATCAGCATAATTGGTAGCGGCAGATCCGGCAGTAGCCGGACTACCAATGTGGTTCCGACTGCCCCCATCAGAAACTGACCTTCAGCACCGATATTCCAAAAGCGCATTTTAAAGGCAACCATTACCCCCAAAGAGAGCACCAGCAGCGGTACCATTTTCTCGATCGTGGCAGCAAAACGATACACCGAGCCAAAACAGCCCTGAATAATCCCAAGATATAACTCAAAGGGATTGGCTCCGGCAACCAGAACAAGGATTGAGGCCAAGGCCAACGCTGCTAATACAGCCGACAGCCGAACAACTATTTTTTCCCGGGTTTTGGGAAGATCTTTCTTTACGATATGGAGCATGCTTGTTCTCCTTCACTAATAACCCCGGACATCATTAATCCAATGGCTTCTTTGGTGGTTTTTCGCGGATCCACAATCCCTGTTACCCGACCTTCACAAATAACTAAAATGCGATCACAAAGACTCATCAGAACGTCCAAATCCTCGCCCACATAAATGATCGGTTTCATTTTAACTTTTTGCTCATTGAGCAGCTCATAAATAATTTGAGAAGAACCTACATCCAGACCTCTGGTGGCGTAAGCCGTCACCATCAGTTTCGGTTCCAGTTCAATTTCCCGACCCAACAAGACCTTTTGAATATTCCCGCCAGAGAGCAAACTGACGGCATGATTTTCAATCGCGGGGGTGGACACGTTAAGGCGTTCAACCAGGGCTTCGGCCTTGTCCCGGGAAACAACCCGAGAAATTCCCAGCCCTTTTTTGTTGCGGTAATCTTTTAATAAAACATTATCAATAATATCCATCGAAGAAACCAGACCCATTCCTAAACGGTCCTCAGGAACGAAGCTCAGACTAATTCCCATCTGACTGATTTTTTCGGGATTCTTGCCGACGATGTTTTCGCCTTCAAAAATAATCTCACCGGATTTGATATGATAAAGACCAGCGATACTCTCACATAGTTCTTTCTGGCCGCTACCGGCAATGCCGGCGACGCCGAGAATTTCCCCAGCATAGAGGTCAAAACTGACGTGATCAAGAATATTGACCTTATTTCGATCGATGGCGGTGATATCTTTCACTTCTAGCGCCTTTTCTCCCCGTTTTACCGCAACATAGGGAACATTAAGCTCCATCATATCGCCAACCATCATCCCGGCCAGTTCCTGCGGCGTGGTTTCTGCTTTATTAACTGTTTGAATGGTCGTGCCCTTACGCATAATGGTAATCCGATCGCTGATTTCCATAACCTCTTCTAGTTTATGAGTAATAATAATCACTGAACAGCCTGTTGCCACCATCTTCTTAACAATTTCAAAGAGATTCTTAATTTCCTGGGGAGTTAGTACTGCCGTGGGTTCATCCAATATTAGAATATCAGCCCCCCGATACAGGACTTTGAAGATTTCCAGACTCTGCTTTTCGGCAACCGACATTTCATAGACCTTTTTATTGGGATTAATGTCCATTCCCAATTGGGCAATCAATTTCCCCATCTCATCTAAAATCTTTTTCTTATTTAAAAAAGGGGTTGTTTTACGACTGCCGGCGGCCACATTTTCCATTGCTGAAAAAGCATCGACCAACTTGTAGTGCTGAGGCAACATCCCAATTCCCAAGTCCAGGGCAATCTTGGGGGAACTGATACTAACACGTTGGCCCTTCACTTCGATCTGCCCTTCATCCGGCATATAAATGCCATTTAGAACATTCATCAGTGAACTTTTGCCCGCTCCGTTCTCTCCTAAGATGGCATGCACTTCTCCCTTTTTTAATGAAAATTCCACATGATCCAGGGCTTTGACCTTACCAAAAACCTTTGTGATGTTTTCCATTTTAACCACATAATCATTATTCATGCTTTCACCTTTACTAAAAATAGCGGACAGAGTCAGAAGACTCTGTCCGTTAACCCATTTGTATTATTTTAAACTACCAACAACATTATCAACAAACCAGTCCATGCTTAACTGCGCTTCATCTGTCAGAGTAGTTCCAACCGGTACTTTTACAGTGCCGCTCTGATCTTTTAATTCGCCCGCAAAAATTACCAGCTCACCTGATTTAATGGCGGCTTCAGCGGTGTCAATCTGACCTTGAGCCGTTCCTGGCGCCAAGGTTGTCAGTTCATCCAGTAGGACGATCCCATCAGTCATACCACCCCAGTATTGCTGCGATTTCCAGGTTCCGTCAATGACTGATGAAACCGAATCGGTATAATAACCGCTAAAATCCCAAAGTGGAGCCGTCATATAGACTTCTGGCATACTTTGTGCCGCACTTAAATCATAACCAATCGATAATTTACCCGCTTCTTTAGCCGCTTCCATAGTTGCTGTTGAATCCTGATGCTGAGCGGTTACATCACAACCTTGTTGGATCAGCGCTTCGGCGGCTGCTTTTTCAACAGTTGGATCATACCAGGTGTTGGTCCAGGAAACATTAACAGTGGCTGCCGGATTTACCGATTTTACACCCAATGCAAAGGCATTGATACCACGAATTACTTCGGGAATTGGCATCGCTGCTACATAAGCAATTTTATTCGTCTTAGTTGTTAAGCCGGCGACAATTCCGGAAAGGTAACGTGGTTCTTCAATTTTTCCAAAGTAAGTCCCCATATTATCAGACGTCATATAACCTGAACAGTGTTCAAATTTAACATCAGGGAATTCTTCGGCTGCTTCAACCATTCCATCCATAAAACCATAGCTGGTTCCAAAAATAATGGTACATCCCTGATCAACCATATCTCTAATGGTTGAAATAACAGCGCTTTTTTCTTCTGGTACATTTTCTTTAACGATGGTTTCAACCTTACCGTCTAAGTTTTCTACCATTTTTGCCCGGCCATTGTCATGAGCTTGTGACCAACCGCCATCATCTGCTGGTCCAACATAGATAAAACCAACCTTTGTAACCTCAGCTTTACCTGATGTCGCTCCTGAACTGCATCCGGCTACACTTACAACCAATAAAACCAGTGTAAGCATCAATACTCCCAATCTTTTTTTCATTCTCTTCCTCCTATTTCTAATCTGGTTTAGAACCATCGGATAAACAGTCCTACCCACACTAGTATTTTAACTAAAAAACATCTAAAATGCAATCTAAAAAAGTTGAATAAATCGGTCGTCTAAGCCATGTTTCTATTGCAATGCGTTGGTTAATTCGGTATTATTATATGTAACCGTGGTGAATCGGATTCTTCACCCTGTTAAATGGTAGATTTCGTATTGAAAGGAGTGTCATTTTGAAAAAAGAGAAAAAAGCTAAGAAGTTGGACGTCAAAGAAACAAAAGATTCGAAAAAAGAGACGAAAAAGAAAAGTGCCGCGGAAGAAAAAAAAGAAGGTTCGGTTCAAAAAAAAGAAAAATCAACGGTTCAAAAACCTGAACAATCCGATTCTTCCGTAGATCTTGATGCGCTCAAGAAACTGATGATTGATTCTGCTGCTCTTTATCAGGATATTCTTGTTTTACCGCAAACCTTTACAGTCAATGATGGTTCCTATTCTCTCTATCCTTCTGAACTGAAAGCCCTTGAAATGATCGGCCGATTTTCAGGCATCAATCTGACCCAATTGGCTAATAAATTGGGAATTTCAAAAAGCGCTATTTCAAAGTGCAGCTCCAAACTACTGGAAAAAGAACTCATAAGAAAAGAAAAATCAGCGGTCAACGTGCGTGAAGTGGTCTTCACCCTGACCCCCGATGGTCAAGCAATTTTTGATCAACTGGAAACTGTCCATGCCAAACTATTTGCGCCCCTTAATACGGCTTTGAATGGCATCTCACCCCAGGAAATCAAAGCTCTCCACCGCATCTTCTTAACCATTACTGCAAGCCTTGAGACGATTGTTAAACACCCCAATTGATACAAGCTACTTGTTTTAACAACTGATAAAACCGTACCGACAATTGTTACATCCTATTATTTGCATCAAGGCAAAAAAGAGATTAACAATTGATCGGCACGGTAATTGTGGTTCTGTTATCGAATCGCACGGTATTTAGGGCGCTAGCATTTCTTGTGGCTGATACGTTTTTTCTGTCCTCTGATTATCCTGGTTATTTTGCACCACGCCATAGCTTTCGAGCCTCAGGTGCATCTGTTTTTCAGACCCAGAGCCTTTCTTGATTTCATAGCTGATGACACGAATAACTGGAATTGATTGATTTAATCGATCCAGAAATGCCATAAATGTTTCATCATTACCGGTACAAACCACCGTAAATTCACAAGTCGCTAAAAACTTTCCATCCGGTCCTTGAATCGTTTTTTCTTCATTTTCAGTAAATTCCGGCGCAATTCTTGCGCCTAGAGGATCATCGATCTGAAGCTTGATCAGTCCAAACTCCAGCGAAGTGAGGCCTACCTCAGCAGTGTCTGCTGTTTTTGCAACCGCTTCGTAAAGACTGACCGTATCTAAACTTTCCGGCAGGCTATCGTTGGTTATCTTTAACGCTTCACTCATTTCACCCAGTTTTTTTAGATAGGTTTCCTCCGTCATTTGGTCCGGCAATTCCTGATAATAGCGTACTCTTTTTTCAAGTTCAGCCTTGCTTGCGCCGTAGGCCTGGTATTTAGGAATCACCAGTAAAGTAACGAAGATGACCAATAGGGCCATTACGACAATCCCTTCCTGAAGCTTTGTTTTACTATTTTTTTGGTGTGCTTCTGGGGCTTTCGGGGTTCTATCGCTTAATTGTTTTTCCATCTTTTGATTCATCACTTAAACCTCCGCCACTAGAAGACTTAATGTAAATTCCCACCCGGCTTCCCCGTCCGGCTTAATTGTGGATACCGCCTCTTTCGTGTTGGTATTAACCATGTTAATTTCTAAAAAGATTTCCAGACCCGTAAGTTTTTCTTTGAATTCCAGGATTTCTTCTTTCTTTTTTGCTTCACCTGAGACAGACAGTTGGCCATCCCGAAATTCATAATTGGAGAGTTTTATCCCAGCCGGTAGGACCCTGTGAATTTCCTCCACCGTTTGCAGCGGTAGTCCTTTTCCCTTGTTGATGGCTTCCAAAACGAGACTGCGATGTTTTAACAGCTCTTTTTGCTGGGAAAGATTGGCATAAATCACCTGATAATCAGATTTATTTTCAATCAGTGTCTCTACCTTTTTAATCTCTTTCTGATAATGGAGATCCAAACAAGTCAACGCTCCGTAAATAATAAATACTGCTATAAATAATCCGATAAAAATCATCTGCACTTTTGTTAGCGTATGCTTCTTTTGTTTTTTCCTTTCTGAAACAACTGGTAATAAGTTCATCTCTAACTTCATAACAAACCACCACGCAACTGCGCCTGTTTGATTAATCCACACACGCAGGGCGTCATTAAGCAGCGTTGGGCTTTGGTCATTTTCCCGGGAAGAATCAGTTCCTCTTTCTCATCCAAAAGCTCATCGACAGGCCGGATTTTTTTATCTAGCCATTTTGACAGCGTCTCCAGTACGCCGCGATGAAGACTCTCTCCTCCCATCAGATAAATATTTTCATTTATATCGTTCATACCGGTTTTTTCATACCCTAATGGAAATTCAAAAATTTGCTCCGTTACCTTAATAATTTCCCGCAAATAGGTTTTTCCATCCCATCCCGTTTCCAACTCCAACCGATGGTTTTCAACCAATGCGGCGCGGTAATAATAAAAGAAACGGGTCTCACTTTTTCCCATATCAATAATAAGTGTTGGCTGATCCACGTTGGGATCAATCAGACTGTCAAAGGTATAAAACTGTGGAACAATCGACGCTAAACGACAGCCGGTTTTACCAAATAGTTTTGTATACCGACTCAAAAGATCTTTTTTTACCGCAACCCCCAGCACATCCAAGTTTGTCTCATCAATACCAAGATGTTCAAACCACCGGGTCCGCTCCCGCGCTTGAAAATCGATTCGCCAAAATTCCAGATTTTCTGATGTAAGCAGTTGCAATTGCCAATAGATTGCTTCTTCCACCTCGTTGATTGTCATCATCGGAAAGGTAAATGAAGCCACTAGCATCTCTTTATGGTTTATGACCAACATCACGTCATCATGACGGCGTGCGCCTTTTAAAAGATGACGCAAAAACCCCCTAACCATCGACTGTTCTTCTGAATTGCCGATATTTCTAATCTGTTCTGGTGTTTTTTCAATGCGAAACCCTTCAATCTGGACCCAACCAGACGCACCAATCTCACCAACGACTATTTTTGTTAACGCTTCACCCAGATCAATCGCCCAGAACTTTTTTCTCTTTTTCACACCGCCCCCACCATTTTCCAGTTAAATCTCACAATCTGACCTGACGGCACCGCATCCGTTACCAGCTCAATTTCACCACTGAAATTCATATGATACGCCTTATATTCACTACTTATTTCCACATACCGCAATTTTTCTGCTGTTTTAAAAACCTGGATTTCATAATAACCGCCGTTCTCATCCGCACTCTTCCCGCCAGTACCCGAATAATTGACATCCTCCTCCAGCTCAGCCTGAAGAATCGCCATGGCATTTTTTCCTGTCACGATACATAACTGATAATCCTGATTCAAGCGATTGGCTTCCAGTTCCGCCATTCCCCGGGTTAAAGCATAACCCGCACCCGCTGTTAATAATGCCATCACGACCAAAACCAGGGGCAGCACAAATCCATCTTCGCTTAGCTTATTCATACAAACTCCACCATTCTTCCATGGGAAATCGTCGTTTCGCGATCGTAAGTTGATCCCTCAACCACTAAACTGTATTTTATAACAATTTCCTGATTCGCGCCAAGGGTCATCGAAAAAGACGAAATACCATCTAGAAATTGACTATTACCCCCAGAACCGATCGAAGTTAAGCCATTTTTATAAACCTTATAGCGTCTCAAAAACCCGCTACTGTAACGATAATAGTTGTAATAACTTTCCGGGCTTTCCAGATCCTGAAGATAGACGCGGTTGTTTTTAAAAACTATTTTTTCCGATCTTAAAATCTGTTTTTGAAAATACAACTCAATGTATCGCTGTGTATAAAATAATTTTTGATTGGTTTCGGCTTTTTTATTAATCGTATTTGCATAAATCAAGCCCGATAGTAGCAACCCCAGCAACAAAGACATCACCATTAAAGACGTTAACAGCTCAATCAGAGAGAAGCCAGAGGGACCCATTTCTTTTCTAAATGACTGGCGTCTCATCTTGCCTCCAGAACACTTTAATATAGAATACCTTATCCCTACTGTTTTTACTCGTATGCGCGATTTCAAGCGTATATAAATTAGGTTGATGATCCGACACGACATTTTTTAATTCATAATTCGGGTACCTGCTCATTAAAATAGAATTAACCCGATCATTCAGACTTGTTGTCGAAGGCTCTTTTAAATTGATATTAATTTCGTCGACAATGCTATTTATTTCCACCGATCGTGAAAAAATCGCCTTTGATACCATCTCTGTTTTTATCGCCATCCCATACAGACCCAAAATCATCACCAGGGCCGCCCCACAAACAGCAATGGCGATAATCGCTTCCATTATTGTATAACCTTTAAGCGCCTTTATAATTGGTCCGATTTTGAACCTACGATTCATCTAAATAAATCCTCCCGTTGCCAACCTGCACCACAATTCTTTTGACATCACCGCTTAAACTTGTCAAATTTATTGTTCCTCCCTGGGACACGGTTCCATGTCCATACAAATTTAAGGCTGTGGCACCCGTATAGGAGCCTGTGAACCGCAGCGTTTTTACTACAATCTGCTCTGTCTGACTGACCCCGTTTTTTGTCCAGACGACCCGCATCCCATCATCTAAAAACCGAACCTGGCGCCGATAGCCATCCATAATGGCTTCATTTTGATACTGAAGCAAGGCATACAGGATTTTTTCACACTCGGCATCGTAGGCGCTATCGCTAAACGCATTACGACTGTTAAATCCTGTGCCAAGCAGAGTAACCGTGAGTAGAGCCAAAATTGAGAGTGACACCAGTAATTCCAGCAAGGTATAACCCTCTTTTTTCCGTAGACATGGACGATTTGCACGTTTCATTTTTTTTGCACTCGTTTTCATTAAAGTGGCGCTATACACCGGGGCTGGCAGTCAAACTGATTTCTTTTAAAGCGCTATCATAGGTGAAAACGACACCCTTCGTGACCGCCTTTACTTCCGAATTTTTTAAATAGCCAACACGATTAAGCTCCGTCACCAGTTCATTAAAGGTATCTACCCCTGCTGGAATATCCCCAATTTCCGCCTGATAAAGCAAAACGGCACTTTCAATAATCCGAATATTGGCCTCATCCGTTTTTTTCTGAGAGTTTTCGAGAACACCGGTAAATTGTGGAATCGCCATCGCTGCCAGGGCGCCTAAAACAGCAATCACAACAATTATTTCCATCAACGTAAAGCCGCTAAAACGATTTTGTCGGATGATCCTGTGCATTCTGACGGGTTTGCATTTATTTCCCACTTTCAATCCCCTATCTCTTTTTATTTGATATTACCACGCTGGGATATTAAAAAAAAGAGTAAATATTTTGCCTCATCTAAAATCTAATCAACAGCATCGTCAGCCGATTATAAATCCCAGGCTTCTTTTAAGATGCCAATCCCGCTATAAATCTGTTTGTCGGTTAACGAACCATACCCCAGCAAAACCATGCTTTTATAATTTTCCGCACCATGGATAAAATAGGGTGAAACCGGATAGACTCGCACGCCCTGAGCCAAGGCCCGGGTATACATAGCTTCTTCGGTGAGACCATTGTCAAGCTGTACAAGCAGATGATGCCCGGCGTTTTCACCGGTTATTTTGACCCGATCACCCCATTGCTTTAATGCATTCATCAGAACGATCCGTTTACCCTTATAGACTTTTCGCATTTTATTGACATGCTTTTCAAAAACACCGTCAGAAATAAAAGCACCAATCATTTTTTGCTCCAAACTGGAAACTGGCGAACTAATGGCATCCGCTATTTCAAGATAGGCCTTCAACAAGGCTTCTGGCAATACCATATAGCTAATCCGAAATGATGGTGCAATGGATTTAGAAAAGGTTCCAATGTAAATCACCTTACCATTATTATCAATACTCTGAAGTGAGGGCAGCGGCTTTTCATTGTAGCGAAATTCACTGTCATAATCATCTTCAATAATATAATTCCCCTGATCCTGATTGGCAAAATTAAGTAAGCGAATGCGTCGATCAATGGGCATACTCATCCCCAACGGAAACTGGTGGGAGGGGGTCACATAAACGGCCACATCCGAAAATTTCTTCATCGGTTCGATTTGAATACCCTTTTCATCAATATCGATGGAAATCACCGGGTTCCCCATTTTTTCAAAAATATGATAAGCTTTAAGATAAACCGGATTCTCCAACACCACCGATTTGTTCTTTCCCCAGAGCAGACCTAAGATTTGCAGCAGATGGCTAGTTCCTGAACCGATAATGATCTGATCTTCGTTGCAGCGTACTCCCCGGGAGCGATACAGTAACTCTACCAGGGCTTTTCTAAGCTCCAACTCACCTTGAAGGTCTGGTTTATTTAAAAGGTAACTGTCATATTCATTAAAGGTAACCTTAAAAATCTTACGAAAGGCTTCATAAGGAAAAATACGTTGATCGATGGCATTGGGTGAAAAATCAATTTTGACGGACCTGGTTTCTGGTTTTTTTATCTTTTTTTCCGACACGTGATTATTTTGTTTCAGTAAATAGGTATCAATCTGGCAGACAAAATATCCTCTTTTGGGACTGGACTCAAGGTAACCTTCAGCCACCAGCTGCCCATAGGCTGCATCCACCGTATTCACACTCACTGACAAATGGCTGGCCAGGCTACGTTTTGAAGGCAGCTTCTCGCCAAATTTTAAATTACCATCGGTTATTTCCCGCTTGAGATATTCGTATATTTCGACATAAAGAAAGGCACCCTTATTCTTAAATGGTATTGTAATCATCATATCTCCTTACCTGAACCCATCATTTTTTGATTAACTGACGCTTTTTATAGGTTCAATTTTAACATATAATAAGCTCATTTAAAATAAGGAGTTTCAAATGATTACTAAGCAAAAGCGGGTTGCCGCTATTCATGATATTTCCTGCGTCGGCCGATGTTCGCTAACCGTGGCGCTACCCATTATTTCTGCTGCCGGAATTGACACCAGCGTTCTGCCCACCGCCGTGCTGTCAACCCATACCGGTGGGTTTGAGAATTTCACCTACCGTGATTTAACTGAAGATATCCGTCCCATCGCTGATCACTGGCAATCCCTTAATCTGGAATTTGACGCGCTCTATAGCGGCTTTTTAGGCTCATTTGATCAGATCGATCTGATTGCCAATCTCTTTGATCGCTTTCAGTCTGAAAAAAACTTGATTCTGGTCGATCCGGTAATGGCCGACCATGGTGAACTTTATTCTATTTATACCCCCGAAATGGCCAAAGGCATGACCAAACTCTGTGCCAAGGCTGATATTATCGTACCCAACCTCACCGAAGCAGCCTTCCTGCTGGATGAACCTTATGTGGGAGAGGATTATGATCAAAATTATGTGGAGGCCTTACTGGTCCGACTGTCCCAGCTGGGTTCTAAAAAAGTAGTGGTTACCGGCATTTCTTTTGATCCGCACCAGTTGGGCGCCGCCACCTATGACACCGCGTCGGGGACCTTTGACTATGCTTTTAATGAACGGGTGACGGATTATTTCCATGGCACCGGCGATATCTTTGGAAGCACCCTACTTGCTGGCCTGCTAAACGATTTTAATCTAAAAGAATCCACCCAAATTGCGGTGGATTATACGAGAGAATGTATTCTAAAAACCGTGGAACTGGGGCAGGAAAAACGCTATGGGGTCTGTTTTGAACGGGCTATCCCCTATTTGATTAAGCGGTTGGGCTTATCCTAATCCGCCTCCTAGTCTTCTTCTATCGCTTCCTGTTCTGATGCGATCTTCTGGTCGATCAGCTCATAAGGATAACCCCGGCCTATCAGGCTCTTCTTAATTTTAAACTTAAGCTCTTTGCCTGCTGCCCCCTTTTTACGGTGGGCGCGGGCATATTTTTGATAGTCCCGGTCAAGCTTTTCGTTTAGTTGCTGATCTTTAATTGCCAGCTCATCTTCGGTTAATTCCTGGGGTTCTTCTTCTAAAACCAGAGTTCTAATAATTTCTAACACCATTTCCGTGGGGTAACCCATTCTTCCCAGTTTATCATATAGTTTCTTTTTCTTCTGTACCGAAGTTTGTCCCGTTAATGCGCGCAGCTGTTTTTTTGCCACCATTTCACCGCATCGATATTCCTCTTCGCTTGGAAGAAGATCTGCCAGGGTCAGCAGTAAGGTATCACTGATCCCTCTTTTTTTTAAGTCCTGAATCATCCGACGGGAGCCATAGTAATTTAAATGCCGATTATTCTCGACATAATTTTTTAAATAAACCTGGTCATCAATATAGCGGTATTCACTAAGCTTTTGCATCACCTCGGTAATAATTTGCTCATCAGTGTCCTTTTTTTTCAGATACTTAACCATTTCACTACTGGTTCGTGACTTAAAAGACAAATATTTTACCGCCATATCCATCGCTTTTTCCCGCGTTATTTCCGCCATCTGATACCTCCTTTTAAAAAAACACCGGCCAAAAGCCGGTGATCGATTTTTTATTTTGTACGTCCTTTTAAGGCCGATAACATGGCCGCAAAATCCTTGGTTTCGGACAAGGGCACCATCACTTCCACACATTCAAGCTCGCTTTGGTTTTTGTTGTTAACACTTTGATACGCTGCAATGACAGCCTGTGCTTTATCTAATGATGTTACGGTCCCTATTTTTTGCCCATCCATGAAAATATCTGCTCCACTCACATAAAGAGGAATATTCTTACTGTTTAGTACCTGGATGCAGGTATCAAAATCCATCGGATTTTCAATCCTGCTCGGGATCAGTTCAAATCCATCGCCCAAGTGGATATTATCGTAATTATAACATTCCATCACGTTCTTTTCAATCCGATCAACCGCCGATTGAAAGACTCCAGAGGTCTGCACATAACCAAGACTTTCGCCACGGTAAAAAACCTCATAACCCTGGGTCTGAGCACTGACGACCCCCACAGTTGCCATAATAAACAAAATCATAAAAGTGACAATACTACGCGTCTGTCTTTTTCTCTTTCGTTGGATTCGTCGTTTTTCTCTTTCACTCTTTATAGTTTCATCCATACATTTACCTCTTGTTGTTATTTGTTACTTTTTCGTTACATAATGATACCATATTTATACAAGTTCCGCAAGATCTTTTAAAAAAAAGACACCTTTTTAGGTGTCTATAATACATAGAGAATATTTATAATGCAGTACCGCCAGACTTATATGTAGTCGCCGGAACTGACATTGAAATAATGACTGATCGGCTGGGCCTCATTATTTTCCCGCACTTCAAAATGCACATGATTGGCTGTAGAAGACCCTGTTGATCCCATACCGCCAATGCGCTGACCTTGGGCTACGGTTTCACCTTCTGATACATCCACCGAACTAAAGTGTCCGTACAGCGTTGAATAGCCATTGCCATGGTCAATGATGACACATTTTCCATAGCCGCCATACCAACTCGATAAGGTAACCGTTCCTGATGCTGCTGCATAAATAGCTGTTCCTTCACTGTTTAGGATATCAATTGCGGCCGCCCGATAATGGTTACTGTAATAACCACCATCATAATTTCTGAGGATTTCACCAACGCGACCGCTAGCGGGAAGAATAAACTGTACCTGAGGCGTTTCCGGTTCTTCAGCCGGGCTTTCCACTGGTGGTCCTTCTGCCGGGGCTTCTACTGGCGGTACTTCAGTCACCGGTTCTACTGGTGTTTCTGGAACTTGGGGTTCAACCACCGGATTGTCAACCACCACTTCTGCCGGTAGTTCTGGAACTTTTGGTTCAACCGACGGAATTTCTACCACCTTGTTTTCCTCAACTGGTACTGCCGCCGGATTTTGTTCTGTCTGAATACCCTCAACGACGGTTTCAATTTGAGGGGTCTCCACTTCTGGTAGCTCTACCGCGGGTTCTTCTTCAACAACTGGTGTTTCCGAACGATCCGACTCCGCTGCCGTTTGGATTTCCGGGGTATTAGCCGTACTCATAACGGGTTCAACTACCGGTTCTTCTTCAACTAATACCTCTGTACTAACGGTTTCTAGCTGTTTTGTTTCATCTGAATGTGTCTCCGGGGGGGCAACCTCAACGGTTGGTGCCACGCTTTCAGCCCGGGCAACTTGAACCGTCTTCTCCTGAGCTCGTATTGATTTAATAACCTGAGCAACTTCTTCAGTTGTTAAAAAATCGGTGGAGCGAGCCATCCGTATTTCGTAATCGCTGCCTTCTCGGTTTCTTCTGCCGCTTTTGCTATCGTTCGTATCGCTAACAGCCAATTGCAGGACATCCAAACTGTCAACACAGCCGATACTTGTACCTTTGTAAATTACCTCATAGGCACGGGTTTGAGCATCAACTACTCCGGCTCCAACCAATACTAAAAAAGTACAAACAACAACTGCAGAACCCCGCAGTTTAAATCGTCTTTTTGTGTCACTGTTTAATGTTTGGCAATGATTGACATGCTCAATCTCTATGAATTCATCCTGTTCAACTTCTTGGGTTGACCAATTGAATCGGTATTTTTTTAATCTTTCGCGAACTTTTTCAAAGATATTCTGAGTTTTATCCATGCCGCTCCTCCATGTTACAATTTATTTACAAATATGATACCATATGGTTTTATAATTTACAAGTCATTTGCGTTTTTAATCCAACTCGCATCTACATATCGTATTTAATTCATAAATTAGGAAGAAAAATACAGATACTAAAATCTGCTTCAACTAATCGCCGTCATTCCAACCCAAAACTTTAATCAGTCGTAATTCCGAATAGCCATAGGCACTGGCCGGATAGTTTATGCGATCCGTGGTGTTTGAATTAATGAGATAATCTGCCATGTTGCCGTCATCGTCGTTTATTACATCGCTAATAATAACCGAATGAAGCCAGTCACCGTTATGTCCATATTGTAAGACGTCACCCATCGAACCGGAAAAAACATTCTCATCCACCAGTGCTGCCAGTCCATACCCTTCATTTTCACTGGCATAGGTGTAAAACTCCGCTACCCCCGTCCAGGCCGGACTTCGCCCCCAGTCTGAGCCATCCTCATCATCCACTTCTTCACCATACCACTTCCATTGGGTATTATTATAGCCATCACTATCCATGGGGATGCCGCCGGCAAAAAGCGCTTGGGAGATGTAGTTATTGCAATTGCCACCATAATTGTCATAAACGCCATAGTCCTCGTTACGCAAGACTTCAATGGGATCAACCCAGGTCATGGCATAATCCACTGCTGCCTCAGCATCATAGCTGTGATCGGTGGAGTTGGTCCAACTATCGCCGTTTTCCATATTAAAGTCGTCTTTTTCCCGGGATAATTCTTCAATAACAGCCAGGGCTTCACCGAGAAGTTGATCTGCCACATCCTGAGGATTTTCATCGCTGTCTGCGATGGCTTCTTCCAACATCAAAAAACTGTCTTCTTCTTTGTAATGCTCTGAGATCGCGTAACCATCTTTAGTTTCGCTCAGATAAAAGGTATGGGCAATCCCGGAACTATAGGAATCAACATTGGAAATAAAAGCGAAATTGATATGGTGATCTTCTACTAAAACCACTTCAATCTCACCATATCCTTCACTGATACTGGTGACGGTCAGCCCACATTGATAATCCGTCATCTTAAGATCATTACTCTGGCTTTGTCTTAATTGAATCAGATAATCCATAGACGCTTGATTGATCCAGGCGTTTTCGCTAAACGAATCCACAAACATCGCGGTGATATCTTCTGATTCCAGATTGGCCAGGGCCTTAAAATAAGTTTTAAAATAGTCGCGAATCGGCTCAAGCATAGCATCATCGAGTGTTTCATCACTATCACGAATTATTATATCGCCGCCTACTTTTTTAGCATCACTATTCTTGTTTTTCGCTTCAAAGATGCTTTCTGTGCTGGTGGTGATCGAGTATGAATTTGCCATGACACCCACGCAAACAACGCCCATTGCCATGAGGGACATCAGCACCAGGCCAATCATCGTCCGTCTCCGTTTGCGCTTTATGGATTTCTTTGATCTTTTCATTACTCTTTTCATTTTTTCGCACCTCTTCACCATTTGTAACAATTATATATCTACAATGTGTTTTTTATGTGAACGGATAATGAAAATTAACCTTCTCACGGGTTAGATTTTTCTCAAACATTCCCCTCTTTCTACTCATTTGTGTTAGCGATTGTTGTTTGTCAGATTGCAAGTTTGCCGCCGAGTTCCTTTTAATTTCCCGGCGCTAGTCGCCAGGGACAGTAAAAAAAGCTGCGAGTAAGAGTTACTCGCAGCTTTTTTTTATTTGTCTAAGTCAGCTTTTGTCGTTTTTTGTCCGTAAGATTTATTAAAGATGCTAATCATTTTTGTCATTTCTTCTTCACTGAGAATCACCGGCGTTCCGATTGATCGGGCCTTGACATAAACTTCCGCACAGTGTTCAATCTCTTCGGCAATATTAAAGGCATTTAGAATATCTTTACCACCAGCCAGTAGACCATGATTAGCCATCAATACTGCATAACGATCGACCATGGCCTTAAAGGTAAGTTGCGCCAATTCCATAGTACCAAAGGTCGCATAGTCGGCACAGCGTACATCCAACCCCGCTAACGCAATCAGGTAGCTTGAGGCAGGCAAGCCCTCTTCAAGCGTGGCCAGTACTGTTGAATAAACGGAGTGCGTATGAACAACTGCATCGATGTCATCACGTTTCACATAGAAAATGCGGTGCAGCTCATGCTCGCTTGATGGTTTTCTTTTTCCGTCCACATGCTTTCCATCGATATCGATAACCACAACATCCTCCGGCTCTGTTTCAAAGTAATCAATGCCACTAGGACTGATTGCCATCAGCCTTTGTTCCCGATTATAAATGCTGATATTGCCACCGGTTCCCTTCGTTAACCCTGCTTCAATCAGCTTTTGACAATAACGCACCACATCTTCTCGTTCTTTTTGTAAGATCATTTTATCCTCCTGAATTTTAATAACAATACTTAAGTCTACGATCGATACTCGTATAATAGCCGCTCTCCATTTAAAAAACGTTTCACATCCGACTGTTTCTGAGGTTATTTCAGGATACAAAAGTATTTTTATATTACTGATGTCATTTCTATACTTTATAATATTTCTTCGTTTTTCTCAATAGCGATTAAGGTTTATTTATGTTTACCTATTTCTAACCAAAAAAAAACAGCTTTCGCTGTTATTCTTTAAGTGGTGGTGCCCAGAGGCGGAATCGAACCACCGACACGGGGATTTTCAGTCCCCTGCTCTACCGACTGAGCTATCTGGGCAAAAAAATATGGTGGGCCTTCAGGGGCTCGAACCCCGGACCTACCGGTTATGAGCCGGTTGCTCTAACCAACTGAGCTAAAGGCCCCCAAGTAATTTAAAAAAAATGGTCGAGGTGAGAGGATTCGAACCTCCGGCCCCATGGTCCCAAACCATGTGCGCTACCAAACTGCGCTACACCTCGATACAATACTTGACTATTATAGATGTTTATCAATCTGTTGTCAATCTTTATTTTATCTTTGTTCTTTCAGATAAAGCTTATCTTTGACGACTTGCTTATTATAGCACGATCAAATACATGAATGCAAGTCTTTTTTTCACAAAAGAATCAGATTTCTGATCCTTTTGTGAAAAAAGCTTTAGCTTTACTATTTTTCTAATACGGTCGCTTTAGCCATCCTTTTTTCTTTTTGGTGACGATTGAGAAGCCTTTCAATCTGATCAACGATCCAGCTAAAAATCCGCAATAAGGGATAGATATCAAGGATCGTAATTCCCAAAACAATCAACATCGCTGGCAGGAAATCCTGAATCGGCACCAGGAAAAAGAAGTCTTCCAAAAACAAGACACAGCATAGGAATGAAACGGTCATCGTAAAAAATAACGCCCACCGCTTATTATCCAGAGGTTGACTGACCCGAAAAAGAATAACCAGACCAATTAAACCAGTGGAAATCACTGCCAGCGTCGAAATCTGCTGGTGATCCAATGCCAGATAGGAACCAACAATCATAATTAACACAACATTAAACACCACCGTCAAAGCACCCGGCAACGATTTTTTTAAAACCTTTTCTAAAAAATTTCCGGTGATCCGGTTTTTATTCGGCTCCAAAGCCAGAAAAACAGAAGGCGCACCAATAGTCAACGCACTGATTAAGGTCAGTTGAATCGGCACAAAGGGATAGGCCTCATTGGCAATGATCACAATAACGGCCAGCATCAGGGAAAACATCGTCTTCACTAAAAACAGCGATGCCGCACGGGTAATGTTGTTAATGACCCGACGCCCTTCCATCAAAACCCGGGTAAAGCTAGCAAAGTTGGAATCCAACAAGACCAGTTGGGATACTTGGCGCACCGCATCACTCCCTTCGGCCATAGCAATGCTGCAATCCGCTTCTCGTAAGGCCAAAACATCATTGACCCCATCCCCGGTCATCGCTACGGTATGGCCCTGATTTTTAAGGGCTTCAATCAAAAGTCGTTTTTGTCCTGGGCTTACCCGGCCAAAAACCGAATAGATCTGGGCAGCCTTGTGAACATCTTCATCTTCTGTGAGCGTCGACGCATCGACAAAATTATCCCAATCCAGCAGTCCCGCCCGATGTGCCACCTGAGATACGGTGATCGGGTTATCGCCAGAGATTACCTTGATATCAACGCCCTGGTTTCTAAAAAACTCCAACGTTTTCTTGGCTTCATGACGAATTTTATCCCCCATCGGCAGCAGAGCGATGGTTTTGATATTTTCTGGCAGGCTGCCATCTTCTTTAAAGGGTTCTTTAGCATACCCCAGCATTAAAACCCGGTTACCTTCGCTGGCATAGTGCTCAACCTTTTCCTTAATTTCATCGTAACGCTCTTTTAAAACAAACTCCGGCGCGCCGATCACAAAAGTACCCTGTTCCGCAAAAAAAGCGCCGCTCCACTTCCGTTCCGACGAAAATGGAATGACCCGCTCGCAAAGCCATTTTGGGGCCTCCCCTTGACAGCTTTCGCTAAGCGCCCGATAGGTGGCATTGTCATCTTTTAGATTAGCAATTAAAGCCCTGATCGCCTGAACGGGATTTTTGTCATGACAAATGGTTTCCATTGACAGGACTTCCATGTTCCCTTCCGTGATGGTACCGGTTTTATCTAAGCAAAGGACATCCACCCGAGCCAGCGTCTCAATACAATAGAGTTCCTGCACCAAAGTCTGGTGGTGCCCCAGTCTAACGACCCCAACCGCCAGAGCCACACTGGTTAGGAGCACCAACCCCGCCGGGATCATCCCAATCAAGGCCGCCACCGTCCCGGTTACACTCACCTGTAGTGGCAAATTCTGGACAAGTAGTTGTTTATAAAGCAGTAACAGGCCGAGGGGAACAATCACAATGCCAATGCTTTTCATAATAAAGCCCAGTGCTTTCATAATTTCCGAGTTTGGTTTTTTGGCGACCTTAACGGCTTCAACCAATTTAGATGCATAGTTTTCCAGACCTACCTGAGTCACCTGCACCGTCGCTTGCCCAGACACCACAAAGCTGCCGGAAAGCAGAGCATCCCCTTCATACTTCATAATCGAATCGGACTCGCCAGTCAGTAGAGACTCATTGACTTCTATTTCCCCTTTTACCACCTGGGAATCCGAAGGAATCTGTTTGCCCGCTTTCAGGATTAGAATATCATCCATCACAATTTTTTCAAAGACGATTTCCTCAAGCTTGCCATCCCGTAACACACTAACATGAGGCTGGGAAATCAGTGAGAGCTTATCAATGGTTTTTTTTGCCTTTATTTCTTGTATGATGCCAATAAACGTATTAATGATAACAATATTAATAAATAGCAGGTTCTGAAACGACTCCACAAAAATAATCATCAATGCCAGGATGATGTTAAGCATGTTAAATAAGGTTAAGCTATTGTCTTTAATTATTCTGCCGATGGTTTTTGTTTTGGATTGGGGTTGGACATTAACTTTTCCGTCCGCGATCCTTTCTTCAACCTGGGCTTGAGTCAGTCCAATTTCAAGGTTGATATTATTCTCCATTGAATCCTCCCAGTAATTTATTCACTGTTTGGATTATAACATCATAATCTTAAAATACCTTGTATCTGTAACAGTCTTAGAATACCTGCGATAAGATCAGACAAATAACATAGTACCGACAATTGTTACATCATGTTGTACGCATCGGAGCGGACAGGCTGATAAACCTGTCCGATTCTGCGCGCAGGCAACGAGCCATTCACAAGCTTGCTTGTAGTTGGCGACTGCCCGCGACCAATGCGAAAGGAGCGGAGCGGATTTCGCATGGCGCAGCGAACAACAGATTAACAATTGGTCGGTACGGTAGCACACACCAGCCCTTCAAATTTTCCAGACAAAAAAAGAAGCCTGCCGCAGGACAAACCTCTTTATATGTGTAGTATTAATATTTTTTTGCTACGCCAGACTTTCTCTGACCACTTGATTGACAAGCTTTCCATCCGCGCGACCTTTAACCTTCGGCATCAGGGCACTCATTATTTTTCCCATGTCTTTTGCGTCAACTGCACCGGTTTCTTTTATCGTTTCGGCCACAATTACTTTGATTTCATCAACCGTTAATTGTGTAGGAAGGTAGCTCTCGATGATTGTTATCTCTTCTCGAGCCTGCTGGATTAAATCGTCTCTTTGAGCTTTCTCAAATTCGGCCAGGCCATCCCGACGTTGTTTGAGCTGTTTTGCAATAATTTCAAGAATCTGATCGTCTTCCAGTTCCACTTTCTGATCCTTTTCGACTTGTAAAATAGCCGCCCGAATCATTGTAATGGTGGATTTCTTAACCTTATTCTTTTCCTTCATTGCTGTTTTTAAGTCAGCCTGTAATTGATCCTTTAATGCCAATTAGTCACATCCTATCTTTTTTTCATCTTTCTTTTTCTTGCTGCTTCTGATTTTCTTTTTCGCTTTACGCTTGGCTTTTCATAATGCTCTCTTTTGCGAATTTCAGACATAACCCCAGCCATTGCAGTTTTTCTTTTGAAACGTCGCAATGCACTTTCGAGTGTTTCATTTTCTTTAATTTTTACTTCAGACATTTTCAACCCCCCCCTCTAATCCGTTGCTAATTTCCGGTACGGTTAATCAACATGGTATGAGTCAAACTATATTATACGCATTATTTCTTACGCTGTCAATTATTTTTCAACCGGGAGGCCATAATAATGGTCGACCGCCCAATAAATGATAATGCAGATGGGGCACGGTTTGATTGCCATCCTTACCGCAATTATTTACCAGACGAAAACCAGTTTTAGCAATCCCTGTTTTAAGGGCAATCCGATTGGCCACCGTATGCATGTGGCTGATAATATCGTTTCCAGCTGGTACCGATAGAATCGATTCAAAATGTTCTTTGGGAATAATTATCACATGCACCGGAGCTTGGGGTGCAATATCATTAAATGCGATGACTTGATCATCTTCAAAAACTACATCGGCCGGAATTTCCTTATTAACAATCTTACAAAAAATACAGTCCTTTGACATATCTTCCTCCTGTTATATCGAATCTCCGATTAATTTGTCAGCAAACTGACTATTATATGATACCCTAACTTTTAGAATTCTGCCATTAATTTTTTCATCTGTCTGAAGCCGAACCGGAACATAATTTTTGGTATGACCTTCATAACCAGTCTCGTCATGGGTTGCTTCAAACAAAACCTCTGTCAGAACGCCATCGTTTTTCTTTAAAAATTCCAGCTCCAGTTTTTTCGACAGATCACTAAGGGTGTGGCTGCGGGAATTTTTTATGGTTTCATCAATCTGATCGATAAAGGCAGCCGCTTTAGTTCCTGAGCGCCGGGAATATTTAAATACATGGATTTGATAAAAACTCACGGCCCGGGCAAAGTCCAGGGTCTCTTTGAATTCATCCTCGGTTTCGCCGGGGAAACCGACCATCACATCCGTGGTGATGGCAGCTAACGGGAAAACTTCCCGGATCTGACTGACAATCTCTAAATACTCAGCGGTGGTATAACGGCGCCCCATGCGTTTTAGCACCGTATCGCTGCCGCTTTGCAGTGACAGATGAAAATGCGGGCAAAAGCTTTCAAGGGCCGCCAACCGCCTAAGCCGCTCCGGGGTGATAAATTTGGGTTCCATCGATCCCAGTCGAACCCGCTTAAGTCTGGGAATTTGATCAAGGGCTTCAATCAGGTCAATAAGATCCCCTTTATCTGCACTACTTCCGGCTTGATCCACTCCATAGGAGGCAATATGAATACCCGAAAGAATGACCTCCTGATAGCCGATTAAAACCACCCGGTTGACTTCATCAATAATCTGTTGCGAATCGCGGCTCCTGACTGGCCCTCTGGCAAAGGGGACAATGCAATAGGTACAAAATTGATTGCAGCCCTCCTGAATTTTAATAAAGGCCCGGGTCTTACCCTTGACCTCCGAAATCATCAGCGGTTCAAAAATCTTTTCATCCATAATATTTGAGACAAAATCCCGCCGGTTGGCATCCTTGCGGTGGGCCTCAATATAGGTAAGGATATCGGCGCGATTTTTGGTACCGATCATCAGATCCACTTCCGCGATTTTTGCGACCTCATCCGGGGCCACCTGAACATAACAGCCGACCGCACAGATAATCGCATTGGGATTAATCCGCTTAGCTTTTCGCATCATTTTTCGGGATTTTTGGTCGCCCAGGTGGGTCACGGTGCAGGTATTGATCACATAAACATCGGCAAGCTCAGCGAAATCGACAATGGTGTAACCGTCTGCCTCAAAGATTTCCATCAAGGCTTCGCTGTCGTAGGTATTGACCTTGCAGCCCAGGGTCATAAACCCAACTTTTTTTTTATTATTCATCCTTAACTTATTCTTCCTTCCAGAAATTCAATTGGCTGAGCACCACCATACCAGCGGTTTCGGTTCTTAATATCCGCTTGCCCAGGGTTACGCTAATCACTCCAGCGGCTTGACAGGCTGCTGCCTCCTGAGGATCAAAGCCCCCTTCGGGACCAACGATCACACCGATGCTTAGCGGTTTGTCGGTTTTGCTTATTTTTCGGACCGCTTCCAGGGCGCCCTTCAAAGTCTGCCGGTTTTCGTCTTCATAGGCTAAGATCATTAAGTCATACCGGGCAACTTCGCTTAATACTTCTTTAAAGGTTAGCGGCCACAAAATCCTGGGGATAATCCCCCGCTTGGACTGCTTTGCGGCCTCATAGGCAATTCGCTGCCAGCGCTCGAGCTTTTTATCCTGCTTATCTTTAATTTGAGAAACTGCCCGGCATGAAGAAAAGGGAATAATCTGATAAACCCCCAGCTCCACGGCTTTCTGAATGATCACTTCCATTTTTGCGCCTTTGGGTAGTCCTTGAAACAAGGTGACACTCATCTCGGGCGTTTCTCCCTGAGATGGGTAGTGTCTGGCAATGCTGCCGGAAATAGTCTGCTCGCCGGGCGTGTTTAAAGTAACCAGATAGTCGGTGCCCTGGCCATCACAAACTTCAATAACGTCACCCTTCCCCAACCGCAGGACTTTGGCGATATGTTTAAAATCCTCTCCCGAAATAGTGATTGTTGATTCGAAACGCTGCTCGGGTTTTACAAAAAATCGGTGCATCTTAGTCCCTCTTCTGGGCGACCACTCCAACCCATTCACCCATCTGCTGAACAAAAACAAGCTTGAAGTTTTCCGCTTCCAGAGCTCTTAGCACATCCCCCAGCCGATCGATGATGATTCCCGAAGAAATAAAAATACCCTTTTCTTTAAGGTAGGGTTTGATAATTCCCGACAATTCCACAATCGCCGCTGCCAGAATATTGGCCACAATCACATCGGCCTTCTCGTCAATCACATCGAGCAGGTTACCTTCGCGAATTTCAACCATACTGCCTAAATCATTGAGCTCCGCATTTTCCCGGGCAATTTTAACCGCCAGGGTATCAAAATCCACCGCCACCACTTTTTTCGCTTTCAGTTTACCTGCAATCAGCGAGAGTACCCCAGTTCCACAGCCAATATCCAGCACCACATCTCCGGGCTTGATGTACTCTTCCAATTTAATGGCACAGAGCTGGGTGGTTTCATGAGTACCGGTTCCAAAAGCCATGCCGGGATCGATGTTAATGACAATTTCATCCTTATCCGGGACATAGTCTTCCCAGGTTGGTTTGACGACAATGCTTTTGCCCATCTTAGTGGGTTTGTAAAACTTTTTCCAGGAATTAGCCCAGTCTTCTTCTTCCACTTCTGTGATCATCATCTCACAGGCACCGGGGTCCAGACCGAAGGATGGCAGCATCTTCACTGACGCAATTAGTTTATGCACCGCTTCTTCAGTGTCTTCCACCTCGCTGAAATAGCCCCGGACAATAGAAACATTGGGATCAATTTCCAGAAGCGCTTCATCCACAAAATTGACTTTGGGATCTTGTTGTATTAATAGCACATCCTGCAGGGTCTGAATCGCCACACCATCTGCCCCGGCATCATAAAAAGCATTGACCACCGCTTCCTCAGCTTCCAATGTTGTTGTGATTTGAACTTCTTTCCAAAGCATTCCCTTACCTCCTGGTTTAATCGTTGTGGTATTATACCACTTTACCGCATGCTTAATAATTGATCATTATAACCCATCTTGCTTATAAAAGAAATATGTTTTTCATGCTTTATCTCTAGTAACAGTTATAGTCGTACCGACAATTATTACATCATGTTGTAACCGAGGGGGCAGACCCTTTGCATCGGGGCGGACAGGTTGTTAAACCTGTCCGATCCCGCAGCAAACAACAGATTAATAATTGGTCGGTACGGCACAACGTGGATACAGAAATTTTTTGCCGGCTTTCTGTAAAATATCGTTAATGGATGTAACGGGTTCCAGTTTAGTGCTATAATGATCACAGTTAAATAAATACAAACTTTAAAACAAGTAATGAACCAGTACCGACAATTTTAGAAAAAATTAAATCCAAACAACCAAAATACACGAAGAAAAGGTGACACGATGGAAACTGAAAAGAAGAATCGTTCCATACAAGAATACGTTCCTGGTAAACAGGTAACCCTGGCACATATTATTGCCAAGCCTAAAACAGATATCTATATTAAACTGGGTCTGGACGATGAAGCCGCCGATGCCATCGGTATCTTAACCATTACCCCCAGCGAAGCCGCCATTATCGCCGCTGACGCCGCAACGAAAGCCGCCCCAGTCGAAATCGGTTTTCTGGACCGTTTCAGTGGTTCACTTGTAATCACCGGTCGGGTTAGTGATGTCAAAGCTGCCGTTTCTGAAATCCTCAATACTCTTAACCATATTTTAGGATTCGACATTCCTAAAATCACCTACTCCTGATAGATGGCCAATAATCGAAAACGGGTGGCCTTAATCGGAAAAATCGGCAGCGGCAAAACCACCTTGATGCAACGGCTAAATGAAGAAGAACTTAAATATTCCAAGACCCAAATGGTCAGTTACTATGACGATTTCATTGATACCCCTGGGGAGTTTATCGAACTCCCATTTTTTTCACGTCAGGCCATAAATATTACCATGGACGCCGGACTGGTGATCCTGGTTTGTTCCTGTATGGATTCCCAGAATGCCTTTCCACCCAATTTTATCCATACCTATAACATTCCCTCGATTGGCGTGATCACAAAAACAGATCTCCCCGAATGCAATATTAAACGGAGCCGCAATCTTCTTATTTATGCCGGTATCAATCCTAAACACATCTATGTGGTCAGTGCCTATAGTGGCGAAGGAATCCCGGAATTAGAAGCTACCATCCATCATTATATGGAACCCCACCGCAATAAGTAAGGAAGTGAAAAAATGACCTATGACAGCTATGGCAATTTAACAGTGGCAGGCGTTGCCAACTACCTTAAAGAAAAAAACATCTTTCCAACCGATGCCAACCTTACCGTGGTCGATTTACACGCCGTAAAAGAAAGCATTGAAGGATTTGTTAACTTAATCTATCATGTCTACGACCAGTCGGGAAAATCAGTGATCATGAAACAAATGCTCTCCATGCCCCGGTTTCGGATTGAGGACGAAAAAAATAATACCGTGGAAGAAGCTGATGGCGATGGCTGGACCCTGGATCTGGGTCGGATGCGCTCGGAAATAGCCACCCTTATTTTTTGGAACTCGGTCTATCCCGGCATCAGTCCTGAAATTTATCTCTTTGACGAACCCAACCGGATCATTGTTATGGAGGATTTAATGGATTTGAGTTTGCTCCGTTTTGAGCTCTGCCGGATGGTTAAACACGGACATTTTACTGCTAAGATTGGCGCATTTTTTGCCCGCAATCTTTTTTTCTCCTCCAATTTACATCTCACCAACTATAAAAAATCTGAAGTTGAACGGTTTTTTATAAATCCGGAATACACAGCCCTGGCCCCCTTTCTTTTTCGGGAAAACATCGGTGTTTCCTGGGAACGGGAGATGATTCCCGGCACGGATGAAAAAAGAGCCTTACTGGTGGATAATCCTCAAATTCAGGCCGAATTCAAACGTTTGGAAAACAAATTCCTAAATGATAAGGAATGTCTGATTCATACCGACCTTCACAGTTCCAACATCATGATCAGCTTTGACGACGTCCGCATCATCGATGGAGAATTTGCCGGTTTTGGTCCGCTGGCCCAGGATTTTGGCCGACTCACTGCCAGCTTAACCCTGAACTATGTTTCCTGGTTTGGTGATGAGTCCCGGACAACCGCTGAAAAAAACGATTTCCAGGCCTACCTGTTGACCACCATCACTGATCTGTATACCACCTTTCAAAATGAATTCCGCCAGCTGGTGGAAGCCCATCGGGAGGAAAGCTACAGCTTAAAAAATCTGGATGTAGATGCTTATCTCATTGATCAGCTGCAAAATGCCTTGTCATACACGGGGGTCAATGTCCTATCCCGACTGGCTAACCGCGGCATCTGCTATGACCTGCTCAGGCTTCCTGAAGCAAACCGTTTAGTCCCCTCACTTCTGGGCCTGGACATTTCCAGAGAGCTGATGCAAAACCAAAAAAAGTATACCCACATAAAAGAATATACCCTGTTACTAAAAAACCTGGCTTAACAACACGAAATACCGCTGATTTTATATATGAAATCAGCGGTATTTTGTGTAAATATATTTTCTATTTTAGGCGGATATACCATGACCATAAATTCACAATGCCATAATCGTGTTCATGTATTATTTTATGACCGTAACAAAGTCACCTTCTTTAATATAGCCACCTTCGATCACGGCCGTAAAAACAACTTCATTGGCCAATATACATTTTCCGTCTTGATCCGCTATTTCACAGCCAAAACATTTTTTGCCAATCTGAGTTATTTCCTGAAGCGTTTCCCCAATCTTAACCTGAGTACCCAGTGGCAATTTAAACAGCTTGATGTCTGCGGTTGTAATATTTTGTTTAAACCGCCTGGTACATAAACCAGCCCCGTCGGCCTCTTTTAATTGTTCAATGCTGCTAAGCCCAAACAAACAGACCTGTCGTCGATCGCGACCGCCGTGACTATCGCCTTCGAGTCCGAACCCCGCAATAAAAAGCGCTGGCTGATCCAGGCGAATCTGCTCACCCTTTTCGATACTTTGATAAATCGCTGTAACCTTTCCCACCGGTGCCACCTACTCCCATCACTTTCTCTTAACATTATTCCCGTTATTTCTAAATAAAATACTCGCAATTGCCTTTTTCATGATAAGACTTTACCAAGTCGGCCAGGGTGATATTATCCACCACATTTTCAATCGCATCTTTGATTTGCCGCCAGACATCAACCGTAACACAGCGATCCGCGCGATCACAGCTACCCGGCTCATCCAAGCAGGCCACCGGGGACAACTCCCCTTCCATCAGTCGTAAAATCATCCCAACGGTATATTCTGCCGGCGGATTGGCCAGTTGGTAACCCCCTTGTGATCCCCGGACACTTCTCACAAAGCCCGCTCTTGAAATCTGGGTGATAATCTGCTCTAAATATTTCTCTGAAATCTCCTGACGCTCAGCAATCCGTTTGATGGGAATGTATTCCCCGGTATTGTTAATCGCCAGGTCCAGCATTAGGCGCAGGGCATATCGTCCTTTTGTTGATATTTTCATAACGCGTATAAACCCGTTGACAGATAGCGTTCGCCCGTATCCGGCAACAGCACCACGATGGTTTTTCCCTTGTTTTCAGGGCGTTTTGCCAGTTCTATGGCGGCATACAAGGCCGCTCCAGAAGAAATTCCGACCAGCAGCCCTTCATTTTGGGCAACGTTTCTCGCTATTTTAAAAGCATTGTCGTTGCTGACCGCAATAATTTCATCATAAACAGCCGTATTTAAAACCCCGGGCACGAAACCAGCCCCAATCCCCTGAATCTTATGAGGTCCCGGACTGCCACCGGAAAGTACCGGCGAAGCCTCTGGTTCAACCGCAACAATTTGAACTCCGGGTTTCTTTTCTTTTAATACTTCTCCGACTCCGGTAATGGTTCCGCCGGTGCCAATGCCAGCCACAAAAATATCAACTTCGCCATCGGTATCATTCCAAATTTCAATGGCCGTGGTTTGACGGTGAATTTCTGGATTGGCGGGATTATCAAACTGCTGGGGAATAAAAGCGTTGGGAATGGTTTCTGCCAATTCAGTGGCTTTAGCAATGGCGCCTTTCATTCCGGTTGCCCCTGGTGTCAGTACCAACTCTGCCCCAAGTGCCGAAAGCAGATTACGACGTTCCACGCTCATGGTTTCCGGCATCGTTAAAATAAGACGATACCCCTTGGCGGCCGCCACAAAAGCCAGCCCAACCCCGGTGTTACCGCTGGTTGGTTCAATAATCACGGTACCTTCTTTAATTAGCCCGGCTTTTTCGCCGGCTTCAATCATCGCAAACCCAATCCGGTCTTTCACTGAAGATAACGGATTAAAATATTCCAGCTTAGCGATCAGCTTAGCTTCCAGCTCCAGGCTTTTTTCATAGTTCGACAATTCCAATAAGGGTGTATTTCCAATTAAATCGGTTAGATTTTTTGCAATTTTAGACATCTTCTTACCTCACATTATCCTTAAAATTATAATTCAATTAATATTTCCGAACACGGCTTGCTTAATTCATATCATTTCGATATGTTTTGGTAGGTTCATTATATGCCTCATGCTTTTCTTTGTCAACTAAAAAATGCCGGATTTCTCCGGCATTTAAAACTTTATACTAACCTAAAACGATCAGGCATCTTTTTTAGGATGACTTTCCTTCGCCTCAGCTTCTACGCGAGACCAGAAACGCTTGCCTTCAGGGTGAGCATCTTCTCCCGCAACCTTGGCATACTCATTTAAGGCATGGCGCTGTTCACGGCTAAGTTTACGTGGCACTTCCACCTTGATGGTAATAAACTGATCGCCCCGACCACGACCATTGACGTTGGGGACCCCTTTTCCTTTTAATCGGAAAACCTTGCCGTTTTGAGTGCCTTCTGGTATTTTAAGCTTGATCTTGCTGTCAATGGTAGGCACTACAATGCTGTCTCCCATAGCCGCCTGGGCATAGGTAATTGGTAGTTCATAGTAAATGTCATCGTCGCTCCGTTTAAACAACGGATCTTCCCGAACACTGATATAAACAAGCAAATCGCCCGTGCTACCATGGTTTGGCCCGGCATTACCCTGACCTCTTAGTGGTAGAATCGAGCCGTCGTATACACCGGCTGGGATCTTGATGCTGATGGTGCGTTCCTTGGATTCAAGGCCAGATCCATGACAGGTCGGACAGGGTTTATCAATGATTTTTCCCTCACCATGGCACTTGTCGCAGGTGTGAACCTGTTGAACCGTTCCAAAAGGTGTTTGCTGCCGTACATAAACCTGACCAGAGCCGCCACATTGATCACATGTTTTTGACGTTGAACCTTTTTCAGCCCCGGTGCCACCACAGGTTCCACATTCTTCGTTACGTTTGATTTTAATCTTCTTTTCAACACCAAAAACAGCCTCATGGAAGGACAGATTGATATTGATCTTCATGTCCGACCCACGGTTGGAACGACGACCGCCCCGACTGCCACTAAATCCGCCGCCGCCGCCAAAGGCACTGAAAATATCGCCAAAGATATCTTCAAAACCGCCAAAGCCACCGCCACTATAACCACCGCCGCCGTAACCGCCGGCACTGGGGTCAACCCCTGCATGACCATATTGATCATAACGAGATTTTTTTTCCTCGTCGCTTAAAATTTCATAGGCTTCATTCGCTTCTTTGAATTTTTCTTCAGCAACACTATCCCCCGGATTCTTATCCGGATGGAACTCCATGGCCTTTTTTCGATAGGCTTTTTTTATCTCATCCGGGCTGGAATCTTTACCGACCCCAAGCACCTCATAGTAATCTCTTTTTTCACTCATAAATACTCTCACCTCTTTTGAATCCTAAACACCAACTAACCAACTACTAATTATACCTTTTTGAAGCAACGTGTCAAAGCCTTTTTTCGTAGAGCGTGGTATTCCCAAAAGTTGGAAACAAACCTTAATATTAGTACCGACCAATTGTTAATCTGTTGTTCGCCGCGGAATCGGACAGGCGATGCCGTGTCCGCTCCGATGCGTACAACATGATGTAACAATTGTCGGTACGGCACACCAAACCCACATGGCTCGTTGCCTCCACGAAACTTTTCAAAACGCTCACCCGCGTTTTGAGCCGTTCGCGGGCAGTCGCCAAATGTGAGCAAGCTCCCACATGGCTCGTTGCCTCCACGAAAAAGAGTGGCAGCCTTGGCTGCCACTGGTTATTGCCGGTTACAGGCAAATCTTACTCTTTTACTTCCTCATATTCAGCATCGACAACATCATCATCATCACCTTGATCAGACGATTCTTGCTCGTCTGGGGCCTGTTGGGCTGCTGCTTCTTCATACATTTTCTGAGCCAGTGGATAGAAGGCTTCATTTAAAGCTTCGGTAGCCTTGGTAATGGCTTCCACATCTTCGCCTTCGCTGGCTGTTTTTAGTTCTGCCATGGCTGCTTCAACCTTGGCCTTATCTTCTTCTGAAATCTTGCCTTCCATTTCTTTTAATGACTGTTCGGTCTGGTAAAGGGTGGAATCAGCAACGTTTTTCGCTTCGATTAAAGCTTTAACGCGTTTATCTTCTTCAGCATGTTGTTCTGCCTCTTTAACGGCTTTATCAATCTCATCATCACTCATATTCGTGGTGGATTTAATCACGACGTTCTGAGACTTCCCGGTTCCCATATCCTTAGCAGATACATTAACAATCCCATTGGCATCAATATCAAAGGTTACCTCGATTTGTGGAATACCACGACGTGCGGATGGAATACCTGTTAATTGGAATCGACCCAAGGTTTTATTATCCTTGGACATTTCGCGTTCACCTTGTAAAACATGGATATCAACAGCGGTCTGATTATCAGCTGCGGTCGAGAAGGTCTGACTTTTCTTGGTTGGGATGGTGGTATTACGGTCGATTAATCGGGTAAATACACCGCCCAGGGTTTCAATCCCCAGTGATAATGGCGTTACATCAAGGAGTAATACATCATGGACTTCACCAGCTAATACACCAGCCTGGATCGCTGCTCCAATCGCAACACATTCATCCGGATTAATTCCTTTATACGCATCTTCACCGGTAATATTTTTAACTGCATCCTGTACTGCCGGTGTTCTTGTGGAACCACCAACCAGGATTACCTTGTCCAACTCATTCTTGGAAAGACCGGCATCCTTCATGGCTTTTTCAACTGGTCCGATGGTACTCTTCACCAGGTCAGAAGTTAATTCATCAAATTTAGCGCGGGTCAGCGATAATTCCAAATGCTGTGGACCTTCTGCCGTTGCCGTAATAAATGGTAAATTAATGTCTGATTTCATAACCGTTGATAATTCGATTTTAGCTTTTTCAGCCGCTTCTTTAAGTCTCTGAAGGGCCATTTTATCATTTTTAAGATCAAGTCCGTGGGTTTTCTTAAACTCTGCTGCCATCCAATCGATGATTTTCTGGTCAAAGTCATCACCACCTAAATGATTATTCCCATTGGTTGATTTAACTTCGAAAACGCCATCGCCAAGTTCCAGAATTGATACATCAAAGGTTCCGCCCCCAAGGTCATAAACCATGATCTTATCATTGGCATCTTTGTCTAAGCCATAGGCTAAAGCGGCTGCAGTTGGTTCATTGATAATTCTTAAAACTTCCAGCCCGGCAATCCGACCAGCATCTTTGGTCGCTTGTCTTTGGGCATCACTGAAGTACGCTGGTACCGTAATAACTGCTTTTGTAACCGTTTCTCCCAGATAAGCTTCAGCATCTGCTTTTAATTTTTGCAGAATCATCGCTGAAATTTCCTGAGGGGTATAACTTTTATCATCAACTGTTACTTTTTTATCGGTGCCCATATCGCGTTTAATTGATGAAATGGTGCGGTCCGGATTCGTAACGGCTTGTCGTTTGGCAACCTGTCCAACTAATCGTTCGCCATCTTTGGCAAAAGCAACAACCGATGGGGTCGTTCTGTTTCCTTCTGCGTTAGGGATAACGACGGCTTCACCGCCTTCTAAAACGGCAACACACGAATTTGTGGTCCCTAAGTCAATCCCGATAATTTTTTCTTTACTCATATCTATTTCCTCCTGTAATTTTGCTTTTTAGTTTATTCTATTAAAATGAAAATTCAGTACTGGTGCTTTCCACCAGCAGATTTTCAACTTTAGACGGTTTATGTCTTAATTAATATTATTTGCTACAAACCTTAACCATCGCTGGTCGGATCACCTTACCCTTGAATTTGTAACCTTTTTGGAAAACATCAATAATATCCTGGTCTTCCTTTTGCTCATCTGTACCGACCGCCACACCGTGGTGGAGATTTGGATCAAAGGGACCTTCACAAACAATTTCTTCCAGACCTTCTTCTTTGAGCACATCCTTAAGTTGTTTAAAAACCATTTCCAATCCGTCAATATAGCCCTTGGCTTCCTCACTGGCATCGATTAGGGCGGCTTGCGCCCGCTCCAGATTGTCCATTACCGGCAACAGCTTGGTAGCAAAGTTTTCTGATGCGAACTGATACATTTCTGTTTTTTCTTTTTGACTTCGCTTTTTGAAGTTCTCAAAATCAGCCTGAAGTCGAACCAAGCGATTCAATACAGCCTCATCCTCCTTTACACTCTCTAATACCTCTTCCGGCGATGCTGTTTCGTCAATGTCATCTGTTAATTCCTCGTCGGTTACCGCGTCAGCTTCTTTTAGCGTTTGTTCATTTTCTTCGATGGTTTGGATTTCCTCTTCTTTTATCATTTAATCACCTATTTCATTAATAAATTTGAGATATGTAAATTTAACTCATTACGTATGTAATTGAGAACCGATGAGACATTGTCATAGTTCATCCGAGTCGGCCCAATCACGCCAAAGGCCCCCATCATCTCGCCATCCAGTTCATAGGTGGAGGTAATGATGCTAAAATCCTTAAGGTTTTCATTGTCATTTTCACTGCCTATTTTAATGCGGATGATCTGGTTGCCGTCTTTCGATGTCATCATTTCCGACAACACCTGTTTTTCCTGAACAATATTGATCAGTTGTTTAATCTTATTCACATCACTGAATTCCGGATAATTGAAAAGGTTCGTTAACCCCGTGGAGTGAACTTCCGAGTCATCCTCCATCAAGACTTTTTTAAGTTGGGGGATAATTTCGTGAATCAGCTTACTCTCGGCTGGTGACAATTCCTGGATCTGATCAATAAGCTCCGAACTCATGTCACTGAGAATGGTGTTTTTCAGAAAGCCATTAATCACATTGGAAAGCTTTAGCGCCAGAATCGCGTCTACCTCCTGAGAAAGGGTTACCTCAATATTTTTGGCCATCCCCTCCTGGGTCACTACTACCATAAGTACCCTGTTTTTAATTAATGAAACAATCTGAACATGCTTACAGTTAAAATTTGTAACCCGAGGTGCCAGAACCACTGCTGTGTAATTGGTTAGCTGAGACAGAACCTGCGCCGTATGGGACATCGTCAGCCCCAGTTCAGTGGTATGATCCAGAAAACCCCGATGAATATCCGTTCGGATCATCTTCTCAAGTTTCTGAATCTCCATGATTTCATCCACATAATAACGATACGCCTGCTGGGTCGGAATCCGTCCCGAAGAGGTATGGGGTTGAACTAAAAAACCTAACTCTTCAAGATCTGCCATTTCATTTCGGATGGTGGCCGGGCTGATACCCAGGTTACATCTTTTTGAAAGGGTCCGGGAGCCAACCGGCTCGGCCGTATTAATATAATCACGGATGATCACTTCAAGTATTTTCTTTTTACGTGCGTTAAGTTCCATGATTCACCTCGTTATTAGCACTCACAATAATCGAGTGCTAACATCTGAGTTAAATATAACATCCTACCCCCTACATTGTCAACTAGTTTCTATAATAGCTTGCTCACCTTTTAAAGTTTTCTTAAGATATTTTTTTGATCTGATTTCATCTATAGAAAAGCCATAAATACCTGGTTTCCAAAATCCTGTCCTTTTGGTGTCAGCTTTAAAAATGACCCATCCCAATTAAGCAAACCATCAGCAATCAGCGGCTTTATGACCTCACCATATCGATCCCAATAACTTTGGCCAAAACGGGCAAAAAAATCACTATCCCGAATGCCGCAAAGCTTACGCAAACCTAAAAACATCCACTCACTCATCATTTCCCGGGGCGTCATCTCAGCTTCTAATGTTGCTGGGGATTCTCCGGCCTTGATGACATCGATATACTGACTTAGTGCATTGGTGTTACCATAGCGCCGACTATTAAAATAACCATGGGCACCCAGACCAAAGCCCAGATAGGGCACCAGTTCCCAATATTTAATGTTGTGGCGGCTTTGATAGCCGGGCTTACAGTAACTGGAAATCTCATAATGGTCATAACCCTGCTCTTTTAGAAACGCATCGACTGCCCAGTGCATTTCCCGCTCTTCATCTTCATCGGGCAAATTTAGCTGCCCCGCTGCGACCCAATTGGCCATCGGGGTACCCGGCTCTAAAATTAAGCTGTAGCACGACAGATGGGTGGGCGCAAAAGACATCAGCGCGATCAGTGTCGCCATCACATCCGATCGTTTCTGACCCGGTAAACCGACCATCACATCGACGCTGATGTTTGAAAAACCGACGTTTTTTAAAATTTCCATCGATTTAATAAAATCCGACTGGCTGTGAATCCGACCGAGGATTTGAAGCAGAAAGTCCTGCCAGGCCTGCAGACCCATACTGATCCGATTGATCCCCGCTTTCTTATAGCGGCTGGCCTTCTCTTCTGTTAAGGTTCCCGGATTAATTTCAATGGTGATTTCCGCCGTATCCTCAATTACAAAGACTTCCTTTATAAGAGACAATGTTTTTTCAATATAACCGGGTGCAATCGACGATGGGGTACCGCCCCCCAAATAGATGGTGTCCACAGCCGGTAAAACACCATTGATTTCCTTGTGACGTCTTATTTCCTTTTCCAGTGCATCAAAATACTCCCCAATCCGCTCCTCGCTCTGGGCGGAAAGAGAAGTAAAATCACAATAGGCACATTTTTTTTTGCAAAAAGGGATATGGCAATAAATACCTAGTGTATTTTTGGGTTGACTACCTAACGCCTTAGTTTTTGTGGTATTCATTCATTCTCCTCGCATTTTAAAGACTTTTTTTCTTTGATTTATGCTATAATTATAACATAGTCATTACCTATAATTAGAAACTAAACGAAGTCACAGAAAGGAAATCATCAATGAAAAAAGTAACCACCATTGCCATCATTGCCGGCGCAGCTGCAATCGTTCCAGCCTATTTTCTGGTACGAAAACTGCTTGACAAAAAGAAGTCGTCAAAAACCATCACTACCGCTCAGCCTGCCTCTAAAGCGATCAAGGCCGCAGGTTCTAAAGCGGCAAACCAGCAAACCGCGGCACGCATCGATCCAGAGCAACTTAAAACAATTCTCCCGGCAGAGGTTCATCCTGCCCCAAAAGCCGATCAGGAAAAAAACGCCTATCCGGGTCTGATTGCGCCAAACGGACGAATCCTATATAACTTCAAAGATGAAAATAACCTCATCTTCTGTGACGAAACCCAGCTCGGCAAACGTCTGATCCAACTCGAAAACTCGATTAATATTCGGGATATCGGCGGCTATACCGGAATGGACGGCCGAAAGATAAAATGGCGAAAGGTTATCCGCAGTGAAGAACTGGCCCATCTGTCCGATAAAGATGTGTCTTATTTTGCCGCGCTGCGACTCAAACATGTCTTTGATTTTAGAAACAAATCCAAAGCCGAACGACAGGTTGACCGCCTGCCCAAAACAGCCGAGTATCACCTGTTGCCAATTTTCTCCGGCGATGATATGGGACTGGATCACAAAGATTTTACCCAGCCGGGCATGGTGGATGCCTTTATGCGTCGTATCTATAAGCTCCAGACCGAAGATCGGGCCCAACGCTTCGCCGAGGTGCTTAAGTATTTAACTGAACCTTCTGAATCCCCCATTCTTTACCATTGCACCAACGGCAAGGACCGCACCGGTTTTATGACTTATCTGATTTTAAGCATTTTAGGCGTAAAAGAGGATGTGATCCTTTCTGATTACACCCTTACCAACCTGACCTTCGACGAAAGCTATAACCTCCTGGGCAATATCATGTCCGAGGAATTAGGCATCGAGAATTATCACCTCTGGGAATTTTACGGTGTCAAGCCGGATTGGCTAAAGACTTCGATGGATTATGTCAACACTCATTTTGGAAATGTTGAAACCTATTTAATGGAAAAAACCGATTTACGGGAGAAAGATTTTAAAAAGATCCGTGATAATTTATTAGCGAAATAAGGAGGAAACGCCAATGCAAATGGAACAATTGGGCAAAATTGCCCGGGAAGCCGGCATTTTACTGGCCGCTACCGATACCAAAACACGAAACGCTGGTTTACTTGCCATTGCCAAAGCACTAGAAGAAAATACCTACGCCATTGTCGCCGCCAACCTGGCGGATATGAAACGCTCTCAAGAGGAAAAGCTGGGCGCCCCACTGCTTAAACGCCTGACCTTTGATGCTGACAAAATCAATGACGTGATCGAGGGCATTCACAGCCTGATCGAGCTCACCGATCCTCTGGGGGCCACCAAGCTCTCAACACAACTGGATGAAGGTCTTGATCTCTACAAGGTCACCTGTCCGATTGGCGTTATTGGGGTAATTTTTGAATCCCGTCCCGATGCCTTTGTGCAGATTTCCACGCTTTGTCTTAAAAGCGGCAATGCCGTCCTCTTAAAAGGTGGCCGCGAAGCTCTGGAAACCAATCGTATTCTCGCCAAAATCATTCATGAGGCCACTGCCTCAGTAGGTCTGCCCACTAATTGGATTCAAAATTTGGAAACCCGCGAAGACGTCACGGCCATGCTGGCTCTGGATCAGTATATTGATCTGATTATTCCCCGGGGCTCTAATCACTTTGTTCAATATATTATGAACAATTCCAACATCCCCGTAATGGGACATGCTGACGGGATCTGCCATGTTTATGCACATGAGGACGCCAATCTGGCGCAAGCTGTGGCAATTATCGTTGATTCCAAAACGCAATATGTAGCCGCCTGCAATACCTTGGAAACGCTATTGGTTAATGAAAAAATTGCGGCGGCGCTACTGCCAACACTTAAAACCGCACTCGAAGCAAAGGGTGTTCATATCAAGGGTGATCCCGCCACCCAGGCGATTATCCCAGTGGAAGCGGCTACCGAAGTGGACTGGAAAACCGAATACCTCGATTATATCCTTTCAATCAAAATTGTTCCTGATCTGGCTGCTGCCATTAATCACATCAACACCTATGGCTCCGGTCATACCGATGTGATTTTAACCACCACCGAAGCGACTGCCCAAACCTTTATGACGCTGGTGGATTCTGCCGGAGTATTCTGGAACTGTTCCACCCGCTTCAGCGACGGCTTCCGGTTTGGCTTTGGCGCCGAGGTCGGAATCAGCACTGGCAAACTTCACGCCCGCGGCCCGGTGGGGCTTGATGGACTGCTGAGTTACAAGTTTAAGCTACTGGGCCATGGCCAATGCGTGGCTGATTATGCCAGTGGCAAAAGTCATTTTACTCATGTGGCCCAGAAGACGGACTGCCCGATATGATTGGTTACGGTGTGCGGGCGGGTACTACCCCCCCCTACGAACTAATGCGTTAAGCTGGTTAAAATTTTTACTACTCTGCTAATCCTGGGTCACAGGGGCGAGGGTCTGACCCCTTGGTTATTCCCAATCGCCATCAATAATTATCAATCACATGACAAGAAAACGAACCCCTATCACATAATTAAAGAGAGGTGCTCTATGAAATCAAAGAAAATAATCTTTGTCAGCTTGATTCTTATTTCTCTTACTGCCCTTCTTTTTACCGGCTGCACACCAGCTGCTGAGAAAAAAGATGATTCCAAAACTGAAATTTCCAACCCGATGGTGGAACAGGCGTCCCTGGAAGCAATTAAGGAAGCCATCGGCTTTAGTTTTGAAAGCTTACCCACCGGGATTACGGATGTAAAATACTTTACCATTGCTGACAATCTTGCTCAGGCTGATTTTACTCTGGACGGTGTGGCCTACACGACTCGAAAGGCTGACTCCGGGATGGAAAACATCGCCGGGGTTTATACTCAGTTTAGTAACAGTCAGACCAAAACCACTACTGCCGGAGCGGCAGTTCTATTCCAGTATGACGACGGAAAAGCCGGTCTGGCCACCTGGACTGCCGGAACCTATGGCTATTCGGTTTACTGTGAGGACGGGTTTGATCTGGCCGGGATGGAAGTTGTAGTGAACGAAGTTTCGTGATTACATGAATTAAACATAAAAAGGGCTTAAAGTCATGACTTTAAGCCCTTTTTATGTTTATGACTCTTCGCATCACCAACTTATTACCAGTAAAAAAAACAGATCTGAAGGTATACCTTCAGATCTGTTACAAAAATTTGTTTAATCATCGAATCATCATTTTGCAAGAAGATCAAATTCTTAGGGAATAATAGTGAGTGTCAGTTCTCCGGTTGTTACAATTTCAGTTGAAACAGTATCATTTAAGGCCTGAATACTGATTTTAACCGTCGCCTTGCCATCTCCGATAGAAGCGATGCTTCCATCAGGATTAATAGTTGCTGTTCCCTTTCCATCACCGGTTATTTGCATATAGGTCACGCTGTAGTTGGCAATATTAAAGTTTTCCAAACCACTAATACCACTCATCAGTGCTTTTGTTCTTTCAATCACATTATTCTGCGTACCACTAACACTAAACGAACCTAAATTGGTTGCCGTAATTCGCGCCTGTTCCATGATGTACGAAGCATTGTAGATTAACGCTTCACGTAATGCCGTAATGGTGTTGGTATCGGCTTGAATCTTTGTTTGCTCTATATTTTCCGGATGATCCAGATCATAATACGTAGTTGTAATTTTTGATTCATAAGCTGTCCAACGCGCCTTAGTATAGTAATCCTTCTTGAATTCAGTGTACCAGTTCTTTTCAAACTGGAACTTCTGAACATCGCCATCTTTTGCCCGTAGAACCGGCTTTTTATAATCCATTGCCCCTTGAATATTTGCTGCGGCATTGTTAATCAGGGTTGGGGTCATCAGGGTTCCCGTCGAATCAATGATCAGGTTCTGTAAATCATTAGCTCTGCAGATGGTTGCATAAGCTTCAAAACTATCTTCTGTGTACTCCATTGCAATTGCCGCATTATTCCAGGGGATCGCTGCCGCTTTGACTGCTTCGTAGCTTGCAATCGCCCCATCCAAACCTAGCTCTGTCTTGGGTCGTAATGCCCGAATCGCTATATCAATCGCATTGGTTGCCGCGGTAATTTCTTCCGGCTTACTCAGGGTGGTAATCGCCGACGGCTTCCAGGTGTAATCTTCATAGAAGCTGGCATAGCGCAACACTGCCTGTTCATAAATTTCCCAGTTGCTGATCCTCTTATTGATCTCATAGAAATTACCGGAACCGGAACGATAGTTATTCTGATACAGTTCCAATACCTTTTGGAAAGCTTTTAGTTCGGTGCCATTCTGTCTGACTAAGGTATCTGACTGCGCTTTTAAAATGGCCGCTGTTGCCTTATCCACATCACTCTGAAGGCTATCCTTAGTAATACTTCGATACTTATTGACAACTACCATATAAGCCGTCCATGATTCCGGCGTATAGGAACTTTCATCATCTACTAATCCCAGCACCCGCGTGTATTCGCCTAAGTAGGCCGATGGGTTATTAAGCAGTTCTTCCTGCGCCAGAGTGATAAAGGTAATCGCTGACTGAATCTGATCCTGGGTATTTTCCGTTGTCATCACATATTTGGCCAATACTGCCATATAAGCATTCCAGCCCTTGGTTGTAAATTTATCCTGTTGGCCCACATACTTGGCAATCAGTCGATTATAATCATCGACATTGCCTTTTTTCTTAAGCACAGTCGTTTGTGCCAGCTTAATATTACCAATTGCTACTTTTATCGCTGATTCATCATTATCGCCATTCATGTAATTGTCTTTCGACATAACCACCTTTAGATAAGCCGACCAGCTGGCAACGGTATAGTCCGCTTCCTTCACTAGAGCCAGGGTAGCGTTATATTCTGTCATGTCACCCTTTAATTTCAAATTTTTCTGGGCCCGTTCAATCGCTACCACCGCCGAATTAATCTGGGTCTGGGTTTTGTCACGATTCATTTCATTTTTGTCAAGAATCTTCTGATAAACATTCCAGGTAGCCGATGTATATTGTCCTTGTACCATCGGGATTCCAAGGTTCTTATTGTTTTCGACTAAGTACAGGTACTCCGTTAGATCTCCCGCTTTTTTAAGACCCAACTGGCCTCTTTTAATATTTCGAACTGCAGTATCAATCTGAGCCTGAGATTTATCGGCATCCATATAATTGGAATTAAGCACCTTGTCATAGGTTGCCCAGGAAGTCGAGGTATAATCAATCTCGCTTTTTGAGGCAATCGTTTCGTTATATCCGCCAGGTAAATCCAGACTACCGCGTTCAATTAGTGCGGCCTGGGCGATCCGGATTTTTTCGGTTGCCGCATCGACCTGAGCCTGGGTTTTATCTCCCGTCATAACATTTCTACTAATTACCTTCTGGTATTTATCCCAGGAGGCCGAAGTATAGCCATCACTGTTGACCGCTGCCAGCACTTCCTTGTAAGTATCAAGATTGGCACCCTTCACCAGCTTTTTCTGCGCTGCTTCGATATTTAGAATCGCCTGGTTGACCGCTTCCTGACCATCCGTCGGAATTACGACATTAGCATCGACGACTTTTTGATAGGCCAACCACGAGGCCGAGGTATAGTCATCACGCCCAACGGCTTCAAGAGCCATTTCATAATAGGTCATATCCGCTGCAGGTACCAGTTTTTTCTGGTTTTCAAGGATATTTTCAACCGCAGCTTTGACCACATCCTGATTACTGGTCACATTTACAATGATTGTATTGATGGCTTTTTGATATTCCGTCCAGGAGGCCGTGGTATAATCATTTTTATTGACTGCATCAAGAGCTGCCTGATAATATTTAAGATCGGCCTTTTTTACCAGTCGCGCCTGAGCAGCTTCAATATTTTTAATCGCAGTTTCGATATCGGTCTGGGTATCATCCTCATCAACCTGATTATCATCAACGATTAACTGATAAACCGACCAAGATGATTCAATATAATCGTCTTCCTTCACCGCATTAAGAAGTGCATTGTATGCCGAAAAGTCAAACTTTCGCACCATTTTATTCTGGGCCAGTTTAATCCGATTCACTGCAGTATTCACTTCAATCTGGCTATTTGCTTCGGTCATAACATTAGCGGTCAAGACATTCTGGTACACTGACCAGGATGGTTCGGTATAGTCTTCTTCCCGGACTGATGCCAGTACCTTTTCGTAGTCAGTCAGGTTTACCTTAAACTGAAGCTGTTTTTGAGCATCCATAATATTAAGGGTTGCCATATTGATTTCCGCTTGAGTGTTGTCTTGATCGACCACATTGTCTTCCACCACCATCATATAATCAGACCAGGATGAAGGGGTATATTCAGCTTCATTGACAGCCTGAAGGGCAGTAATATATCCGGACATGATTTTACCTTTGACCAGATTACCTTGAGCTGCCTTAATATTTCTAGTGGCTGTTTTAATCTCATCAACCGTATTTTCCGAATCAACGATATTTTCATTGACTATATCCTGATAATCCGCCCAGGACGCCTTGGTATAGTCGTATTCATTAACAGCAGCCAAGGCCGAATAATAAGCCTGCATGTTTTCATCAACCGCTACCAGTTTGATCCGGATTCCTTCCAATCGCAATCCTTTTCCTGCTGTGCCTGCTGTTTCGCCGCTTATAAACCAAGTCGCATCGTCATTAATATCCTTCAGCCAGCCTTCATTCTGTACCTGAACATTATAACGAAGAGTATAGCCAGGAAGATTATTTAGTACCAACCGGATGCTTTCCAGACGCAGGCCCTGACCTTCAGTCCCGGCCATGTTTCCCATGACAAAGGGACCTAAATTACCCTTATTTTGAACATGAACATAGGTCTGTATATTCGCCGTTACCGGAACGCCACCGACAAGTTCAACCCGTAAGCTCTCCAAACGTTTGCCCTGTCCGATTGTCCCGGATAAATCACCATTCGTAACCCAATAGCCTTCCCAACCGATATCCTGAATATGCGTTTTATACTGTACGCCGTAAGCCGCTGAGGTGTCAAGGGTTCCATCAGCCGCATAAACCCCTGACGAACATGCCATGGAAATCAGCAATGCCGTCGATAAAATCGGGACACCCATTCTTTTCATGCTTTTTCCTCTATCCTTATCTTTTATTTTTTTTATCATCTGCGGACTCCTCATCTCGTTTTATACTTCAATTCTACACGTTTTTAAGCGCATTTGCAATCCCTGATCGAGATCATCACATGATTGCATCACTTTTCCTGCTTACAAAAAGCACTTTCTAAATCTCCAAGAATAAACGCTTACCTATGTAATCGACAAAACTCTATTTTTCTTTAACAAAAAAGGATACCGAAAGATATCCTTTTTTATTTGCGCAAAAACCATAAATTGATTGCTTACTTTTTTTGCTAAATATCCCCACCTAAACGATGTTTTTAGCTCTGTCATTTTGTTTGAAGAATGTATTGCTTTCACCGTTTAGTTATGATGCGGTTGTGACTTCAAGCTTTGTGACACTCGCCTGTCTATTTGGTGTTGTTTCATCATCCTGAGCAACCAGGTAGATATCATAATCGGTGTTGGCTATAAGCCCACTATTTATCGTAAGGCTAACCTCATCGGTTCCTGAAACCGTAATCGGATTATTTGCTAATATGACCTCATCAACCGATGGTGCGGTACTATTATTTGCCACCACCTTGTAATAGACGGTCCCAGGTTCGTTCATTTTAACCTGCAAATCAAGGCTTGTTGTCAAAATGTTCACTGCTTTCGGATAATCAGTAACGAAGACTGGTGCTGTCAAATCCTCACTAATGGTTATGGTTGCGGTCGGATTTATGCCGCCACTCATTACAAAGGTTAGCGTCAGGTCACCAGCATTTTTGCTAGTTAAATAGTCTTTTTTAATGGTCACTACATTTCCACTCACCGTATAATCTGTATTAATAACAAGATCGGTCGCTTCATTGCTGACCTTTGTGAAGGTTCGTCCGCTAAGAGTCAGGGTAAATATCAGATCTACCGGGGATGACTTATCAAAGCTGGCGATCGTTGGTGTAACCGCTGCATCACCCGGTAACACCCCGGTTATCGTAATTGCGACACTGGGATTTGTGCCATTGCTCATAATAAAGGTCAACGTCACAGTTCCATTTATTTTGGCTTCAAGATACTCTTTTTTTATGGTAAAGGTATTATCAACGACGGTATAATCGGTATCTTTTTCAAGGGTATTGGTGCCATCGCTGATACTGGTGACCATTTTTCCGTTGGGCGTCAGGGTAATCACCATATCAGCCTGTGCCGCTTTGTTAAAGGTTGCTACCGTTGGCGACACCGTTGCCGGGTTGACACCTAAAACCGCCGCACTTGTTACCACACCGGCGTAATTTCCGGTGCCGGTTGCAGTAACCCGAAGGTACTTACCTTCATCGGCATTGACCAGCGTATAGGTTGCCAAATCTGCACCGCTTATATCACTATAGCCATCACTTTCGTTGTCGGACCGTTGCCACTGGTAGGTTGCCGCCGCCCCGGTCGGTGTCAGGTTTGAGCTTAGCACATTTCCGACAACCGGGCTGCCGGAAATGGTTGTCCCGGTTAAGGTGATTTTCCCGGTCGTAATGGTTATGGGATTACTGGCTGCCGCTTTTGTTAACGCAGCAGCCTTGGCCTGAATTGATATGATCCCATCCTGGGCTACACCTGATGTCGAAATGGTGACCTGAGTATTACTGTTTCGTGTTACCCCTGATATTGTCAGCCCGGTTGTACCGGCGTTAATATCCCACAATGCCACTGAAGCAGCATTAGTTGAGTAAGTGTCATTGGTCAGTGTCACTACGATCGCTGGGTTTGTTGCCCCAATTGAAATACTGGTGGTGCTGGTAATTTCTCCGGGACTAATTGCCTGAATCGTGATAACAGCCGTCCCGTAGACAGCCGAACCATCTGTTGCTGTTGCCCGCACTGTTACCGTACCGGCCTGAGCGGGAATCAACAACCCGGTTGACGAAATCGTCGCTGTTCCGGTTCCGCCTGTTACCGTCCAAGCCACATTTTTATTTGCGGCATTGCTTGGCAGTACCGTGGCCATCATTTGGAGACTGCTGTTACTGGAGACGGTTGTGGCTGAACCCGTCCCAATAACAACAATACTGCCGACTTTGATGGGACTGACCACAATCGATACTGCATTACTTACCATATTTTTTGATAAGGCCCCAGCTTTAGCCGTGAAAGAAATCGATCCAACCGCTGCTGTCCCTGTCGTATTAATGGTGAGCTGGGTATCACTATTTCGGGTAATCGAAGCAACTGATAAACCGCTTGATCCCATCGCGATCGTCCAGTTACTAACTGTGGTTGCTGCTGTTGTAAAGGTATCATTTATCAGGTTGATCTCAAAACTCGGATCAACCGCACCAGCAATGATCGACGACGCCGTTTCAATCGTGCCGGAAGCCGAATCCAGAACAATCAGACTCAACGTGCCATTTTTGCCGGTACCATCTTTTGCTGTAGCTTTCACTGTCACCGTTCCATTTGTAACCCCTGTCACCAAACCGGAACTTGAAACCGTAGCGCTACCAGTTCCATTTATGACTGACCAAGTCACACTTTTATTGGCTGCATTTGTCGGGCTCACCGTTGCGCTTAACTGTAGGGTTTTGCCTTTCACAAGACTGGTGGCTCCGTCAGAAGCCGATAAGGTAACGCCTGAAACCAGTATCGGCGGTGATACCGGTGGAATCTTGACTGTTTTTCCCACCGTTTGTTTTTCCGGTGCTTTCTCATAGGTTACGCTATCGGCGTTAACCAGGGACTCACCAATTGCCCCTTGTCCCTTGACATCTGCCTTGCCGTTAAAAATCATACTTTCCACTCGACTATCACTGTCAAGACTTATTTGGCTACCTGCACCAGCCCGCGTCACGGTCATCTCCGCTATGGTTGTTCCACTTCGGGTTGACAGCTTCATTTTAGCTGCATTTACAGTAATCTGATCAAAGTCACCCTCCAGGATCAGCTCTTCACCGCTGGCCGCCTCAGAAATTATCACATCCAATCCCGCCGCATTTTTTGCAACAATTCGGACCTGACCACTGGCTGTTTCCTGAATGGTGATCCGTTTATAGCTTCCGCCATTGATATGAATGCTGTTTTTCCCGCCACCACGAACGTACGTTTCTCCACTAACCACAATATTATTTAGCGTTACGGTTCCCAATCCAACCTCTTCGGAGATGATCAGATTTCCTGTGATGCGCATATTCTGCAAAGTTACCCCACTCGCCTGTATGACCACATCCTGATTAACCGTTTCCATACTCCCCGTTATACCATAGGTTCCGGCGCTGTCATAAACCCTGGCTGCCGTCAATGATTCTAGTGCGTCGTACGCTGTCTTGATGGCATTGGTTGCAGCATCGACTTCAGTCTGGTTATTTTTAACCGTCATAACATTGACATTGATAACCGTTTGTAAGTTCGACCACGAATAGGTGGTATAATCGGAACGCGCTGCTTCTTTAGCCACTGCCAGCACCTTATTATAGTCGGTCAAATCGGCATCTTCTTTGCTAATCCGAATCTGGATTCCCTCTAGCCGCAAACCCCTGCCTTCGGTTCCTGAGCTTTCGCCATCTTTAGCCCAAATGGTTTCCCAGCCGACATTCTCAATATGAGTGCGATATTCAATTGAATAATCGGGCATATTAACCAGGCGTATCCGAATGCCTTCCAGCCGCAGACTCATTCCTTGGCTACCGGCGGAATTGCCATTATTCGACCAGTATTTTTCCCAGCCTTGATTCTGGACATGGGTGAGGTACTCAATCTTTGCGCCATCCGGTACATCACCGGTAAGCTTGATTTCAATTCCCTCCAATCTCAAGCTCTGTCCTTCGGTTCCAGATCGCAGCCCGTTGGTCTGCCAGCTACTTTCCCAGCCGACATTCTGGATGTGGGTTCGATATGTAATCCCTGTTACCTGGCTGGTGGTAATCCCAAGAAGCTCTTTGCTTGCGGTTAAATCTGTCTGAGACGACATTTCGTTTTCAGCCATAACATTGCCAGAAAATACCAATAATAGCATCATCACAATTTCTAATATTCGCAGACTCCTTTTTTTCATATTAACTCCCTTCTATTTCAACATAACTATCGATGACTATTCAGTCTCATTTTCAACTCTACAACACTCAAAAAACAGCCCGACTGCAAAATCAGCTTAAAACGGACTGTTTTTTTGTTTTAATTTAGAACACAAGCGACTGTACATATCCCAGGTGTTTACGGGGTTTTAACTAACCGTAATGGTTTTATCCCCTTCTTGTTCAGCTTCTCGGCCATTCTTATCCTGTAAATAGACCTTTACCGTATAAGTACCCGTTTCTTTGGGAACATAATAGATGGCGCTAGTGGTTGAATAATCCCGAATTGTCTGTTCGACTCCGCCGTCTTTAGAATAAGTAAACTTGTATTTATAGGGCTTCAGTCCGCCTTCAGCCGTTGCTCTTAACGATACCGAACTGCCTAGAACGATGGTATCCTTAGCAACCGTAAAAGTCTTGAGACTCGGCACTGCATAAACCATATATTTTTCAATTTTACTCTTTGCCTGTGGACTGCCATTATCATCCTGTACGGTCACGATAAAGGTATAGGTACCACTTAGTGTCGGGGTAAAGACAGCCTTATTATCTGTTGACTCAATCGGGGTAACTGCTCCACCGTTTAACTGATAAGAAAAGGTATAGGTGTACGGTGTTTTCCCGCCAACAACCGCTGCTGTCAACTCAATCGGGGTTTCTACATATTGTCCGGATGGTAGGTTTGCTGTAAAAGATTTAACCACCGGATGATCAACGACCTCAAAGTCTAGAATACTGCCTTCGTAATCTTCTGTACACACTCTACCAGTCGCATCCTTCACACGGACATGAAGGCTATAGAAGCCCGGTTGCTGAGGAATGAAGTTAACCGTTTTGCTGGTTGAATAGGCTTTGATTGTCTGTGGAGTTGTTTCGTCCTGATAGTAATAATAAAACTCGTATGAATATGGGCTTTTGCCACCAGTAGCGGCAGCAGTCAGCTTAACTGTTGTTCCAATGTTGACACCAGAAAGCTTATCGGTCTTAAAACTCTTTACTGCCAGCCCCTGCAACACCTTATAGCCGCTGATTTTATAGGTAGCCGTATTCGTTCCATCAAAGACGTCCACACAAATATTATAGGAACCTGTTAACGTTGGTGTAAAGGTTGCTGCTGCGGTATAAGGGTCGGCTGTTGTACTTGGGGTGGTGATTGGAATCGTCACCCGATTACTCCCCTGCATGTAATAAAAATCAAATTCCGGGTCAATCAATCCTGTTCCCGACTTTACTTTTGCTGTAAGAATAACGGCATCACCCGGATAAACTGCTGAACCCTTGGCCTTTGACGGGGTCAAACTTTCAATCACCGGCGGATTGCCAACCGTTGCGATGGCACTGACATCCTGGTTATCATAATTGGTACATTTCACACCATTGGCATCAGTGACAATGACATGGAATTTGTAATTGCCCTTGGTTGGCATCGCAAAGGTTACGGTTTTTGACTTCGGATTACTACTGGGAACTGCCTGTGGGACTGTTCCGCCATCCAGATAATAATAAAACTCATAGGTATAAGGGGTTTTCCCACCACTACCAGCAGCTGTCAGTTTAATGATATCCCCGACAATCAGATCGGTTGTTTTGTTCGCCTTGATCGATTTGGTGGTGACATCCGATAAAACCTTGTAACTGGATTTTTTTACTACATCTTTAGAGCCGATACTATCAGTTGCGGTGATCGTGAAGGTATAGCTTCCTGGTTTAGTTTTATCAAATTCAAAAACACCGTTATTCGTTTGTTCCTGTTTATCAACAATAGTGCGTCCCTGTTTGGCCTCAAAAACATAGGTAATATCCTGAAATCCTGTTGATCCATTTTTCTCGGCCGTAATAATTAAGGTATCATTTTCATAGGCTACTGGTGTCGCGGTGTGTGAGCCAACACTCTGATCTTTTTCAACGGTTAAGGGTTTAAGATCCGGCGGGTTGGTCACGGCCGCCGTCTGGCTAATTGTATCTACTGTATCTGCCAGTACAATACCGTTTAAATCAGTTACTTTTACGGAAAATGTATAGTTACCGACCTCATTTAATTGGTATGATGTCGTTTTATCCTTAGTGCTGACAATCGCTGTTTCAACCCCATCCGGTCCGGTTACATAATAGTCATAGGTATAAGGGGTTTTTCCACCGCTGGCTGAAACGGTCAGTTTGATGGTACTCCCCAGTAGTAAACCAGTGGTTTTACTAAGCTTAACCGCTTTGGCGGTTCCCAGCGATAAAACCTTGTAACTGGTAATTTTTTTAGTCACCTTGGTTCCTTGTTGGTCGGTCACTTCCACCATCAGGGTATAGCTTCCTGCCATTGGTGGCACAAATTTGGCGCTGGCCAGCGCGACCCGATTGGTTCCTGTTCCTGCTACATTGACAGTGTCACCAATCTTCACCCAACTTCTTCCCTGTTTGTAGGAAAAAACACAACTCAGATCACCATCGCCTTTGGCATTTTCCAGTTTCGCACTCAACTGAACCGAATCCTTTTGGTACACAACTGCTGTGTCGGCGGGGTCTGTTTTCACCTTATCTGCGTTGAAATCCGAAATCACCGCCGGATTAGTGACCTTAACCGGAACACTGGCTGACTCATCGATATTGCCACTCGGTTGATTATTGGCGTCCATGATTTCGACATAGAAGATGTGCTCACCTACTTCAGTCATCGGATAATTGACTGTCTTTGCTGTCGCAAAAGTTGTATTGATAGCTATCGGACTAATATCACTGGGTTTTTTGACATAAAACTTATATTGATACGCGGCTTTCCCACCGGTTCCACTGGCAGTCAGTTTAACCACATCACCCAATAGTACGCCACTGGTTTTACTGACCTTTACCGCTTTGGCTGATGGAGCTGCCAGAACCTTGATGGAACTCATGGTTTTGGTATCAGCTATTGTCCCATCCGGGTTTTTCAGGGTGACGGTAAAAGTATAGGTGCCCGCTGTCGTTGGTGTAAAAGTAAATGTATTGGTAGTCGCTACCGTGGTAATCTCAGAATTGGGAATGGTGATTAAACTACTCCCGATCTTTCCGGTTAAAATAAGAGTTGAACTGGCAATAACGGGATCGACTTCAGCTATTATATCTATGGGTGTGCCAACATAAAAGACATCGCCAGTCGTTTTAAAATCACTAATCAAGGGGTTATTATTGATTGTTAAGTCTTCTTCTATTGTCGTTTGCACGCCGTTGCTATCGCTAATCTCCACCTTTATCTCATAATCGCCATGTTCACCGAAAAATTTGCTCATCGTTTTAGTCGATGTTGGTTCTAATGACATGGGAATGTATTGATCGTCGGTTTCTGTCTTTAATTTATAAAAAAACTGGTATTTGTAGGTTGATTTCCCACCACTTGCGTTAGCGGTGAACTTTACCGTAGCTTCACGGCTTTGCGGGGTATCAAAGGTCAGTGTTCCCTCTAATTCAGGATAAACCACATAATTGCTAACCTGTCGTTTAGCAGTTAAATTATTGACATCTGACACTTCCACAAAAAAAGTATAGGTCCCTGCGGTTAGGGGGAAAAACGCATAACTGTTCTTGGTGCTATCAGCAGCGGTAATTTCAGTTTTGGCATCTGTACCGATTTGATAAAAATACTTATAGGTGTAAGCTCCTGTTCCACCTGAAGCTGCTTCCGCGTTAAGAATTACACCATCTGAATCGCCAAGATAGAAGAATGATCCATCATCTTTGGCGGCAGTAAAGTTGCCGATTTCCGGGGTATCCTGGATAATATACCCGGTAACTTCTAGCGATTTTACCGCTCCATAAGCATTGGTAACCGCCACTGTAAAGATATAGGTTCCGGTCTTTGGTGGCGTAAAGGTAATACTGGACTGATCTGAATAGTCCTGGATCACTTCGGTTGTTCCATCTACTGTATAAGAAAACTTATACTCGCTCTCGGTTTTTCCGCCGGAAGCCGTGGCAGTCAGTTTAAGTTCGGTTCCCAATTCCTGGGGTGAAGCCTTATCAACTTTAAAATCATCAACTTTGAGATAGTCATAAATTTTATAATCGGTAATCTTTTTGATGGTTTCAAGCCCCTGATCATCTTTTACCTTTACATAAAAGGTATAAATGCCAGATTCGGTTAGGCCCGTTGTTTCCCAGTTCATCGACGTAGCAGATGTACTGGCTTCCGTTTTATCAACAATGGTTTGGGTACCAATCGTATGATAAAACTCATAGCTAAATGGTCCCGTTCCGCCGGCTACCGTCGCAGTAAATTTTATGGGAATGTTGATATACTGGGGGGATGAAACGCTTGAATTAAAATCAACAAGTGGCTGGTTGATTACCTTATAGCTGTCAATAATCGTGTTGCATGTGACATTCGCGCCATCCTCCACCTCAACATAAAAGGTATAGATGCCAGCCTCAGACAGTGTAAACGGAGCTGTGCTAACCGTGGACCAATCTTGTATGGTATTACCCGGTACGCGTGTTCCATCTAGTTTGACTAAATCGTATGAGAATCGATAACTCAGACTGCCGGTTCCACCCGTTGCTGCCGCAGTCAGGGTGATGTCGGTATTGATATTTTGTCCCGATGGCAAACTTGATGTTAATGTGGCACCGAAGCTTAAGGTATTGAAGGTTATTCCATGCTCAAAGGCATATTTTTCGGCCTGGGAATCTTTGTAACCTGAGATTTTAACCCCACTTGTATCGTTAAAGGCGTAAGCATCAATGGTTTTTACACTGGTTGGAATCACTACCTCGGTAAGACTACTGCAACTGCCAAAGGTGTAGGATGCGGTTGCATCGCCAGACGCGATGGTGGTGACGGTCATCGGAACGATGATCTTCTGGACATCTGTGTTGCCATTAAAAGCACCAGCGCCAATCGCCACCACTTTATAAGTGGCCAAGTTAGCGGGGATGCTTACCGTTGGATCACTGCCACTGTATTTTGTGATGGTCGCAACACCATCAATTACATCATAGTCATAATCACCAGAGGTCGCCATCGTTTCCATGGTTTCAGACGCCGCCAGGCTTTCTGATTTATTCATGCTCTGGTTAACTTCAGGGGGTGTCAGAACAGGCTCTTCCTCGGGAACGTTCTGATCCGTGTCGGGAGCGATTGGTTCCGTCTCCGGCACTTCTGCTTCGGGGGACGCCGTCGTCTCCGTTTCAGTTGGCTCAAAAGCCTTTTCAATCAGATTGTCCACGCTTTCTGTCCGGGTTGGTTGGGTCGGTTGGTTTAATTCCTCCGCCAGCACGCCAATCGGCAAGCTACCAATAATCAGCATCGTACTGATTAACAGACATACGCTTTGTTTGAGTCTTTTCTTCATTTTCCCTCTCACTTTCTTGCTTAAATTCTGGTTCGTTATTTCAATTTATGTAAAGTCACCACATTAATTATCGAATTTCATCGATTAATCCATTCTATTGCATATCGTGCAATAAGGATATCGACATTACTTGTCTATTTGTTTAGTAAATTTTAGTATAAATTTAAAGTGCAATTGCCCGGCTACTCCGAACAATTGCACTAAGAATTCACTGCTTTAATTTTTAGATTCAATTTGTTTATGGATTAATAAATATATTTGTATCAGCTGTTGTCGCAGCGACTCCGCCATCAACCGGGGTGATCGTAAAGGTCACTGTTGCTACGGTGTCGCCCACATCCGTTATCAAACCGGTTATTGGATCAATCACTGCCGTTCCCGAATCAATCCGAGTAAAACTGATGGTATAATCTGCGTTATCAATTCCTGCCGCGGTCATCATTTCTCCCGCTCGGGTCAGGATATTGTCCCCCACAGTTTGTACCCCAAAATTAAAGGTGTTTATTTTAGCCTTGGAGATAACATACGCTCCGGAGTAAATCAGATTTTTCTGAGCCGCAACTATTTTTGCTGTTGCGGAGTCCACTGCCGATTGGGTATTATCAGCGGTCATCACATTAGCCATCACTACAGCCTGATAAGTCGACCATGAAGGCGCCGTATAATTGGCTTCCACAACCGCCAGTAAGGCCGCATTATAGGCGGTCAGATCAGCGCCTAAAACCAGAATGCCATTTTGAAGCGCAAGCAAGGTTTCGGTGTAGCCATCCACCACACTCTGTGAATAGCCTTTGAGAGTCTCAGCTGGTATACTTGTAATGGCCTTAACCTGGTTATCATTTGTATAAGCAGTAAACGAGGCCGTGGTATAGGGTCCATCTGAGATTTTAATGTTTTTTGCGGCATTAAACGCGGTCAGATCAGCCGTTTTTACGAGCTTTGCAACATCATCATTTATGTCAGCGGTGGCTGTATCAATAGTCGCCTGTAGGGTATCTTTTGAGATCACATCATATACCCACACCCCATTTGTCAAACTGCCATAGATTTCGCATTTTGCAGTGTAGGCATTCCAGGTCGCCAAAGTATAAGGTGCGTTGGCCGCATCAGCACCATACTGCACGTAAATTGATATCGCTTCATTAAAACCTGCTAAATCAGAATAAAGCACCAGCATTTTCTGCGCTTCCAGAATATTTGCGGTAGCCACATCCACCTCCGTTTGGGTGTTTGTCCGTGTTACCACATTGGCATCCAATACTGCTTTATAGGTTGACCAGCCAGACTTCACCTGTTCTTCCTTTATTGCGGCTATTGCGGCATTATAGGCGGTCATCTCGGCATACTTCACCAGATTTTTCTGAGCTTTGATGATGGCAATCGTCGCCGCATCGACCTTGGCCTGGGTATCCTCTGTAGTCACCACATTAGCGTCAACAATAGCTTGATAATCAGCCCATGACTCTGGCGTATAGTCTGCTTCTTTAACCGTGTCCAGGACATCATAATACACATCCAGATCAGCCTTTTTGACCAGGCTTTCCTGGGCTTTTTCAATCGCGTTTGTTGCTTCAGTTATCTTGTTGGCAATATCTGACTTTGTTACCACATTAGCATCCACGACTTTTTTATAGGCCGCCCAAGTAACTGTAGTATAATCGGCTTCTTTTACCTGAGCAAGAACGGTAAGATATTTGTCATAGGCAACCTTAACCGGCGTTTCCACGATCATGATTTCAATGGCTTCCAGACGTAGACCCTTTCCTTCCGATCCAGATAAGGTACCATCAGCTACCCAGCCCTGTTTCCAACCTTCATTTTGAATGTGGGTACGGTATTTAACGGAATAATCCGCTGCGTCGGTTCCCATCAATCTGATTTCAATGGCTTCCAATCTTAAACCTTCGCCCACTGATCCAGACAGATCACCATTTGACACCCAACTCTGAGACCAGCCCTTGTTCTGAATATGTGTCTGGTATTGAATATCTAAATCATCGGGCACGCTACCGTTTAATTCAATTTCGATTCCTTCCAGACGCAGTCCCTTGCCTTCTGATCCCGATAGATTGCCGTCATTGATCCACCCCTGAGCCCAGCCTTCGTTCTCAATGTGAGTACGATAAGTAACCCCAAATCCGTCATCTGTTTTCTCCGGTTCCTCTGCAAAAACAGTGGTTGACAACGCTGCAGACACGATACATAAGCCAATAATCAAACTCAATAATTTCTTTTTCATATTTATAACAATTCCCTTCATTTCACCCAAGGCAAAAAAGAATCACGACGACTTGCAAGGACTGACAAAATTTTATTTTACTTGCTTCATCTTCAAAACATATAATTCCCGTTCATTTTCGATTTCTTTATGTAACACAAACCCAAGGGTTTCCTTGATATCGGCAAAGTGCTGCGCTGTATCGGTCTTAAATTCTGTTAAAACCGCTGTTTGCTCACAGACTGCATCGAGTTTTGTTTTGACTTCGCCTAGCTCAAACTTGATACCCGCTACATCATTTTTGACTTCGTTTAGCTCAGTCTTGATACCCGTTACATCGTTTTTGACTTCGTTTAGCTCAGATTTGATACCCGTTACATCGTTTTTGACTTCGCTTAGCTCAGTCTTGATACCCGTTACATCGTTTTTGACTTCACTTAGCTCAGTCTTGATACCAGCTACATCGTTTTTGACTTCGCCTAACTCAGTCTTGATACCCGCTACATCGTTTTTGACTTCACTTAGCTCAGTCTTGATACCAGCTACATCGTTTTTGACTTCGCCTAGCTCAGTCTTGATACCCGTTACATCGTTTTTGACTTCGCCGAGTTCCGACTTCATACCATTTAAACCGGTTTCGAGTTGACCCAGTTTTTCCAGGACAATCTGTTGAAATGCATCATTTGTCATGATTTCACCTGCCTTTTATTAAAAATAATCGTCGTTCAAAATTACTCTATTGCTAGTATTATACACTATTTCAAGGCCAAATAGAATCTATTTTTAGTTTCTAAACCATCCCGCTCATCAATTTAAGTGACCGGCACCGTATGTTCTAATTGAAATGTTCCCCTTAAATCAATTGATTAAACAATAGCTCCCATTACTGGATAATACCACTAATCCCTCCAGCTCCATAATCGCCAGCTGCTCAATCAGCAACACCTGATTGATTCCCGTCAGTGCTTCAAGCTGTTGGATGGTTTTTTCTGAGTTGATCAAAAGTGCATGGATCTTAGATTCATCGGGCGTTAGTTTTCTCTCCGTCTGATTCTGTGAATGATTGACCGTAGCATTTGCGATTTGTCCACTCGTTTTATTGGTTCGGGTCAAAACCGGCTTCTCCATTAGATCCTGCAAGTTTAGTTGCTCAGGTTTTAGATACAGCGAAGCACCATTTTTAAGTAACTGATTCGTTCCCTGGCCACTCACGCAATAAATTTCATGCGGCGGTGCCAAGATAACCCGATTCAGTGCTTTAGCGAACGAAGCGGTGCTCAAGGCACCGCTGTTTCGCCCCGCTTCCACCACCAGCAGTTTCTGACTCCAGCTGCTGATCAACCCATTTCTCTGGAGAAAATTTTCCGGCCTTGGTGTTGTGCCAGGCAGATATTTAGAAATCACCGCTCCATTTTCACTAATGGCTGCCTGCAACTCCCGATGTTCTTTGGGGTAAAAAACATCCAGGCCATTTCCTAAAAATGCCATCGTGTAACCGCCCGCCTTCAGGCAAGCGGTGTGGGCATAACCATCAATGCCTTTAGCCAGGCCACTGATTACCGGGATGCCCTGATGCGCCAGGTAGTCAGCCGCTTCTACTGCCACCTGCTTGCCATAAAGCGAGCAGCGTCTGGAACCAACAATCCCAACTCCAATGCTATTATTTCGAATCGTACCCCTATAATAAAGAACGATTGGTGCTTCCGGCCACGCTTTTGCCAGTTCCGGATATAAGGGATCATCATATACAAGCACCTTCATTTTTTTCTTTGCTAACTCATCCATAACTGAAAAAGCCCCATCCAATGAATGGGCTTGACAAACTGACTGCGCCAGAGAAGAACCAATTCCCGGAACGGATCGCAGTTCTTCTTCAGCTGCCGCATAAATGCGAGCGGGCGTTTTAAAATAGTCCAGTAATTTTTTCTGGGTGATGGGGCCGATGCCCTTTAGTTCGGTTAGCCAGATCCAGTATTCCATTTTTCACCTTACAGAACCGTCAACCCGGCCCGATCCTTTTCTAAATCTCTGGCCATTATCGCCAATGCAACATCCTTTTTGCGAATTTTTACTGATCCATCCATGTCGGCAAAGGTTCTGGCCACCTTGAGATACTTGTGATAAGCTCTGGCACTGTACTGATACCGTTCATAAGCCATCATCAACAGCTTCTTCCCGTCATCTTCCAAAATACAGTATTCTTTAATCAGCTGATTTCCCATCTGGGCGTTACAGTTGATCCCTTTCATTTTAGCAAATCGCTGCTGTTGTATTTTTCGAGCAGCTTCAACCCGCTGTCTCAGACTTTCAGAGGTAGCCCCCCGATAATCGTTGGACAAATCGATAAAATCAACTGGTCGCACGTATTTTTGAATATCCATCCGATCCATGATCGGCCCGGAAATTTTCTGACGATATTTCATCACTTCATAATCCGTGCACTTGCAGCGTTCAGTGCCATAATAACCACAGGAACAAGGGTTCATAGCAGCCACCAACATGAAGCTGGCCGGGTAGGTATTCGTATACTTGACCCGCGAGATGGTCACCCGCTGATCCTCCATCGGTTGTCGTAGCGATTCCAGTGTATTTTTACCAAACTCGGCGATTTCATCCAAAAACAACACGCCATTGTGAGCCAAAGAAATTTCACCCGGAGTGGCATCCTTACCACCGCCAATCAGTGAGTTGGTTGACGCATTGTGATGGGGCGATCGAAACGGCCGTTTTTTTATCAAGCCGCTCTTTTCTTTTAAAATACCCGCAACGCTATAAATTTTTGTCACTTCCAGGGCTTCTGCTTCAGTCATACTCGGTAAAATGGTCGGTATCCGCTTGGCAATCATCGACTTCCCGCAGCCAGGCGATCCAATCATCAGTAGATTATGTCCACCGGCAGCGGCCACAACAATATATTCAATCAACCCATCCTGTCCCTGGACATCACAAAAATCGATGCCATCGATGTCATCCTGGGCGGCGGCGATGCTATTTTTTTTATTCGGCTGATAGACTTTTTTATCTTCTAAAAAATCAACCACGTCCTTTAGCGCATCAAAACCAAAAACCTGTATTCCCGTAACCAGAGATGCCTCTTGGATATTATCCAGGGGAACAATGATGTTTTTAACACCGGCATTCCGGGCGGCAATCACCATTGGTAAGATTCCTGAGCAGGCGCGCAGCCGGGAATTTAATGACAGTTCGCCGATGATCCCGAACTTCTCTTTTTTTACCCGCACCAGCTGACCGGTTTCAATCAAAATGCCGATAGCGATCGCTAAATCAAAATGTGATCCACTTTTTTTAAGATCACTTGGAGCCAGGTTGATAACCACCTTCTTCTGGGGAAACTTATATTTACTGTCATTAATGGCCGCTTCAACTCTCTCTCGGGCTTCTTTGATCGCGGTATCACCCAAACCAACAATGGCAATCAGCGGCTGGCCGGTAATTGTTTTAACCTCAACATCGACGAGATACGCCTCTACCCCTGAAATCGCAAAACTGTTTACAATTGATGCCATAACGCCTCCTGACCGCCCTTTAATCTTTTATCGACATTTTATAGACTGCCACTTCACTCACTGAAATGAAATCTCCGATTTCTCGCATGGTGTAGTTTTCTTTAATCGCCAGCTTGATAAAATTCTTTTTAAAAACACTTAGAGCCCGTTTTCGGGAACCTGATTTGATGGCCTGATATATTTCTTCATCACCGGCAACATCCTTTAAGAGCCTCTCCAGACTTAACTGGCTTTTATGATCCTCCCGATCATCGACTGATTTAATCAGAGGGTTCGCTTCAGCCGTTTTTTTATCTGGTTCATTTCTGGGAAGTACTTCAAAATCAACCGGGATTTCCAGTTTGTCAGCATCCATAAACTCACAATAGGCCGGAATCGCTTTGCTGCGCTCTTCGCAAAAAATACCCAGTACAAAATTGATGTTCACCAGACTAAGATCATTGTTTTTTCGATAGTATTGATCACTGCTCCAGCGATAGTCACAAACCCGACCGCAAATTTTTGCAGCCACCGGATTTTGATGAACGTATCGAAGTAGTGACAGCAGGTAGCGATCATCACTGACAGGGTAGCCTTTGTAGCGATTTTCAAAAACATGACCAGTGCGTTTGTTTTTCTGATTATAGTAACGGCTGAAATGTGAGTTGATCCGGTGCATAATATCTCTGATTGAAACCTCATGTCGTTTAAAAATCAAGTGATAGTGATTGCCCATGATGACAAAACCGTAGCACTCAAACCCCATGATGATCTGAACCTCGCGGATCAGTTCCAGAAAATATTCCTTATCCTCATTGCGGTTAAAAATAAATTCCCGGTTATTTCCTCGCTGGATCAAATGATAGACCCCGCCGCTATACTCCAACATTGGCTTTCTGCCCAAATAATCACCCCTCACTTTAGTAATATTCTACCAAAATCTGGAAGCGTTTGCAATTAAAGGTTGAAATAAATAACACAGATCTTAACGATTAAGTCATTTCATCTACAACAAGACTTGTGACTGAATCATCTTTGAGATTGTCGGTTTCAGCCACTTCAAAAAATAAAAAAGACGATCCGGGTCCCGAAGAACCCGAATCGTCTCGGTACTCTGTTTCTACACCGTATATCTATTCCTGCTGATTTTTTTAGCAAGCTTTACTCTTTTCGAATAAAAACTCAGGGTCAAGATCCGCTTGATTGCACCATTCAATGCTGTCAAAACTAACGCGTACAGTCTTGAATTTCTCCTCATCCTTCAATTCTTGAAAAATACCCTTATCCAAATATGGACTGACATCGACGTCTCTTTTCACCATTTTCAAAAGTTAATAGTAACTTATAGTCCTTTAAAGGTTCTACATTGATAACTGCTAAATACATCATTCGACCTCCTATTTTAATGGATCAATTTATCTCATGGGCTTTTGCCTGAATGTGCCGCCTTTTTTAAATGTTCTCAAATGAATGTTTCGGGGTTGTTTTTCTTCAATTGGCACAATGGCCAAGGTCTTGCCAAGTGGTCTTAGTATTTTTAAAATAGTCATCAATTGGGGATCAGTTGTACCTTTTTCCATTCGGGCAATGACGGGTTGCTTAACACCACTTGCTTCTTCCAACTGCTTTTGGGTGATTCCCTGATCATTTCTAGCACGGATTAGTTCGCTTATTAATGCTACTCTCAAATCAGATTCCATTATTTCTTCCGGGGTGAATGTTTTTTTCTCAAACTCATCCCAGCTTGATCCAATGGGACTTACTTTTGTCTTACTCATTTTCAATGCTCCTTTCAACAAAATCTTTCATATACCGTTTCGCTTGTTCAATTCCTCTTTTAGGTGTTTTCTGTGTCTTCTTCATGAAATAATGTAGAAGAATAAAACGGTTGCCATCCCATCCAACAAATAAGATCCGATCTCTTAACGGTCTTAATTCCCAAATTTCACCCTCTATGTGTTTGACATAAGGCTCACCAACTCTTGTGCCATGTTCTCCGAGTATCTTCATGTAATCTCTAATTTTGTTTAGTTTAATCCGGCTATCCTTGTCATTTTTGCTTGCTAATTTTTCTAAATACTGTAACACTGGCTCTTTACTATTTTGTACATACTCGTTAATTACCTTTCAAATATGCTTCTATTATAACTCTTAAGTTATATTATTGCAATGATTTAACTGTTTTAATTTTCTGACAAAACCCACAAAGTAATACGGTATTTGAAGTGATGGTTTGATTCAGGGACCGTTGATTATGGGGAAAGCTGGAATGATTTTAAATCCTAGCCCGGAACCAGTGGCACCATCATCCGGATTGGGTGGCACTCATCATCAGATCAACTGGCACTGCAGTCATAATTGTTACAAAATCGAAAGACGTTTTGCTACAATGGTCAGAAATCACGGTTTGCAACGGTGCCGATATGTCAGACTTCGTGGGGCAAAAATTCATATTACCATGGCCAATCTAGCCTGCAATATTGCAAGGATGGTTTCTTTGTTATTACGCAAATAAAAAGTGTGAGAATCTGACGAAATAGGCAGCAACAAAAGTGTCTGTTTATGCCTATTTCGCAGAATTTTCCGAGCCAATTTATAAAATGAACTCACTAATTGAATATTAGGTTTTGAATCTGCGAATATTCATTCACAATTTATGAACTCGTGTTTTTTTATGGCCTTTTTTCGGAGGTTTCACTGGCACCGTTTGACTCAAATATGGGAGAAAAATTTTGGAAATGATTTCAGATCAGAAGAACAACCAACTTGCATCTGTTTCACTATTCATTTGATCAATTGAAAAAGGGGAAGTTTGACTATTCCCCTCATCATCAATGCACGTTCACATGAACATATTTCCCAACAAATTCATTGGGTGTCAATATTTCCGGTTTCTCAATGTCAATGTCTGCAAAGTCTTTATCGCCGGTGATGAGAATGTCCACATCTTCGACTACGGCTCAATAGAGCACTGGATAGTCCATTTCATCCCGAATTTCAAAGAGATTTTCATCCATTTCGTCAGGAGTGTAGACATATTCATAGGGAAGAACGGTTAGAAAATGATCCAGGTCAGCGGATCTTCCTTCGCATTTTCTCTCAACCACACCTTTTAGTTCTTCAATCACGAAGGAAGATAGAACGAGACGATGATCTTTAAGAATCGCTGCAATCAAGTCATTCATGATCTTACTTTTGAAAATAATTGAAGAAATCAAAACATTAGTGTCCAGCATGATTCTCATTGCTTCTTTTCCTTCTTTTCCTCAAACCGTTCTTTCCGGACTTCCTTCACCAGATTCACAACGTCTTCTTCAGATTTCAAATCTAATCGTTCCGCTTCACCGTCAAAGGCATTTTGCACTTGTTCGAGAGCAAGCATTGCTGAGTTGGCAATCACCATGTAGCCATCTTTCTCGATGAAGACCACTTTTGTCACCTTCCTTCAGATTCAGTTTCTTCCGAATATTGATGGGAATGGTCACTTGACCTTTAGACATTACTTTTGCAAGATCCATTATGCTACCTCCTTAAACCCTACTTTTCCTACTTTCAGTATAGCACCGGTATCTCTTTTTGCAAGATCAATCCAATTAATCCAAAAGAATCTCACCATCTGATTGTAAGCGCTTAAATACAAGGTACCACACAAAAAAGAAAAGACGACCCGAGTCCCGTAGAACCCGAATCGTCTCTCTGTTTTATTTCTCTGTTTCTCAACCGCCAACTCAATAAGTTAAGTGACAGGCACAGTTTGTTAATCAGAGTGCCAGAAACTTCTTGACATCTTCAATGATTGAGAAATTGTCGATTTCATAATTCAATAGTTCCATCATCTTCAGATCCAGCTCAGCAATTTTTCTCTGGTATTCAGCAGGCATAATTCCAAATTTTTTTGATAATCGATTGATTGCTAAATCACTCAGACTATCTTTTTTGCCTTTTTCAATCCCTTCTTCAAAGCCTTCTTCTCTTAAAACTTCGGCCAATGTCATGGTTACTTCACTTCCTTCCTTGTAGGTTAATACCAATTCTCTAATAACAGTATTAAATTGCTCCTTTGTAAGCTTCGGCCCGGACGTCAGAATATAGCGCATACAGGTTTCAAAATACTCAAGACCCGTTTCCTTTTCATCCAGCTCTGCTAAAGCTTCGGCTGCTTTAAAAATCGTTTCCAGAAATTCTTCACCGCTTTTTTTGAAAATATCCCTGGCAACTGACAATGCAATCATCAGTTCTGCATTTCCTTTGATATCTTCATCCGAAAACTGGGATAAATCATAGAGCAGGTAGCGGTAATCGGGGATCATTTGTTTGACTTCTTTTGGTAAGATGTCAAAATCCAGGATCAGATCACTGAACATGGGATTGATTTTCCATTTCGTCTCCCCATGACAAAGCACCATTGGGATAATCATCGGAATATGTGTATCAAGTTTCTTATTTACGTTTCGATTCCAGATGCGTACCATATACGTCAGCAATTGCAATGCCACCATTCTGTCGGGGTAACTCTTGTGTTCAAACAGAAAATACAGATAACCGTCACGCTGATTAATTTTTGTCCTGAACAACATATCTGAGAATAATTCACTAAGTTCTTCATCAACGTGGCTACCATTCTGAATTTCCAATTCACTCAAATCAACCATTTTTAAAATCGATTCTGGCAGGTAGTTTTCAATGAAATCTCTGGTCACTAAGGGATTCGAGAATGTATCTTTGAAAAACTTGTCATGGGGATTCTGAGCTTTTGTCTTAGTCTTTTTCATTCGTTCACCTTCTTAGATATTGATATAATTATAACCGATTCACCTTTAAAATGCTATCAAAATTGATAGATGGACTGATTGGAGAGTAAGCGATTCAAAAGATGGCGTAGTGCAAAATAGGTCGAATTATTGTAGACTAACCTAAAAGAACTTACAGGAGGTTCAGGATACAATGTAAGCGATTCAAAAGATGGCGTAGTGCAAAATAGGTCGAATTATTGTAGACTAACCTAAAAGAACTTACAGGAGGTTCAGGATACAATGTAAGCGATTCAAAAGATGGCGTAGTGCAAAATAGGTCGAATTATTGTAGACTAACCTAAAAGAACTTACAGGAGGTTCAGGATACAATGGACGAATCAAAAAGACAGCTTTGGGAAGAGCGTTTTGAAGAACAGGCAAACAGTGGAATGACGGTCGACGCCTGGTGTACCTCAAAGCAGCTTAACAAATATACCTACTATTATTGGAAGCAGCGGATCCGAAAGGCGAAAATGGAGCCGATGGAGAAAGGGACCACAGCACCACTGTTTGCAAAACTGGAAATGCCAACGGCTTCTGATGAGCGAATACCGGTGGCGGGACTGATTATCCGATGGCGGGGTTTTGAGCTGGTTTTGTCGGATCCCCATGATATCTCTCTGGCAACACAGTTTATCCGACAGCTTTCACAGTCATGATGGATCGGTTTATCAACGACACCACCCATATTTATATTGCGTGTGGAGCCACTGACTTCAGAAAACAGATGGATGGCCTGGCCGTCGTTGTTAATACGGAGTTCAAGCTGGATCCATTCGCTGACAAATGTGCCTTTATCTTCTGCAACCGGAAAAGGTGAACAGCAGAAAATAACCGTCCCCAGTCATACCCGGAAAGCCCGCCAACCCGGAGTCCGTCAGGAAATGCTTGCCGGTCTTCCGAAGGAGATTGAAGAGTACATCATTGGGCCGGATGATTCCTGCGTCAAGTGCGGTGGAGCCCTTACGGTCATCGGCAAACGGATCGTCCGAACCGAAGTGACCTATGAGCCACCAAAACTGAAGGTGAAGCAGATTGTCCAGCAGATTGCAAAATGTACCCAGTGTGGCAAAGAAGGCAGTGAGAATCCCAAGGATCATTTTCAGAAAGCCGCCATACCGGTGCCGGTACTCCCGCATTCCATTGCCACGCCGTCTCTGGTGGCTCAGGTCATGTACCAGAAGTTTGCCATGGGCATGCCCTTTGCCCGTCAGGAAAAAGACTGGTATCGGTTGGGGCTCATTCTATCCCGGTCAAACATGGCCAACTGGACAAACCGCTGCAGCGAAGAATGGCTAACCTCGGTTTATGAACGTATTCTTGCCGAACTGCGTACCTGTGAGGTGCTGCATATGGATGAGACACGGATTCAGTGTAACCGGGAGGAAGGCAGGAAAGCCAACAGCGAATCCTATATGTGGGTGATCCGTAGTGCGGCATGCGAGACAATCCGAGCCGTTTTCTTTCATTATTCGCCGACACGCAAAGGGGAGATCGCCAGGCAGCTGCTTTCCGGATTCCATGGCTATTTAACGACGGATGCGTATGCCGCTTATGAACAAGTCGAGAATATCCGGCGCAACTTATGTTGGTCGCACTGTCGTAGATATTTTATCGACAGCATTCCCTTGACCAGCAATGGGAAAGAAATCCCGGGTTCAAAGGGTGCCGAAGGACGAGCGTACATCGACCTGCTTTTTAAAATTGAGAACGAAATAAAGGATCTTCCTTATGAGGAGATCAGAGAAAAGCGTCTGGAAAGGTCACGCCCCATCCTCGATGCCTTTTGGTCGTGGGTTGACGAAACTGCGGCCATTCCAACGACAAATGAAAAGTTGACTAAAGCCCTGAATTATTCCAAAAACCAGAAGAAATATCTGGAAACCTTCCTGGAAGACGGACGTCTTCCCATCTCCAACAATCTCTGTGAGGCCAGCATCAAACCTTTTGCAACAGGGCGCCGCGCCTGGCTTTTTGCCGATTCGCCTAAAGGTGCAACCGCCAATGCGGTTCTGTACACGCTGGTGGAATCAGCCCGGGCTAATGAACTTAATGTATTCGAATATCTGAATTACCTTCTGACAGAAATCCCCAACAGTGACTATCTGCACCAGCCGGAAGTACTTGAAAAATACCTGCCATGGTCTCAGGAATTGCCTGAGGTGTGCAGACTCAATCATAACTACAAAAAGTGCCTCAAATAATGATGTCATCAGTATATCAGGTTTAGATCAAACTTGCTATACGTCATCTTTTGAGGCACTTACTTTAAAACTTCCCAAAATAAACGGTAAAAATTACCCATTAGCATCGTTCGATTCGTTTTCATATAGGCTGACATCATAAAAGCCAGCCTTTTTCTTTTCCCTAATCCGATAGCTGTCACCTTTGATATTGATCGTTGTGGAATGATGCAGCAGTCGATCCAGGATCGCCGTTGCAACGACATTATTTCCGAACACATCACCCCAACTACCGTAGGACTTGTTGGAAGTCAGAATGATTGAGCCTTTTTCATAGCGATTGGAAACAATCTGAAAAAAGTAATGAGCCACTTCATCATCCATGGCCGCATAGCCAACTTCATCAATAATCAGGATATTGGGTTTATTCAGTGTTTTAAGTTTGCGATGAATGCGCCCGGAAACAAGAACATACGGTGCCTGTCACTTAACTTATTCAACTTAACTTATTGAGTTGGCGGTTGAGAAACAGAGAAATAAAACAAAGAGACGATTTGGGTTCTTCGGGACTCGGGTCGTCTTTTCTTTTTTGAAGTGGCTGGGAAATCTGTAGGAATCTGTCTGGAAAGGATTTGGCTGGTGGTATTGATTTATAATTAAAACTGACCCACCATTAACGGTAAGCGCTTAAATACAAGGTGCCTTACATTCCGAAAAAATCCATGAGATAATAGACTCCAAACAAAACTAAAGTTTTTCAAGTTGTAGTTTTTCGAGTTTTTCAAGTGACTTTGAAATACTGCACAGGAGGTTGAGTATTCCGCTGATTTAGCCCCAGATGATCCGTTGTGGCAAAGAATCGTTTCTGAATTCCCCATAATCATCGGTGTCCCCCATCTTAAATACATATTATTACTTTGAGGGTTTTCGGTTGTGTCAGAAAATTTAAATAGCCAAAATCATTGCAAAATTATAACTTTTGAGTTATAATAAGAACATAACAGAAAGGTTAATAAGCAAAATGTATAAGATAAACTTTTACACTGATCAAAGTGGGAATGTTCCTGTACGAGATTATTTGGATGAGCTTGCAAGTAAAAATGACAAGGACAGCCGAATAAAATTTAATAAAATACAAGACTATATTCAAATGCTGAGTGAAAATGGAACAAGGGCTGGTGAACCCTATGTTAAACATTTAGAAGGGGATCTTTGGGAATTCAGATGTACGGGGCCTGTCACTTAACTTATTCAACTTAACTTATTGAGTTGGCGGTTGAGAAACAGAGAAATAAACAAAGAGACGATTCGGGTTCTACGGGACTCGGGTCGTCTTTTCTTTTTTGTGTGGCACTTTGTATTTAAGCGCTAAATGTAACGGTGCCTGTGAAACCTCCGAAAAACGCAGGCACCTGTAAATCTATACAATAACACGAATAAATATGATCGCTCTAATCTCACAACAAACTTTATTGATCAACTCCCCCAGAATAGCAACTAAAATGTGTAAGTGATTCAAAAGATGGCGTAGTGAAAAACCGATCCAATTAGTGTAAACTAACCTGAAAAGAGGTTCAGGAGGTTTAGATATAATGGACGAGTCAAAAAGACAGCTATGGGAAGAGCGTTTCGAAGAACAGTCAAACAGTAAAATGACCATTGTGAGTATTCCGCTGATTTACCGCCACCCCGTAATATCCACAGTCCTGGCAGGATTTAGGGAGTTTTGTCGGGACTGTCGCGACTGTCGGCATTTCAGGGAGAAAAAAGATGGGAATCTAGTTGGAATTTTTGTCCAATTCAAATTTAATAGCATTTTAAAGTGAGATCGATTATAATGAAGACAATAGCAAAGAAGGTGAACGAATGAAAGTGACTGAGAAAAAAGTACAGAATCCCCATGATAAGTTTTTTAAGGATACATTTTCAAATCCGTTAGTGGTCAGAGATTTTGTTGAGAATTATCTGCCGGAACCGATTTAAAACTGGTTGATTTGAACGAACTGGAGATTCAGAATGGCAGCCACGTGGATGAAGAACTCAGTGAGGTCTTTTCAGATATGTTGTTCAGGACAAAAATCAATCAGCGGGATGGCTATCTCTATTTTCTGTTTAAACACAAGAGTTATCCGGATCGAATGGTTGCCTTACAGTTACTGACTTACATGGTTCGTATCTGGAATCAGAAGGTCAACAAGGAAAACCATACGCATATTCCGGTGATTGTCCCAATGGTGATTTGTCATGGGGAAAAGAAATGGAAAATAAGTCCCATGTTCAGTGATCTGATCCTGAATTTTGACTCGTTGCCGGAAGAAGTCAAACAAATGATACCGAATTACCGCTACCAGCTCTATGATTTATCACAGTTTTCGGATGAAGATATCAAGGGGAAGGCAGAACTGATGATTGCATTGTCCGTTGCCAGAGATATTTTCAAAAAAAGCGGTGAGGAATTTCTTGAAACGATTTTTAAGGCTGCCAGAGCTTTAGCAGAACTGGAAGAAAAGGAAACAGGTCTTCAGTATTTTGAAACCTGTATGCGCTACATTCTGACATCCGGCCCAAGGCTTTCAAGGGAGCAATTGAATACCGTGATTAAGCAATTGGAAGTAACCTACAAGAAAGGGAGTGAAGTAACCATGACATTGGCTGAAGTTTTAAGAGAAGAAGGTTTTGAAGAAGGTATTGAAAAAGGTATTGAAAAAGGAAAAAGTGAAATGGCTATTGGTTTTGCAATCAACCGACTGACCAAAAAATTTGGGATCATGTCTTCAGAGTATCGGGAGAAAATCAATACCCTTGATCTGAACTCTCTGGAAATGTTGAATTACCAGATTGATGATTTCACCAGTCTTGATGATGTGCGAAAATATCTGGCACTCTGATTGGATAAACGGATAAACGGTGCCAGAACAAACGGTGCCTGTCAATCAGGTCCGGCACTCGGTCGCCCACCGAAAAACGCAGTGATTGATAAAAAACAGGAATACGTTGATATTTGTGAACGAGTCGAAGTCGAACGAAAATTCAGTCTTGCCAAACTCAAATGTGGTCTGGGTCTGATCTGGACACGTTTGCCTGATACAGGCCTCACGTTTGCCTGATACAGGCCTCACGTTTGCCTGATACAGGCCTCAGTACCATTGCACTGTCGATTGTTGTTTTGAACCTGAGAAAGGTTCTTTATGCCCATTTTCAGTTTTTTATGCCGGAATTGAATGGGAATAGATATTATCAAAAATTTGTAATTATTCAGTAGGCATTACATAGAAAGCTTGTTTTCCTAAACTAAGTTTATTCGTTGTTGCATTTCGAAAATACTTAATAGAGTTTTGAAAAAGGGGATCTTGTTTTGAATTTATTAAAAAAAATAAAACCATTAAAACCATATTTGATTATAATTATTCTTATCATTTACATTGAAGTTATTGGTAATGGAAAGCTTACAGCTTCTGAAAATCAATTATTTTTTTATGAAGGGATCATTAGAGCAATTGAAGGTGCATCAGTCGGTGTTTTCTTGTATATATTAAATTTAGATGATCTAAAATTGACTTTTAAAATTAATGTACATTGTTTAATTATTGCATTACTTTTAACTTTAACCCATTATTATCCTTATTCTTCATTTCCAATACCAGGTTTATTATATTACTCACCAGTTATATTGTATGTTTTTCCGGTACTAATAGGATACTATTTATCAAAAGGATTAATTTCAATAAAAAACAATAGCGATGTGAGTAATTAAATGCTATAACTCAACTACAGTTGTGTTATAGCATTATCATCATTATTTGCCTGAACCGATTTTGAAGCTGGTGGATCTGGAGACATTGGAAATTCAGAAAGATAGTTTTATTGATGAGAAGCTCAAAGAGTTTTCTTCAGATATGTTATTTAAAACAACCATTAATCATCGAGAAGGTTATCTGTACTTCCTTTTTGAACACAAGAGTTATTCAGATAGAATGGTTGCTCTCCAGCTATTCATTTACATTGCACGAATCTGGGATCAGAAAGTTAATAAAGAAAATGACACTCACATTCCAGTGGTGATTCCAATGGTGATCTATCATGGAAAATCGCAATGGCGAATTGGGCCGATGCTCAGTGATCTGATTTTAGACTATGACACACTACCAGAAGAAATCAGACAAATGACACCGGATTTTCGCTATCAGCTCTATGATTTATCCCAGTTTTCAGATGGAGACATCAAAGGTAAGGTTAAACTGGCGATTGCATTATCACTTTTCAGAGATATGCCTAGAAAAAGTGGGCTGGAATTTATGGATACCATTCTCAATGCCGCCAGAGCGCTGCGGGATTTGGAGAAGGAAGAAAAGGGAACTGAGTATTTTAAAATATGCATGAACTATATTGTGAAAGCAGAATCAGGAATTTCCATAGATCAACTTGACTTTGTCATTGAACAATTAGAAGATACTTACAAAGAGGGGAGTGAAGTTACGATGACTTTAGCTGAATCGTTACGAGAACAAGGACGAAAAGAAGTGCGAGATATTGAGAGATATGAAGCAAAAAAAGAGAGCTTATTTGATTTGGCAATTGAGCGTTTAGCAATGAAATTTGGAGTTCTTCCGACTGAGTTTCAAGAAAAGATCGCTACATTGGATCTTAAGATGTTGCAGATATTCAATATCAATATTGAGAACTTTAAAAATATTGAAGACGCTAAGAGGTTTCTTGGTATCTAATCTAACGGTGCCTCAAACGGTGCCTGACGACATACGCGACATACGCGACATACGACATACGGTGCCTACGCGACATACGGTGACATACGGTTAAGACAGGAAGAACTACTTGCAGACTGGATGCTGGCAATGAATAGTGAGCTACCATATAAAATTGATCCATTAAAATAGGAGGTCGAATGATGTATTTAGCAGTTATCAATGTAGAACCTTTAAAGGACTATAAGTTACTATTAACTTTTGAAAATGGTGAAAAGAGACGTCGATGTCAGTCCATATTTGGATAAGGGCATTTTTCAAGAATTGAAGGATGAGGAGAAATTCAAGACTATACGCGTTAGTTTTGACAGCATTGAATGGTGCAATCAAGCGGATCTTGACCCTGAGTTTTTATTCGAAAAGAGTGAAGCTTGCTAAAAAAAATCAGCAAGAATAGATATACGGTGTAGAAACAGAGAAAAGAGACGATTCGGGTTCCCTTCGGGACTCGGGTCGTCTTTTCTTTTTTGAAGTGGCTGGAAAATATGGAGGAATCTGTCTGGAAAAGATTTGGCAGGTGGCTCCGGTTTGCAGCTTTTGTCAGTTTCCAATCGGTTGCACCAGTTTCTCTCTATCCAAACTCACTGAAGAATTTGTATTCTCCAATCGTAAGTGCCTCAAAAGATGACGTATAGCAAGTTTGATCTAAACCTGATATACTGATGACATCATTATTTGAGGCACTTTTTGTAGTTATGATTGAGTCTGCACACCTCAGGCAATTCCTGAGACCATGGCAGGTATTTTTCAAGTACTTCCGGCTGGTGCAGATAGTCACTGTTGGGGATTTCTGTCAGAAGGTAATTCAGATATTCGAATACATTAAGTTCATTAGCCCGGGCTGATTCCACCAGCGTGTACAGAACCGCATTGGCGGTTGCACCTTTAGGCGAATCGGCAAAAAGCCAGGCGCGGCGCCCTGTTGCAAAAGGTTTGATGCTGGCCTCACAGAGATTGTTGGAGATGGGAAGACGTCCGTCTTCCAGGAAGGTTTCCAGATATTTCTTCTGGTTTTTGGAATAATTCAGGGCTTTAGTCAACTTTTCATTTGTCGTTGGAATGGCCGCAGTTTCGTCAACCCACGACCAAAAGGCATCGAGGATGGGGCGTGACCTTTCCAGACGCTTTTCTCTGATCTCCTCATAAGGAAGATCCTTTATTTCGTTCTCAATTTTAAAAAGCAGGTCGATGTACGCTCGTCCTTCGGCACCCTTTGAACCCGGGATTTCTTTCCCATTGCTGGTCAAGGGAATGCTGTCGATAAAATATCTACGACAGTGCGACCAACATAAGTTGCGCCGGATATTCTCGACTTGTTCATAAGCGGCATACGCATCCGTCGTTAAATAGCCATGGAATCCGGAAAGCAGCTGCCTGGCGATCTCCCCTTTGCGTGTCGGCGAATAATGAAAGAAAACGGCTCGGATTGTCTCGCATGCCGCACTACGGATCACCCACATATAGGATTCGCTGTTGGCTTTCCTGCCTTCCTCCCGGTTACACTGAATCCGTGTCTCATCCATATGCAGCACCTCACAGGTACGCAGTTCGGCAAGAATACGTTCATAAAYCGAGGTTAGCCATTCTTCGCTGCAGCGGTTTGTCCAGTTRGCCATGTTTGACCGGGATAGAATGAGCCCCAACCGATACCAGTCTTTTTCCTGACGGGCAAAGGGGTAAGCGATTCAAAAGATGGCGTAGTGCAAAATAGGTCGAATTATTGTAGACTAACCTAAAAGAACTTACAGGAGGTTCAGGATACAATGGACGAATCAAAAAGACAGCTTTGGGAAGAGCGTTTTGAAGAACAGGCAAACAGTGGAATGACGGTCGACGCCTGGTGTACCTCAAAGCAGCTTAACAAATATACCTACTATTATTGGAAGCAGCGGATCCGAAAGGCGAAAATGGAGCCGATGGAGAAAGGGACCACAGCACCACTGTTTGCAAAACTGGAAATGCCAACGGCTTCTGATGAGCGAATACCGGTGGCGGGACTGATTATCCGATGGCGGGGTTTTGAGCTGGTTTTGTCGGATCCCCATGATATCTCTCTGGCAACACAGTTTATCCGACAGCTTTCACAGTCATGATGGATCGGTTTATCAACGACACCACCCATATTTATATTGCGTGTGGAGCCACTGACTTCAGAAAACAGATGGATGGCCTGGCCGTCGTTGTTAATACGGAGTTCAAGCTGGATCCATTCGCTGACAAATGTGCCTTTATCTTCTGCAACCGGAAAAGGTGAACAGCAGAAAATAACCGTCCCCAGTCATACCCGGAAAGCCCGCCAACCCGGAGTCCGTCAGGAAATGCTTGCCGGTCTTCCGAAGGAGATTGAAGAGTACATCATTGGGCCGGATGATTCCTGCGTCAAGTGCGGTGGAGCCCTTACGGTCATCGGCAAACGGATCGTCCGAACCGAAGTGACCTATGAGCCACCAAAACTGAAGGTGAAGCAGATTGTCCAGCAGATTGCAAAATGTACCCAGTGTGGCAAAGAAGGCAGTGAGAATCCCAAGGATCATTTTCAGAAAGCCGCCATACCGGTGCCGGTACTCCCGCATTCCATTGCCACGCCGTCTCTGGTGGCTCAGGTCATGTACCAGAAGTTTGCCATGGGCATGCCCTTTGCCCGTCAGGAAAAAGACTGGTATCGGTTGGGGCTCATTCTATCCCGGTCAAACATGGCCAACTGGACAAACCGCTGCAGCGAAGAATGGCWAACYTCKGTTTATGAACGTATTCTTGCCGAACTGCGTACCTGTGAGGTGCTGCATATGGATGAGACACGGATTCAGTGTAACCGGGAGGAAGGCAGGAAAGCCAACAGCGAATCCTATATGTGGGTGATCCGTAGTGCGGCATGCGAGACAATCCGAGCCGTTTTCTTTCATTATTCGCCGACACGCAAAGGGGAGATCGCCAGGCAGCTGCTTTCCGGATTCCATGGCTATTTAACGACGGATGCGTATGCCGCTTATGAACAAGTCGAGAATATCCGGCGCAACTTATGTTGGTCGCACTGTCGTAGATATTTTATCGACAGCATTCCCTTGACCAGCAATGGGAAAGAAATCCCGGGTTCAAAGGGTGCCGAAGGACGAGCGTACATCGACCTGCTTTTTAAAATTGAGAACGAAATAAAGGATCTTCCTTATGAGGAGATCAGAGAAAAGCGTCTGGAAAGGTCACGCCCCATCCTCGATGCCTTTTGGTCGTGGGTTGACGAAACTGCGGCCATTCCAACGACAAATGAAAAGTTGACTAAAGCCCTGAATTATTCCAAAAACCAGAAGAAATATCTGGAAACCTTCCTGGAAGACGGACGTCTTCCCATCTCCAACAATCTCTGTGAGGCCAGCATCAAACCTTTTGCAACAGGGCGCCGCGCCTGGCTTTTTGCCGATTCGCCTAAAGGTGCAACCGCCAATGCGGTTCTGTACAYGCTGGTGGAATCAGCCCGGGCTAATGAACTTAATGTATTCGAATATCTGAATTACCTTCTGACAGAAATCCCCAACAGTGACTATCTGCACCAGCCGGAAGTACTTGAAAAATACCTGCCATGGTCTCAGGAATTGCCTGAGGTGTGCAGACTCAATCATAACTACAAAAAGTGCCTCAAATAATGATGTCATCAGTATATCAGGTTTAGATCAAACTTGCTATACGTCATCTTTTGAGGCACTTACGRTTGGAGAATACAAATTCTTCARWGRGYWYGGATAGAGAGAAACTGGTGCAACCSATKGSAAACTKMYRRWASMTGCAAACCTGAGCCACCTGCCAAATCTTTTCCAGACAGATTCCTCCATATTTTCCAGCCACTTCAAAAAAGAAGAGACGGCCCGAGTGGCAATGGAATGCGGGATCGTCTCTTTTCTCTGTACCGGCACCGTATATCTATTCTTGCTGATTTTTTTTAGCAAGCTTCACTCTTTTCGAATAAAAACTCAGGGTCAAGATCCGCTTGATTGCACCATTCAATGCTGTCAAAACTAACGCGTATGGTCTTGAATTTCTCCTCGGCTTTCAATTCTTGAAAATGATCCTTGTCCAAATATGGATTCTCACTGCCGTTTCTTTGCCACACTTTCAAAAGTTAATAGTAACTTATAGTCCTTTAAAGGGTACATTTTGCAATCTGCTGGACAATCTGCTTCACCTTCAGTTTTGGTGGATCAATTTATCTCATAGGTCACTTCGGTTCGGACGATCCGCCTTTTTTAAATGTTTGCCGATGACCGTTTCAAGGTTGCTCCACCGCACTTGACGCAGGAATCAAGGTCCGGCCCAATGATCTTAGTACTCTTCAAATAGTCATCAATTGGGGATCAGTTGTACCTTTCTCCTTCGGAAGACCGGCAAGCTGCTTAACACCACTTGCTTCTTCCAACTGCTTTTGGGTGATTTCCTGACGGACTCTAGCACGGGTTGGCGGGCTTATTAATGCTACTCTCAAATCAGATCCGGGTATGACTTCCGGGGGGACGGTTATTTTCTGCTGTTCACCMMASMKTKMTYYMRYGRGWYYYWSYKTTKTYTYAMWCAKKKWYARTKSTCCWTYCAACAARRTYTYTCRWWKWYYSWKTSGMKKRWYCAAWYMSTYTTTTRSGWGYTTKCWGYRKCKYCTKCAYSAWATWWTSWAKRMGRATAWWMYGKTTGSCAWYSMWKYCRWCWWWKRMGRYCMGMTCTYYTWWCKGTYTTWMYWCCMRAATTTCACCCTCTATGTGTTYGMCMKMAGSMTCASCARYTCTTCKTGYCMTGTYMTCCGWRTMYMTTCMTKTRMTYTYTATTGGTACTATTATAYYWTKTTTAGYTTMAKMMKGCTAYMYTTRTCRKTTTTGMWTRMWAAKTYTTYWAAAYRCYRTWWYAMWGSCWYTTTRCWAWTTTRTWYRYRCTSKTTWRWWRCSKTTMAAAKMWGCTTCTATTATARYTYTYMAGYKWYATYRTTGCAMTGRTTKAASKGYTTTWWTYTKCTSRATTTCAARMCCCWSAARSWAMYACKGWAYYTGMAGTGRYSGKTTRWTTCWSKGACYKYYGATKRKGKKSWRRGCYRSWRWRATTTYAWRYCGTTGAGCAGCTTCTTGCTAGCYAGMMYRRARCCRKTGSCAYCRTMAYSYRRAACTTKRRKGGCAYTYCTTTTCCGATCAACTGGCACTGCAGTCATAATTGTTGCAGAAGATAAAGGCGTTTTGCTACATTTGTCAGCGATCACGGTTTGCAATGGATCCAGCTTGTCAAACTCCGTGGGGCAAAAATTAACATTACGACGGCCAGGCCATCCATCTGTTTTCTGAAGTCAGTGGCTCCATTATCACGCAATATAAATATGGGTGAATCTGACGAAATAGGCAGCAACAAAAGTGTCTGTTGATGCCTATTTCGCAGAATTTTCCAAACCGATCCATCAAATGAACTCACTAATTGACTGTGAGGTTTTGAAGCTGTCGGATATTCATTCACAATTTATGAACTCGTGTTTTTTTATGGCCTTTTTTCGGAGGTTTCACTGGCACCGTTTGACTCAAATATGAGAGAGATATCATGGAAATGATTTCGGATCCGACAAACAACCAGCTCAAAACCCCGCCACTATTCGGATAATCAGTTGAAAAAGGGGAAGTTTGACTATTCCCCCCGCCACCGGTATTCGCTCACATGAACATATTTCCCAACAAATTCAGAAGCCGTTGGCATTTCCAGTTTCTCAATGTCAATGTCTGCAAAGTCTTTATCGCCAGTGGTGCTGTGGTCCCTTTCTCCAACTTCGGCTCCATAGAGCACTGGATAGTCCATTTCGCCCCGAATTTCGGAGAGATTTTCATCCGCTGCTTCCAATAATAGTAGGTATATTTGTTAAGAAGAACTGCTTTGAGGTACACCAGGCGTCGACCGTCATTCCACTGTTTGCCTGTTCTTCAAAACGCTCTTCCCAAAGCTTCAATCACGAAGGAAGATAGAACGAGACGATGGTCTTTTTGATTCGCTGCAATCCATTGTATCCTGAACTTACTCCTGTAAGTTCTTTTAGAAATCAAAACGTTAGTCTACAGCATAATTCGAATTGCTTCTTTTCCTATTTTGCACTACGCCATCTTTTCCGGAATCGCTTCAACAGTTTTAAAACGTCTTCTTCAGATTTCAAATCTAATCGTTCCGCTGTATTGACACAGGCACCGTATGCCTTTTCGAGAGCAAGCATTGCTGAGTTGGCAATCACCATGTAGCCATCTTTCTCGATGAAAGTCACTCGTATGCCTTTTCTTCAGATTCAGTTTCTTCCGAATATTGATGGGAAAAGTCACTTGACCTTTAGACATTACTTTTGCAAAACTCGAAAAACTACAACTTGAAAAACTTTAGTTTTCTTGTTTGGAGTCTAGCACCGTTATCTCATGGATTTTTTCAGAATCAATCCAATTAATCCAAAAGTAAGTCACCTTGTTACTGTAAGCGCTTAAATACAAGGTACCACACAAAAAAGAAAAGACGACCCGAGTCCCGTAGAACCCGAATCGTCTCTCTGTTTTATTTCTCTGTTTCTCAACCGCCAACTCAATAAGTTAAGTTGAATAAGTTAAGTGACAGGCACCGTATGTCTAGATGGGGGACGCCGATGATTATGGGGAATTCAGAAACGATTCTTTGCCACAACGGATCATCTGGGGCTAAATCAGCGGAATACTCAACCTCCTGTGCAGTATTTCAAAGTCACTTGAAAAACTCGAAAAACTACAACTTGAAAAACTTTAGTTTTGTTTGGAGTCTATTATCTCATGGATTTTTTCGGAATGTAAGGCACCTTGTATTTAAGCGCTTACCGTTAATGGTGGGTCAGTTTTAATTATAAATCAATACCACCAGCCAAATCCTTTCCAGACAGATTCCTACAGATTTCCCAGCCACTTCAAAAAAGAAAAGACGACCCGAGTCCCGAAGAACCCAAATCGTCTCTTTGTTTTATTTCTCTGTTTCTCAACCGCCAACTCAATAAGTTAAGTTGAATAAGTTAAGTGACAGGCACCGTATGKKCYKRWTKYMRGGCRCMTTSWTMKYRARCKYWWAMSASWKWWYAMASSCAMYRTMCWKMWYAKYSAYKWMRWWRRMTWWRMRRMSAYGRMYCGAGTCCCGTAGAACCCGAATCGTCTCTCTGTTTTATTTCTCCGTTTCTCAACCACCAACTCAATAAGTTAAGTTGAATAAGTTAAGTGACAGGCACCGTATGACCCAGCCACTTCAAAAAAGAAAAGACGACCCGAGTCCCGAAGAACCCGAATCGCCTCTCTGTTTTATTTCTCTGTTTCTCAACCGCCAACTCAATAAGTTAAGTTGAATAAGTTAAGTGACAGGCACCGTTACTATCTTTGGGTATAACCCTTTTGCCCACCACCCGCATAGCAGGTGGTTTATTGTTTTGCCCGCTTTGCGTGCTCAACAGACTAAAGTCAAAAAAAGAAGAAGCCCCATACCATTATGGTATAGGGCTTCTCTTTTCACTCTTTTCACTCATTTCATTCTAATGGTAAGAATTTATAGAGTAACGTTTCGCGCTTTTGTTATTGGACTGTTAATGTGAAAACGTCTCCGTTTGCTAATGTCATTGTTAATACATCATCAGCTGATGCACCAGTGAATGTTACAGGGGTTGTTCCATCTGTTTGATAAACTACACCATCTGTAATAACAACTTCTTTATTACCTTCTGAATCTATTGGAGCAAGAATAGTTCCTGCACCATCAGTTACAAAATTAGCAATACCAGTGAAATCATAGTCTGCAGTATTACCATAAGCATCAAGAAGAATTAAATCATTTGTGCTTAATGCTAATTGAGAAGCAGCACCTGCATTTACAATTACGGCAGTAGCAGTATCATTCAATCCGCTATATGTTACATCCTGTACAATAGCAGCACCTGCTATACCAGCTGGTACAGTAGTTGTAGCTACACCATTTACAAAAGTTACATTTCTTAAGTAAGTATCAGTACCATCAGAAATTGTTGCAACACCAGAGCCGTTATAAGTTGTATATGCAACTGAAGCTCCTTTATAGGCGTTAATTGTTAAGCCAATGGTATCTCCAGATGTATATTCAGAAGCATTTGTAGTTACTGCTATTGATGTTAATGGATCAACAATAGTAAAGTTGAATGCTTGACTATCAACAGCGGCTGCAGGTGTAGCAGCATCCATTAATGTATAGGTTACTGTATCAGTACCTAAAGTAGCTGCAGAAGTAATTGTTGAAGTAAATGTAGCAGCAGAAAGTGCTGTAGTTGATGCAATATAATTTGTTCCACCTGAAGTAACTGCAATATCTACTGTATAACCTGCAGTTGTAAATACTTCTGCTCCAGTCATATCATCACCATATTGGTCAACCACTTTAAAGGTTACTGTTGTAGTAGCACCACTTGATGGGATTGAAGCACTTGGTGCAGTAACAACCTGTAACTCACTTGGTAAACGTTCTTCTAATACTTCAACAGTTGCTGTTGAAACTGCGCCTGTAAGTTTATTTACTAATGTAAGAGTATATGTTCCTTCAGTTGCTGCTGTGAAAGTAATATTTTCACCAGTCGCATCTACATTACCAACTGTTAATGTTCCGGCTCCTGAAACAGAAACATTAAATAAACTTCCAGGTGTTGTCAGATCTAAATTCGCAACAGAACTAGCTGCCATTTCAGTACCATACTGATCAGCAAATACTACTGGTAATTCAAAAGTAGTATTATCACCAGCAATAATTTCAGAATCTCCGAAAGTTGCTGTATTAGCAGCAGGTGTTGCATAAACTGTTATAGGAAGTGTTGAAACTGTTCCAGCATCCCCATTTATTGCAGTAATTACAACAGTACCATCATTTACAACATTAACTGACAGAACACCATCAACAACCTGAACATTGTTAATAATAGTAGCATCTGAAGTTATAAACTGAATAGCACCAATAGTTTGAGGCATAGCCGCAGAACCTAATGCTGGAAGTGTAACTTCATTACCAAAGTTGTCTGCAGCAGCATATGTTAATTCTACCATACCTGCTCCTTCAGTTAATCGATCAGATCCCTCAGGAACAACTACTTCACCTAATCCAAATGATGCAACAAAAATATTTGAAACTGTAATATCTTTTGTAGCCACAATTGTTGTATCTGCATCTAATACGCCTGTTACTCTTAATACATCACCAAGCTGTGCATTAGCAATAGTATTAAGTGTTAAATAGGTAAATGCACCATCAGTAGCAGCAACTGTTCTTGTTGAAGCAGTTGTGTTAACAACAGACCATGTGAATGCATTTGAATTTCTTGTCATTTCATCGCCATACTGGTCATATACCATGTAGTTTACCTGTGCAGCAGCATCAGCAGCTACGTTTGCTGTAATAATATTAACTGTTGTTACTGTCTGCGCTTCAACAACAGTTGTTGCAGAATCAGTACCTAAATCAATACCTGCAGCAGTTACTGTATAAGTACCAGCAAGTAAATTAGAAACTCTTGACAATTCAACACTCATACCATCAGCTGCCCATACAGGTGCTAACATAGTTGTAGTGGTAGATCCTCTTTGTACATCGAAAGTGATTAATGCTTGATCAGCTGCGCTGATAGCGGTATTGAATGAAACTGTTAATGTTGTTGCACTTGTAGCTTCAACACCAGTCATGCTAGTAACCATTGTCAATGCTTCAATCGCTGCGTTAATAGCCGCTGTCGCTGCATCAACTTCTGCCTGAGTATTAGCATCAGTTACAACATTATCTGTTAATGCTGTTTGAAGAGCTGCCCAGCTTTCAGCTGTGTAATCAGTTTCTGTCAAAGCTGCAGCTGCTGCTACTGCTGCTTCATAAGCAGTCATATCAGCTTTAGTCTGTACGATTTTAATCTCAAGAGCTTCTAATCGTAAGCCAGAACCAGTGGTTCCTAACTGAGCGCCATCAGCATACCATTCGGTATCGCCAATGTTTTGAACATGGCCGCGGTACTCTACTGAGTAACCAGTAGCTATATTGCCTTCGTCATCCACTAATGAAATCTGAATCGCTTCGATTCTCAGGCCTTCGCCTTTAGTTCCTGCCATTGTACCGTCTTCAACAAAGCCCATCCAGCCTTTGTTTTGAACGTGTACCTGGTATTTAATGTGAAGTCCGGCTGGAGCAGTATCTGCTAATTTAATCCAGGATGCTTCCAATCTCAGGCCTTCGCCTACTGTTCCTAATCGTTCTGGTCCTTGAATCCAAGTACCATCCAATGGAAAGTCACCTTTGTTCTGTACGTGTCCACGGTATTCAACGCCTACATCTGATACGTCTGATGTTTGAGCGCCGAATATTCCTGCAAAGAAATCCGCAACTGGGTTTGTTTTTTCAGCCGCGAATACACTTGTAGAGAATACCATGGAAAGCATCATCAATACTGATAAAATGCTAACTGTAATCTTCTTCATACTTTGTTTCCTCCGTTGTTAAATTTTGGGTTTTTTATCCGGAAGTCCCAGCAATAACTTTTACATTAATCGCCTGGAAATTCCAGAGCTTAATTTTGCTCCATATTTGGGTTCTGGATTTACCTCTTAACTGTCCCTCTTTCCTCCTTCCTAATTTTAGCTAGCGAACCATCATTGCTACAAAAATAGCTGGTTGGCCAATACAGTGAAACGGTAAACCGAGAAAGAGCGTTCTTGTATGATTTTACACCTTCTTATGATGTTTTGCAATAAATATCGTTGTCATTTCAAATAAAAATCGGGATTTTAACATTTTCAAAATCCAAAAAACTGGTTTTGTCTCACATCGCTTACAAATTCTAGTCTTTTAGTTTGACAATGTGTCCAATACTTTCAATTTTGACCAAACCAACTGCCGGTTTTTGGATAAATATGGTGAATCGTAATGGCGATGATGACAGCGATCAGCTCCCTTCTATAATCGTACTTACTATTAGTACTTACCACTGATACACGTTTTCAAACATAATTTTTATAATTCTTTGTTACAACTGGTTAACGTTTGAGGTGGGGGTTTTATTGCATGGGATTTTATTTTTTTATTTTTTTTATTTTTTTTATTTTTTTTATTTTTTTATTTTTTGCACATGGGGGCAGTTTGCTTTTGCGGGCGATTGATAATCGCCCCTACGAACTTGGCTCGACCATGACCATGACCATGACACAGATGTTATCTCTTATTAACCTATACCGAGTGGCTCGGCTATGACACGGGGAGATTTCGCCTTTCATCCCTAGCGGGCGATCACTGATCGCCCCTACGTTAAATCTTTAATTGAACATATCTCTGTGGCTCGGCCATGAAATGGAGACATTTCATAGCCAAGCTTCTAGCTTAATGGTTCTTCTGGGACTGCTTCGGTTTCTTCTGTGACTTCTTCCGGGGTGGTGGGTTTGGTTTCGCTTAACGGGGTTTTCTCCTCGTCCACGGCTTCGGTTTCTTTTTCGGTTACTTTTTCAGTTTCTTTTTCGGCTTCGACCGGTTCGACCGGGAGGGTCGGTGAAACGGTGGTGGCAGCCGGGGTTTTATTAACGGCTGGATCAACGATCTCCTCGGTTTGATTATTGGGTTGTGTTATTTCCGGCTCTGCTTCTGGTGTCACTGCCGGGGTTTCTTCGTCCGGGGTGGTGGGTTTGTCTTTGGTCTCTTTTTTTGACCCGTCGCTCTTTATTACCTTGGTCAGATCGACTGATTTTTCTTTGGAAACTTCCAGTAAATCCGTCAGCGACATCGCCGCCAGCGCATCCATGGTCAGGGAGCTGTCAGCCATAACCAGTTCCTTCATGACATTGAGTTTACCGGTGGAAACGCTGTATTGTTCGGCCTCAGTAAGGGTTTGACTATCAGTAACGACGGTTTGCCTAACCACGGTGGCGTTAATGTCTTCGGCGGTGGCACTGTCTTTTATCACCTGATTAAGCGATACAGCCAGATCATCCGCTTTAGCGGTACTCTGATTTTCGACACTCACCATGACCACGCTTTTGCTTTCATCCAGGTAGCCGTTTTTTATCATCGTGGTGATAATCACCCCGACGGAGTCTTCCAGGTTGGTCTGATTGAGGTGTTTTTCATCCAGCAGCGCCTGAACATTCTGGTCAAAGGCTTTCACCGCTAAGATCTGTTTGTGCTTGTTGGTCACAATTTCGACACTCTGGTTGGCGTCCAGGGCAATGATGCTTTCTGGCGATTTAAACTCTCCAAACCAGGTGGTTATACAAATCAAGATCACCAGAGCTCCGGCGAAGGCCATGGATAAGGGCTTTGCGGCCAGCCGTATCCGTCCATTTCGCTGGGTTGCGGGTGCCACTTGCCGGGTGATGGTGTCGTGCTCAGTCATTTTGAGTACCGGCATGGCGGCCAGCTTTTCAAAATCCAGAGCCGGGGCCTGGCTGATTGCGCGTTTTAGAGACGCTTCTATATTTAGTTTTTGATGATGGCTCATTAGATCACCTCCTGTTCGATGAGATATTTTTTCAATTTTTTTAAGCCGCGATGATATTTTGATAAAACGGTTGATAGCTTCATCTCCAGGCTTTTGGCAATTTCGCGGTGGGTAAACCCGGAAATGGCGTGTAAAAGAATAATTTCGGTTTCTTCACTACTGAGAATTTTTAGTGCAGTTTGAAGCACCAGTCGGTCTTCGGCATCGCTGACATAGGAAAAATTCAGATCGTTTTCCATATCGGTCAATGTGATGCTATCATTTTTCTGTTTACTGCGGATTTTGCTGACGGACAGATTCCGGGCGATGGTAAAGACCCAGGCCATTGGTTTACCCATGGGCTTATAAAGATGGGCGGCCGCCCTAATCTTTAGATAGGTGTCCTGGACGACATCCAGGGCATCGTCATGGTTTTTTAAGGTTGACAACACAAAGGCATAGACGGTTCGTTCCGTCTGGCGGTAAAATTCTTCGAAGGCGGCCATATCTCCTGCGGCAATCCGGGTGAAAATGGCTTCATCGATATTTATTTTTTTTTCGTATTGTGTGTTTTCTGTGTTATCCGGTACCACCATTGCAAGGAATAGTTTCATCAGGTATAACCCCCAACATTATATTAACGTTTTTTTATCACGTTTTATTGCATTGCTTTTTAAAATTAATTTTAACGTACTGCCTATTATCAGCTAAAAAGTGAAAAAAGGCAAGATGTGGCGTGGTGTGTGCCAAACTTTTTTTTGTTGCGTCACTTCTTCGGGCTGGTTTCTTTCTCATCTATAAGTTATATTAAAGAATTTTGCAAATCAAACTGGCAATTTCCCGGTTGCGGGCGATGGTCTGACCCCTTGGTCATCACGAATCTTTAAATCTTTAATTTATAGTATAACACAGGTCGATTAAGAATTTGTAGTCTTATGGTTATTTAAGGAAGGTTTTTAAAACCGCCGATGCCTGTTATCGCTGCTGTTTATACTGCGGTACCCGGGTGAATTTTTATCTCAGGGGTGCCAAGGTTTATAGGTGACTTTTTTTAGTTCACGTGATAGAATGTATCTATTATGGGAATATAGAAATTAACCGTTTCAAATGCACACGATAACAGGCTTTGTTTGGTGATGTCTTGGGGATGATTTTTTATGAAGGAGTATTATAATGGAAAAAAAGTTAAGCTACACCGTCGATGAACTCATTGATTTAAATGTCTTGCAGCAGTTTCAGGACAGTTTTGCCAAGGCCCTGGGGATGGCCAGCGTTTCGGTGGATAATGTCAAAGGGACGATTACCGAACCCAGCAATTTTACTGATTTTTGTATGAAATACACCCGTGGCTCCACTGAGGGGAACAAGCGCTGTGTTGCCTGTGATATTGAAGGCGGTAAAAAATCCGGGAATACCGGCAAGCCGGCGGTTTATTCCTGCCATGCCGGACTGGTCGATTTTGCGGCGCCCATTATGGTGGATGGTCAGCAGATTGGCGCAATCCTCGGCGGTCAGGTGCTGGATGCGCCCCCCGACGAAGATAAGTTTCGCCGGATCGCCCGGGAAATTGGCGTCGATGAAGATGAATACATTGCGGCCCTGCGAAAAATCACCATTGTTCCGCGGGAAAAAATTAATGCCGCCGCCGATATGCTTTATGTCTTTGCCAATTCTATTTCTAAAATGGGCCATCACAACCGCTTACTGGTTGATGAAACCGAAAAATTCCAGGTTATTTCTGAAGATATGTTTGAAAACATTCGCTCGGTAACCGATGTGGTTAATAATTTTTCAACCCAGATTGAGTCGCTGATTAAAGCATCGGACGAACTACTGGAATCTTCGACAATTTCCAAGAATAAGGTAAAAGAAACCGATTCAATTCTTAAATTTATTCGCGATGTTGCCACCCAAACCAATCTGCTGGGACTAAACGCCGCCATTGAAGCCACCCGGGCCGGTGAATTTGGCCGGGGCTTTAACGTCGTCGCCGATGAGGTCCGGAAACTGGCCGTCATGAGTGTGGATTCTGCTAAGAAGATTGAAACCATTCTTGACAGCATTGTTTTAAGTATGAACTCGGTGGAATCTCAGGCATCTAAGTCCTTCAAGATCATCAGCGAACATCAGGCAGCGATGGGCGAAATTAATGAAAAACTGAGTATGCTTAATCAGATCTCCGATAAGCTCAAGGTTGAGATTAAGAATTTGCAAGATAATTTATACTAGAATTAATTGGCGGGGGAACCCGCCTTTTTTGCTTTTTTGGCATCTTTTTTTGTTGGCTTCCATTATATTGGTGTGACCCTGTTGTCACACCATTTTTATTTTAGAAAGGAGGTAAAAACGAGATGAAGACGATTTTAACGGTGTTGCCACGGTGTTTTGCTGTTTTGGGATCGGTTATCGGGTTTCTTTTGGGCGGGTTTGACGGGTATTTGTATACACTGCTGGGCCTGATTTTAATTGATTATCTGACTGGGCTGGTGCTGGCAGCGGCAAAGCGGCAGGTGTCGAGCCAAATTGGTTTTGTCGGGATTATGAAAAAGATGCTTATTCTGGTGATGGTGGCCCTGGGTCACCTACTGGATGTTAACCTGCTGGGTGGCGGTGCCGCCCTGCGAACGGCGGTTATTTTCTTTTATGCGGCTAATGAAGGGATCAGCATTACCGAAAATCTGGCGGCACTGGGGTTCCCGATGCCACAGCAGTTAAAACAGGTGCTTAAGCAATTGAGCGAGGATTGATTTACCGAGGGGGCCGGGGCGTATACGAAGGCGAGGGGCCCGGGCATGACACGGGGACATTTCATGCCCTACCTGAACTGTAAAAATTCTTGTGGCACCTTTTTGCTGGTTGTTCCATTTATCAGTATACCAGATGAAAGGAGGTACACATAATGCCAGTAACAACAGATTTTATCAGTAACAAGCTGCAGGTTCGCTCGAACCATGGGATGGTGGATGGTAAGGAAGTGATTAAGTCACGGACTTATTCCAACCTGAAAGAAACGGCCGTCGATGATGATCTTTATGCTGTCGCCGAAGCACTTGCAGATCTGCAGGTTCCGGCCATGGAAGAAGTACTCAAAATTGAGACGAGTCTCTTGATTCCTTAAGACACCTAAAAAATTTTAGTAAAGGAGGTAAAAAATTATGGCAGAAATTAAAGCTACAATGGTCTTTGCACGGGCTGACGGTAAAAACGCCACCATTTCAGTGCCGGATGCTGATCCGGCGGTGACCGAGACCCAAATGAACGCGACAATGGATGAAATCCTGACCCGCAATGTGTTTGCACCAGATCATAGTGAACTGGTCAAAAAAGTCAGCGGAAAGCTGATTAGCACCACAACGAATGATTTTGAGATGACGGTATAAAGGATAAAGCGGGGGTGACCCCCGCTTTTTTTTATCATTTTTTACCAAGTGGCCCGGCCATGACATGGGGACATTTCGCCTTTGTTCCCTATCGGGCGGACAGGCGTAACGTCCCCATTTCATACCCTTCCGCTCCCTCAGTCATCGCCTACCTTGTGCCTATCCAAACATTTGTTCTGTTTTGGGTTGATAATTGATCAGGAATGCGTTATACTACTTATGGAACATATGTTCGATTTTATTGAAAGAGGTGACAATGTGGATAATAATGAAATGATTCTTTTGGTTCGGGGCGCCAAAAAAAGGGATACGGAATGCCAATTGGCTTTAATTGACGGCTTCAGGCCTTTGATGCTGTCGATGATTCGACGTTATATTTATGAAGTGGATGCGGTTGATGATTATTTAAGTGAAGGGGCTATTGTGCTGCTAAACGCGGTGGAAACCTTTAATGAAGATCTGGGGGTTCCTTTTTCCGGCTATTTGAAAAAAGAATTGTTTTATTATTTTGTCAATGTCGCCAAGGTTCATCAGAATTTCTACACCCTTGATGGTGGGATCTCCGAGGGCGAAAGCTTTTCGCTGCTCGATACCCTTGCTGATCCCACTGATATTGAGGGTGATTATATCCGGGCCGAGGACTTCGCTGCCTTGAAGCGGTATCTGCCTCAGCTTAGGGAGCGACAACGCTGGATTATTGAGGAGCACTATTTTAAAAAACGCAGCTTTCGGGAGATTGCAGCGCATATTGGGGTCAGCTCCAACTCGCTGGTCAAACTCCATCGCCGGGCGATTGCCGATTTGCGGACATATTTTGGAATGAATCTGGTGAATTGAAAAAAGGGCCAGACAGACGAATTGAGATTCGGCTGTCTGGCCCTTTTTGCGCGGGTTGGTTTCTTTGGACTGTAGGGGCGGGTATTACCCGCCCGGTGACGTTGGTACGGGCGATTAATAATCGCCCCTACAGGATGATGCGTTACGCTATTGGCGATAGGCCTCATGCCCTACCTTTTTAGGTCTTCGGCGATTTGGTTGAGTTTTTTGAGCCGATGATAAACGCCGGATTTTCCGACCGGGGGGTCGAGGCGCTCACCCAGTTCTTTGATGCTGGCGTCGGGGTAGTTCAGGCGCAGTTCGGCGATCTGATAGAGATTACGGGGCAGATTTTTAAGGCCGAACTGATCTTTTATCAACATGATATCGGCGACCTGGTCATAGGAAGCGGCGATCGTTTTATTAAGATTAGCGGTTTCACAATTGACCTGACGGTTGACATCATTGCGCATTTCTTTGACGATCCGAATATTTTCCATTTCCAGAAGCCCGCGATGGGCACCGATAACACTGAGAAAATCGACGACGCTACTGCCTTCCTTTAAATAAAGCACCCAATGACCTTTTCTGTGAATGAGGTTTGACTTGATTTCATACTGATCCAGGATTGCTTTAATGCTTTGGAGGTAGGCGCATTGTTCATTCGCGGCGGGACTGCGTTCGCTTTTTTTCTCGCTTTTTTTCTCAATTTTTTTATTCGCCAGTGGTGTTTTCTTCCCCACCAGTTCCAGATGATAGGTTTTCTCAGGATTGGAGACGGACCCTGATCCCAGAAAAGCCCCCCGGATATAGGCTTTTGTCTGACTGGTCTGTTTTCTAAACTTATCCGGCACCTGGTTGGCAAAAAAAGCCTGGCCTTCGGTGTTATAGGTAAGAATCAGGCAGTCCTCCAGAATTTTTTTAGCGACGACCGGTTCGTCAAGCACCACCCGATAAGCCCGATGTTCTTTGAACTTTCGGGTTTTTTCTATTTTAATTTTGGGTTTGATCTGGTAAAGCTCTTTCACCAGCCGATAGCACCTGGCCGCCACCGAAGGATTTTCGGTCTTGATGCTGATGGTCATCGCTCCGGCTCCATCAATGGCAATGGTTGCGACAGCACCAATAAGCCCCGACAGTTCAGCCAGCTGGCTGGCTCTGGAGCCAAAGGGTATCTTGGAAAGATCTTTTTTTAAGATGGCTGAAAACGTCATGGCTGCTCCTCCTTCATTGTTGGTGGGGGGCGGGCGATTGATAATCGCCCCTACGGGGGTCTTTCCCTCGCCCCTACCGGCTACAGGCTGCCCGGATATCCGGGCGATTGATAATCGCCCCTACGGGGGTCTTCCCTCGCCCCTACCGGCTACAGACTGCCCAAATATCCGGGCGATTGATAATCGCCCCTACGGGGGTCTATTCCCTCGCCCCTACGGGATGATGTTTTATTTTACGTAGGTTTCGAAGATGCGGCGGGCCAGGAGGTCGGCATCGTGACGGACAAACCCATTCTCCATGACGACGTAGTCATCCAGAATATACGCGTATTGTTTGAGGGGATTTTTGATTTCCACCACTGCGGCTTCGCATTTTTTATATTTTTCTTCGATACTTTTAGGCAGATTGCCGGTGTTGGCCACCACATAGTCAAAGAGTCGGCCTTCGGCTTGGTCCAGGTGGGCTTCGATGGCCCGGATATGATCTTCCTGGGTGTAACCGTCAGTTTCACCCGGCTGAGTCATGATATTACAGATGTAAAAACGTCTGGCCCGACTGTCAAAGATCGCTCGGGCAACATCCTTCACCAACAAATTGGGAATCACACTGGTATAAAGACTGCCCGGCCCCAGGACAATCATGTCGGCGTTTTTAATGGCTTCGATGGTTTCTGGCAGCGGGCTGATCTTTGGCTGTTTTAAAAACATTCGGGCAACGGGGCTCTGTTGCGCGAGAGCCGCTTTGGGAATCGACGACTCCCCTTCGATGACGGCTCCGTTTTCCAGGGTCGCCATCAGCACCATTTGAGACAAGGTCACGGGCAACACCTCGCCTTTTATTTGAAGGACATCGGAGGTCCGCCGGACAGCGTCATAAAAATCACTGCTGATCCCATTCATCGCGGCCAGAAAAAGATTGCCAAAGCTCTGGCCTTCCATACAGCCCCCGGGAAAGCGATAATTAAAAAGCTCCTGCATGACGTTTTCGTCGTCAGCCAAAGCCAGAATGCAGCTTCTGATGTCACCTGGAGGGAGGATGCCCAGGTCTTCTCGTAGTTTTCCTGATCCGCCACCGTCATCACCAACGGTGACGATGGCGGTAAGATTATTGGTGTATTTTTTAAGTCCCCGGAGAATGACGGATAAACCGGTGCCGCCGCCAATGGCGACGACCTTGGGGTTTCTCACTTTAACAATGTCTTTCAAGGTGAACTCCCTAATGTATTCTTTCATATCCATGAGATCACTTCCTTTTTTTATTACTAATTGGCTTAGCCATGACACGGGAACGCGACGGATGATGTCATCCCTAAAATTATACCGTGTTGCCCGGGTGTGATAAGGGGATATTTCGCTTTTCACACCCTACCTTAGTGGTCGAGACGGTTTCTTTTGATGTCCCGGTGTTTGAGGGAGGTTTCGTAGCCTTTTTCTTTTAGGGCTTTGTTTAAAAGCCAGGCAAAGGTCACCGAGCGGTGCTGACCGCCGGTGCAGCCGATGGCGATTTCAACGGTATTTTTGGATACCTTGGCAAATTGAGGAATGACAAATGTCATTAACGCTTCCAGTTTGTCGTAAAAGACCTGAGCTTCCCGGAAGGACATCACATAATCTCTGACTAACTGATCTTCACCGGTTAAATTTCTAAGTTCTTTTTTATAGAAGGGATTAGGCAGAAACCGGACATCAAAGACATAATCTGCACCCATGGGGCTGGCATATTTAAAACCAAAGGAGTATATTTTTACCTTTGGTTTCGAGTTATCCCGATCTGCTTCTGCTACTTTTATGAGCTGTTGCTTTAATTCTCTAACCTTAATATCGGAGGTGTCAATGACTTCGTCGGCTATTTCTCTAAAGTGTTCCAGCCTTATTCGTTCCTGCCGGATCGCTTCAATCAAATTGCCGGTGGAATCCGTCAGGGGATGATCCCGCCGGGTTTCCTGGTAGCGGGCGACCAGTATCTCGTCTCTGGCATCTAAAAAGATCATCCGGATATCATCCTTCGACTGCTTGTATTCAGCCAGGAGGGTATCTTTCCCCTCTAAGAATACATCCCCGCGGACATCGGTGACCAGGGCGATTTTTTCAATTTCGGTGGCTGATTGCTGGCAGAGGTTGATAAAGGTCACCATGAGTTGCGGGGGAATATTGTCCACACAAAAATAGCCCAGATCTTCAAGAATCTGGATGGCCTGGGATTTTCCTGCCCCGGACATGCCGGTGATGATGATGGTTTTCATGGTGCCTCCTTATTCGGCGATGTTGATGATGCGGCTAATTGGGATGCCCGCGGCTTTGATGGTTTGGGGCGTACTTTTCATATCGCCTAAGGCCGCCGTGCTGTGGGCGTCACTATTAATGGCAAAGTCGACCGGATATTTCATGGCGACTTTTATTTCGTCGACGTTTAAATGATCATGTCTGGGATTGATCTCCAGAATCACGCCGTGTTTGGCGGCAGCTTTTGCTACCGGTTCAATATTAATCGGCATTTTATCACCAGGATGGGTAATTAGCTTGATCTTGTAGCGCTCCATCATTTTGATATAAGTCCGGGTGTTCATCCCGACCACCCGTTTCCGTAAAAATGGCAGCACCCGGGCTGCATAATTGGGGATCGCAAATACAAAAATGTCTTTGATACTGGCTGGAATATAACCATAATGGTATCCGGCTGAGATCCAGTCGCAATGTTTCTTTTCTTCGTCACCAATATCAATACTACCATCTGCTCCAGTGATGTTGGATTCGACCGACAGGTAGATGTCAATGTCGTCATATTTTTGATTGAGGGCATCAATTTCAGCCCGCATTTTGGCAAAGTTCTCTTTTTTTACGCCAAACAGGGGATGACTGCGGCCATGGTCGGAAATCGTGATCGCTTTCAGACCGATTTTTCGTCCCTGCTCCACCATCTCAGCAATGGTATTTTTACCATGGCTATAGGTTGTATGGGTGTGCATATCATGTACTATTTTCATGAATTTACTCGTCGTTACCGATGACGATGACTTCCGTTTTTAGTTCAACGCCAAATTTTTCTTTGACTCCGGCTTGAATGGCACCGATGAGGTTTAAAATATCAGCAGCGCTGGCACCGCCTTTGTTGATGACAAAACCGCTGTGTTTTTCGGACACCTGGGCGCCGCCGAGGGTATAACCTCTAAACCCGGCATCTTGAACCAGTTTGCCGGCATAGTAACCTTCCGGTCGGCGGAAGGTGCTGCCGGCACTGGGGTATTCCAGCGGCTGTTTGGTCTCTCTTTGGGTATTTAAATCGAGCATTCTTTCTTCAATGGCTTGATAATCGCCGTTTTTAAGCGCAAGTTCCACACTGACCAGAACCCAGTGGTGCTGCTGGAGAATGCTTGTGCGGTAGGCAAAATTACATTGATCGCCGGGAATTGATTTTAGACTGCCATCTTCGGTAATAACGGTGATGCTCTTAATGATCCCTTTCATTTCGCCGTCGTAGGCGCCGGCATTCATGGTGACGGCACCTCCCAGACTACCGGGAATACCAGAGGCAAATTCCAGGCCGGTGAGTTTTTCTTTTAGGGCCACCTTGGCCAGATCTTTTAAGCTGATCCCTGGTTCGGCAATCAAGGTTTCGCCGACTTTTTTAACCTGATTAAGTGCTTTGGTATTGATAATAATACCACTAAAACCCTTATCCCGGACGATCAGGTTACTGCCATTGCCCATAATGTAGACCGGCTTTTCGGACTTTTTGCAGATTTCCAGAACTGCCTTTAATTCTTCTCGGGATTGGGGCATTAAAAAAAGATCTGCCGGACCGCCCACTTGAAAAGAGGTGTGGTTTTTCATGGGTTCATTTTTTTTTATATTTTCGGTTGCCATAATGGCTTTTAGTTTGTTAATTGTATGATTCATTTGATTACTTCCTAACTTTTTGTGCTTAGATTGTGTTCATCATACCATTATTTATTAAGATTCGCCATAAAAAAAGACCCCATGCGGGTCTTTTTAAGAATCTTTTATTCTATTCTGCGACGGCGCAGAGGATAGCGATTAAGACTTTGGCGGCGCCGGCTTCGAGCAGGGTAGCGGCGGTTTCGGTCAGGGTGGCGCCGGTGGTGAGAACGTCATCAACCAGCAGGATGGTTTTGTTTTGGATGGCCTTACCGTGTTCCACCGTAAAAGCGCCGGTGAGATTGGACAGCCGTTGTTCCCGACCCTGTCCGATCTGATGGGGAGTATCGCGGTTACGGATCAGGATTTGTGTTGCCAGTACCGGGGCTTTAGTCCTTGTCTGATTTAACCCTTCTAAAATACCCTGGGCAATCTTTTCGCTCTGGTTATAGCCCCGTTCTTCCCGGCGGTTCGGATGCAGCGGGACCGGGATGAGCAAATCCACCTCGCTGATCCATTGACATTGCGCCATGGCCGCCCCCATTTGCCTGCCGACCCAGATGCCCAGGTGGGGACGGTCGCCAAATTTAATGGCAGCAACCAATTTTTCCCCGCCATCTTGATAGTTAAGATAGGCATAGCCGCCTGAAAATGGAAGGTTGCGTTTGGCACAGGGAATGCAGACATCCCGATCTGCGGCGAAGATCGGTCGGCCGCATTTACAACAGGTGGGGTTATTAATGCGCGGCAGATCGTCTTCGCATTGATGGCACAAAAAGCGGTCGGTGACAAAAAGCACCTTACCACAGATCGGGCAGGTGCCGTTTTTGAGGAAGAGATTGTTTTCGAGGAAGGTCAGGATGGTTTGTTTTAGGTTCATGGTTACCTCATTGGGTGGTTGATATAGGCGATGATGCGGTCGCACAGGGCGGTTTGGCGGTTTTGGGATTCGGCCGATTTAATCATTTGGCGAAAGACGTACTGGTTGCCTATTAAGATAAGAAGCTTTTTGGCCCGGGTGACGGCGGTGTAGAGGAGCTTACGGTTTAAAAACAGCGGTGGTCCGCCGACAATCGGCATAACCACTACGGGGAACTCGCTGCCCTGACTTTTGTGGACCGTCATCGCGTAGGCATGGGTGATTTCGTCCATCTGGTCGAAGTCGTAGGTGACCTGCTTACCATCGTTAAAAAGAATCACAAAGGATTTGTCACGACTGCTGATGCTTTCAAGAATGCCGATATCGCCGTTGTAGATCCCTTCCCCCTGTTCCATCGTCAGGGTGTCTTCCCACTTGATCCGATAATTGTTTTTAATCTGCATGACTTTATCCCCGGCCCGGTAAATGACCATCCCAAATTCCCGCTGGGCCCGATCTTCCCGGGGGGGATTAAGGACCGCCTGGATTTCGCGGTTGAGGTTAATCACCCCCACCTTGCCGTTTTTCATCGGTGAGATGACCTGGATATCATGGATACTGTCAAAGCCCTTGGCCGTTGGTAGCCGGTTTGTAACCAGCTCCAGAATATCACGGAGCAGCTTATCGCCATCGTTTTTATTAAGGAATAAAAAATCGGACTCATTGTTGATGTCTGGCATTTGACCGTGGTTGATTTCATAGGCGTTAACCGAAATCATACTTTCTTCGGATTGACGATAAATGCGTTCCAGGCTTAGCACCTTAATCGCACCGCTTTCGATGATGTCTTTTAAAACATTACCCGGGCCCACCGACGGCAGCTGATCGGCATCTCCCACGAGGATTAGTCGGGTGCCGGGCTGGACGGCCATCAGCAGTGAGTCCATCAGGAGGATATCAATCATCGAGGATTCATCGACGATGATGGCGTCGACATCCAGTTGATTGGTTTCGTCGCGGGAAAAGCTGGGGAAGTCATCATCCTGGCTGTATTCATATTCCAGCAGCCGATGGATGGTCTTGGCTTCGTTACCGGTGGTTTCGGTAATCCGCTTAGCCGCCCGACCGGTGGGCGCTGCCAGCACTGTTTTTAAACCCAGATCTTTAAAAATCCGAACGATCCCGTTAATGATCGTGGTTTTCCCGGTTCCCGGACCGCCGGTGATAATGATAACCCCATTTTCCATGGCGGCGGCAATGGCTTCCCGTTGTTTATTATCCAGGGTAATTACCATGTCCCGTTCGTAATCTTTAATCTTTTCGTCGATATTGACATTAGCAATCTTATAGGTCATCTGGCTGATTCTGGCCATCGACAGGGCGGTGTTGTCTTCCGCTTCGTAGAGGTTTCGGGGATAGTAAACCTGCTGATTAGCGACTTCTTCCTGAATAATCTGCCCCATTAAGACCAATTCCCCTAATTGGGCGTTGATCTCGTCTTGTTCCACGCCGAGAATTTTGGAGCTGGTCGTAATCAGCTCTTCTTCGGTCATAAAGGTATTGCCGCGGTTATAGCATTCTCCCAGTGAATAGTTGATTCCAGCCAGAATCCGGCCGGGACTATTGGCTTCAAAGCCGAGATGATTGGCGATCTGGTCGGCAATTTTAAAGCCGATCCCACGGATATCCTCAATCATCTGATAGGGATTATTAAGCAAAACCGAAATGGTGTCGAACTTGTAGGTTTTATAGAGCTTCATGGCCCAGTTGGCCGATATCCCATAGTCCTGGATCTGAATCATAATCTGCCGGACTTCCCGCTGCTCATGGTAGACTTCTTTAATGGCGGCCAGGGTTTTCTTGCCAACCCCCTTAATTTCGGACAGCCGTTCCGGGTGATTGTCCAGGATATCCAGGGTCTCTTCACCAAACCGGGCGACGATCGCTTTAGCGGTTTTTTCGCCAATCCCAGGAAGAATTCCCGAGGACAGATACCTTGTAATGCCTTCGGTGGAGGTGGGAATTTCCATAGCGTAGGTTTCCATACAGAACTGATCGCCATAGTTTTTGTGCTCCGTCCAGTAGCCACTCAGTTTTAAGTATTCGCCATGATTCAGTTCGTCAAAATTTCCCACCACGGTGACCAGATCGCCATCAATATCGAAATGGGCGACGGTGTAGCCGTTACTTGTATTTCTAAAGACGATGTGTTCCACCGTACCCTTAATGCTTTCCATTGTTTTGCTCCTGTTAGTGTAGAATTATGATTTATTATAGCATAAAAAAAGACCCATTATTGGGCCTTTTTTTGTTTGACTATTTTTCGTTTACTTAATTAAACCAATTTTGGCTTTACCGAGTAAGTTGTATGCAATAAGTGATGTGCTTTGTGGCTGTTTGGCTCTTCTAAAAATTCTTCATAAAGACGAATAACAGAAGGATTCTGATGTGATTTACGGTAGGTTAAAACATTGGCATCTTCGTTATAAAGTGCTTTTGCTCTTTCGGCCCGGATATCTAAATCCATCTTGTCTTTAGCCGAAACAATTGGTTGACCGCCACCGTTGACGCAACCGCCTGGGCAGGCCATTAATTCGATGAAGTGGGTATCTGCCAGGGCACCGGATTTTAACTGTTCCATGACTTCTCTGACATTGCTACCGCCATGAGCAACCACAAGATTAACTGCTAAATCTGGCGTTACCTGAACCGTTGCTTTTTTAATTCCATCGACACCACGCACGACCTCGTAGTCAATTTCCTGAATGTCTGTTTTGTTTAATACGTCAGCCACAGTTCTAACGGCAGCTTCCATAACTCCGCCGGTGGCGCCAAAGATTACGGCAGCACCAGTGGATTCACCATAGTAATCGTCAAAGTCTTCATCTGGTAATTTATTAAACAGAATGCGCGCTTCTTTGATCATTCGGGCAAGTTCACGGGTCGTAATGGAAATATCGACATCGGCATTACCATCGGTACATAATTCTTCTCGTTGTACCTCATATTTTTTAGCGGTACAAGGCATGATTGAAACAACCACCATGTCTTTAGGGTCGATGCCGTTCGCCTGAGCATAGTGACTCTTAAGTAAAGCACCGGTAATATTTTGTGGTGATTTACAGCTCGACAGATGAGGAATCGCTTCTGGATAGTAGGTTTCGATAAATTTGATCCAACCTGGTGAACAGGAGGTGATCATTGGCAAAACGCCGCCATTGGTAATGCGACCAATTAATTCTGTGCCTTCTTCCATGATGGTTACATCAGCACCAAAATCGGTATCGAAAACTTTATCAAAGCCCAGTCTTCGAAGCGCAGCCGTCATTTTACCAGTTACAGATGTTCCCATCGGGTAACCAAATTCTTCGCCTAAACCAGCTCGAACAGCTGGAGCGGTTTGAACAATCACGGTTTTAGAAGGATCAGCAATCGCATCCCAAACCCGTTGAATGTCTGATTTTTCTTTTAATGCACCAACTGGACAGTTGATAATACATTGTCCACAGTTGATACAGCCCACATCAGCGAGTGATTTGTTAAAGACCGGTTGTACCTGAGAGGTAAAGCCACGGCCAACACTACCCAGTACGGCAACGCTTTGAACGTCTCGACAGACTGATACACAGCGCTTGCAAAGAATACATTTGGATTCATCTCTGACGACTGATGTTGATAAGTCATCAACGAGTTTACCAGACACTTCGCCTTCAAAAGGAACATCGGAAACGCCTAAATCCGTTGCCAGTGTCTGTAGTTCACAGTTTTCGCTACGCACACAGGTTGTGCATTCGCGGTTGTGGTTTGAAAGAATCAGTTCCAGATTAACCCGACGTGCTTCTCGCACTTTTGGCGTGTTTGTTAATACCTCAATACCATTAGCAACAGGGTAAACACAAGCTGCCTGCAGCGCTCTTGCTCCGGCAATCTCAACGACACACATTCGACATGCACCGATTTCGTTAACATCTTTCAGATAACAAAGGGTGGGAATGTCAATGTTACATTGTCTTGCCGCTTCCAGAATGGTTGTTCCTTCTGGAACAGTCATTTCCTGTCCGTTTATTTTAAAAGTAATTTCTTTCATTATTCTGATAACCTCCTCATCAAGCCTTGGAAATGGAGCCAAATGGACAGGCTTCAATACAGGCATTACATTTAATACACTTCGATGTATCAATGGTGTATGGTTTTTTCTTTTCGCCAGTGATTGCTTCTGCGGGACATTTTTTAGCACAGATTCCGCAGCCTTTACAGGTTAGTGGATCAATGGTGTAGTCTAATAAATGTTTACAGACGCCAGCGGGACATTTTTTATCATTAATATGTGCTTCGTATTCATCTCTGAAATAGTGAATGGTTGACAGAACGGGGTTAGGAGCAGTTTGTCCCAATCCACAAAGGGCTGAAGCTTTGATGCCTACGGCCAGTTCTTCAAGTCGTTCGATATCTCCTTTAACGCCTTTACCGTCGCAGATACGCTCCAGAATTTCAAGCATTCTTTTGGTCCCAATACGGCAAGGTGGGCACTTACCACAGGATTCGTCCTGGGTAAAGTCAAGGAAGAAACGGGCCACATCAACCATACAGTTGTCTTCATCCATTACGATCAGTCCACCGGAGCCCATCATTGAACCGATGGCAATCAGGTTATCATAGTCAATTTTTGTATCTAATAAAGAAGCCGGGATACATCCGCCTGAGGGTCCCCCGGTTTGAGCGGCTTTAAACGCTTTACCATTAGGAATACCACCACCGATTTCAAACACGATTTCTCGCAGGGTTGTGCCCATTGGGATTTCAAGTAAACCGGTGTTGTTAATTTTTCCACCGAGTGCGAATACTTTTGTTCCTTTAGATTTTTCGGTTCCTACCGCTGCAAACCATTCGGCACCTTTTAAGATAATAGCAGGAATGTTGGCATAGGTTTCAACGTTATTTAAAACAGTTGGTTTTCCAAATAAACCTTTGTTGGCTGGGAATGGCGGACGTGGACGCGGTTCACCACGTTTACCTTCGATGGAGTTCATTAATGCGGTTTCTTCACCACATACGAAAGCGCCGGCGCCTAAACGAATTTCCAGGTCAAAGGAGAAATCGGTATCAAAGATGTTTTCACCTAATAAACCATATTCTTTAGCCTGGTCAATCGCGATTTGAAGACGGTTTACGGCGATTGGGTACTCAGCTCGGACATAAACATAACCTTTAGCTGCGCCAACTGCAAAACCAGCAATTGCCATCGCTTCGATTAAAGCATGAGGATCTCCTTCTAATACGGATCGATCCATGAACGCACCGGGGTCACCCTCATCAGCGTTACAGGCAACGTATTTGATACCATCTTCTGATACAGCGTCATGGGCAAACTGCCATTTAAGACCAGTTGGGAATCCACCGCCCCCACGACCACGAAGACCGGAAGCTTTTACTTCATTAATAACATCAATCGGTGTCATGGTTAACAGGACTTTTTCCAACGCCATGTAACCATCAAAACCAATGTACTCGTCAATATTTTCCGGGTTAATAACACCACAGTTTGCTAAAGCGATACGTTTTTGTTTTTTGAAGAATCCCAATTCATTAATTGACAGTGGGTGATGTCCGTCGCCTTTTTCGGTGTAGATCAGGCGATCGAGTGGTCGACCTTTTACCAGGTGTTCTTCGACTAGTTCTGAAATATCGGTTGCTTCTACTCGACTGTAGAATGTCCCTTCGGGATATACAATAACAACGGGTCCCAGTTCACATAAACCAAAACATCCCGTTGCAACAACTTCGACTTCGTCAAGGATATCATGTTTTACTAATTCTTTTTTTATTTCTTTTACTAATGTCATGGATCCTGAGGATGTACATCCTGTACCACCACAAATCAGTACCTGCGAACGTTTATATGCCATCTGCTCTTCTCCTCCTCAATTAACCCTTAACCGATGGATCGATGATCATACCATCAACCACCGTCATGGTGTATTCGCTGACTACTTTTCCTTGAGCCAGGTGTTCATCAACAACGCGTGCAACCTTTTCGGCGGTCATATGGACATAGGTAACTTTTTCATTGTTGGCATCATATACTTCTACAATTGGTTCTAATCGACAGGACCCGATACATCCGGTTTGGGCCACGGTAACGTCAACCAAACCTTTAGCGTCAACTTCTTCCATCAATTTAACCATAACAGGTCGCGCGCCTGCTGCGATACCACAGGTTGCCATGCCAACTACAACGCGATAGCCGTTCTTGCCGTGTCGCAAATTGATTTCGTTTAATTTTTTTTCACGAATCGCTTTTAGTTCTGCTAAGGACTTTGCCATTATGTTTCCTCCATAATTTCTTGAATTTCTTTGAGACCCTCCATAACGTGTTCCCTGATCCAATTAAGAATTTCCGGTTCGTTTAAAGATTCTACTTCCAGGGTCTCTTTAATTTCTCGTGTATTTAGAATAAATTGTTGATTGTTGTAGTCGTGTTCATAGTAAAGATCTGTTTCTCCAAAAGACATTATCATGGTAAGAATGGTATCCGCCATATTTCCCAGGGGAGCCCGGTCGATATGATCGCGCCTAAAACTTCCAACCACCTTCGTTCCGACGCCCTCGGTTGAGCTTATCAAAAAAGATCCGCCGCAGGCTTCCGCCGCAGCTTTAAACAGCGATAAACCCAAGCCTACTTTACGGGTCGTCCGGGACGTTACAAATGGATCGGTGACGCCAGCAAGCTGATTTTCTGGTATGCCACAGCCGTCATCTTCGATGATAATGGTGAGCTCATTTTCTACCAGGGATTCAATAATCTGCAATTTGACACGTTTTGCCTTTGCTCTAATGGAATTTTGAGTAATATCTAAAATATGAAGAGACAGTTCTTTCATAACGGCTAACTAATATTTTTCCAGGATACTTGGAATTTCATCGACGGTCAAACGTCCATAAACATCTTCATTAATCATTAGTACGGGTGCTAAACCACAGGCCCCAACGCAACGTGTTGCATCAACTGACCATTTTCCATCTTCGGTTGTGTCGCCAACCTGTGTTCCCAGAATGCTGTTAACCTTATCAATAATTGGTTGAGCCCCCCTGACATAACACGCGGTTCCCAAGCAGATCCCGATTTTGAATTTTCCTTTTGGTGTCAGGGTAAATTGTGAATAAAATGTTGCCACACCGTAGACTTCCGTTAAGGGTATCCCTAACTCATCTGCAATGGTTCCCTGTAGTTCAAGCGGTAAATAGCCATATTTTTCCTGAGTTTCCTGCAGAATCTGCATTAAACAACCGGGCACTTCGCGGTGCTCGGCGACTATTGCCTTTACTACGTCCAAATTTTCAACTGGTATTAATTCAGCCAATTTTCAAACCTCCTAATTAAATCGTGCAAACCTTTACGCATATGATTGCATATTTTCTAACAATGTCATTATAACATAGAACGAAATATTTCGTTATATTTATAACAGATAAATTTTTTACCCTTTTTGTCTCAAATTTTTATGAAAACCTTTAACTTTGTAGACTTTTTATGCAAATATTCTACTCATTTATTTTTTTTACAAATAAAGTGTAATAATTTTACACATAAAAAACAGGTGTTTAAGAAACACCTGTAAAGTTTACGGTTAGCTACCGTAGCGACACTTGTTAATCTGCTGTTTGCTGCAGGATCGGACAGGTTTTTCAACCTGTTCGCCCTGATGCAAACGACATGATGTAACACGTGTCGGTACTATTTATTACTTGTTCAATTTAACCTAAATAATCAATCAGGGTCTGGCGCCGCATATCCGGAAGGTTAAGAAAATACTCCCGCTCGGCAATGTCTTCAAGCTGATGGGCGTCAGAGCCATGAATAAACTGATAGGTTTTAAAAAAACGAAAATCCTTTAAGACTTGTTCAAAGCTCTCTTTTTTTGATACTTCACAGGTTTTAATATCCAGTTCCGGAGGGATAAAACCAAGTGATGCGATAATACTGTAAGATTTTCGGTCGATATGAGCGGGAACCAGAACCCCACCCAGTTCGGTGACAATTTGCCACAACTGATCAACCCCAATGTCGGTGGCTGAAATCAGCAGCTTGTCCACTTCACCAATGACCTGGTCATTTTCGTCCATAATGATCTGCGGACCAAATAATTCTTTTTCGTTGTTTATATCCGGGAGGTGTCGATAAATGATCGCATCGAGTGCCATCGCCGCTTCCAAAGTTGGTAGATAGGCCAAAATATGGGCTTCTTCTTTGGTCGTTACTTCAATCCCCGGTAGGATACACAGGCCACTTTCGGTTTCTTTGGCCAGTTCTTTTGCCACGGCGATAATTGCGGGTAAATTTTTGGCTGAATTGTGATCGGTAATTGCAATAAAATCCAGTTCTTTAATGAGGGCCATATTCACGATATTATTGGGGGTCATCTCCTCCTCACCACAGGGAGATAAGATTGAATGGATGTGCAGGTCTATGGCTACCTTTTCCATTTAGACGCCGGCGTTTCCTAAAATCTTACAGACTTCATAGGCCGTAAGACCAGTGATCAGCACGGGGATATCTTCAATAATCGCCCGCTCCAGGGTACTTTCTTCCACTTCTGCACCTTCTGGAATAATCACACAGGTCATTTCCAGCAGGGTTGCCACGGCAATGATATTAACATGGGTTTGAATGGTTACCCAGGCACAGCCATTGCCAGCATTGGCCATCACCCAACTGAGTAAATCGCCGACATAACCGCTTTTAATAACCCCTTCAATGCCCACCTGGGGATTGAGACACTTGAATTCCTTGTTTTTTAACAACTCACTTACCTTCATTCATTTTCTCCTTTGTTTTTTTATCATTAATCGTTTTTGTCTGCTAATACAGGCGCTCACGGATGACCAAGGGTCTGACCCTCGCCCGGACGAATTGTTAAGTGGTTTTTTACTCTTTTTTAATTAGCGGTTTATCGGTGGGATGTTCCACCTGCCGTAATTCATTTGTCAGAACCGAAAGATCCCTGACCCGGTCTTTTAAGACAAAAACGCAGTCAATTTCATTGGCCTTTCCGGTAACGATATCTTCGGCCAGAGCCCGACAGCCCGGGGAACCGCAGGAACCGCAATCCAGCCCGGGCAGCTTGGCTTCGAGAATTTCGATCTGCTTCATTTTTTCGATGGCTTTATTGATATCCTGGTCCAGGGGTTCGGGACTTCTGGGTAGTATCCGTTCTTTAATGTGCATCATCCCGGAGTTATAAACATTTTTTACGTAGTCATCGGACATGTGTATTATTGAGGTCTGCTTCATCTTATTGGCCCGGTCCTGAATGTACATTTTGGCGACATAATTATTTTCCACGGTCAGGCAACCACCAACACAACCGCCGATGCAGGCCAACCCTTCAAAAAACTCGATCGTGTCGAGTTTACCGCACTCTATTTCTTCAAGGACACTAATCACATTTTGAATGCCATCAACATGAAGCACGTTTTTGTTTTTAAGGTAATCGCTTTCACCACCGGATAATGCCCAGGAGCATGATTCCGGGGTGGTATTATGAATACCTTCCTGAATCGGACAGTTACCAATGTGGCTTAAAATATCGCTGTAAATATCTTTAATGGCAATCGCACCATCAATCAGATCGTATTTATCATATTCACTGGAGGCCGGATTATTGACCATCGTGGCCTTTGCCGCACAGGGGGTGATAAAAAATACGCCGACATCACTATTTTTATATTTCCCTTCTTCTCTGATCCGTTTTCTGACCAGTCGGGCGGTCATTGCCATCGGCGATTTCAATCGGCAGATATTGTCTGTAAGCTCCGGAAAACGCACCTGAATCAGCTTGACGACCGCCGGACAGGCTGAAGAAATAAGCGGTCTTGGGTAGCGTTTGGCGTGGTACTCATACTTGAGGGCCTGGCCAACCACTTCTGCACCATAGGCAACCTCCACCACCTCATCAAAACCCAGGGCTTTAATCGCCGAGAGAATTTGGGTGATCGAATATTTGGGTTTAAACTGACCGATGATGGCCGGCGCCACCAAAGCGACTGTATAACTATAATTATCTTTTTTTGACAACGGATCTGTTTTTGCCAGTTTGGCATGATGGGGACAGATCCGAATACACTCACCACAATCAATGCATTTTGACTCATTGATAATCGCCTTGCCGCCCCGAACTCGGATGGCACCAGTCGGACAGCTTCTGAGGCAGGTCGTGCAGCCCAGACATTTTTCATCATCAAGGTATACAGAATGAAGTAATTTTTCCATATGTGACCTTCTTCCTGTTTAGACTAAAAATTTCATGACAATTTTTGTACCTTCTCCAATTTTTGAAGAAATGGCAAAATTGTCGGCGTTGTTTTTCATATTGGGTAAACCCATTCCGGCACCAAAGCCCATTTGCCGGACTTCTTCCCCGGCCGTTGACCAACCTGCAGTCATCGCCAGATCAATGTTGGCAATACCCGGCCCGGTATCTTCAATGGTCAGCACCAGTTCTGCTTCCCCCACTTCCAAAATAATTTTTCCTCCGGATGAATGAATGGCCAAATTCATTTCACCTTCATAACCGGCAATCGATACCTTCCTGATGACCTTATTGGGAACACCCAATTGCTGCAGGGTCCGTTTGATCTTTCGTGACGCTTCCCCGGCAGTATCAAAATCCCCCCGACTGACGTCAAAGACGAGTTCATAACTCATCGGAGGTGCGCTCCCTTTAGGCCGTTTTTATAGAGAATCCCACAACTTTCAAAGAGGATATACTTGGTCGACATTACTAAAAGATTCCGTTCTTTTGCGATCTCAATCATTTCCTGGCTGGGCATTTTGTTTCTGACAAAAATGATACTGTTCATATTGGCCATGTCAGCCGTGTTTAGCACCTGTTTGTTGACAAGACCGGTGAGTAAAATAGCATCTTCTTTGGCAAAGCACAGCACATCACTCATGAGATCACAGCCAAATCCGGACTGGACTTCTTCATCCAGATGGCTCTCACCAGCTAAAACAACCGCTTCAAGAAGGTCTTTTACTAGGCTTAATTTCATCAAAGGTTCTCCTTATTTCGTTATCATTCTTATTGTAAAGGATTTCTCTTGCATTTTGCAAGGTCTTTAGGGTTTTTTATTTCTATTTTTTTGTTGGGTCATACCCACTTAGTGATCTTATAGATTGATTTTATGATAGGCCGCTCCCAATGATTTTAATAGCTTTTCTTCATCGTCGTCACAGGTAAAAAGAATGATCTGACGTTTACTGCTCAGTTCACACAGCAGTTTAAGGGCTTCGGTTTTTCGCTGTTTGTCATACCGGACAAAGGGTTCATCAAGAATAAAAGGCATCTCGTGACTGATTCGTTCCCCAATTCCATAGCGGAAGGCAAAATGAACCTGATCCATGGTTCCGGCGCTTAACTGCTCGGCATCCTTAAAATCGCCACCTTTGGGATCGACCACCTTGAGTTTCATGGCTTCATCTATTTTTACCCCTTTATAATGCTGGGTGATGGTTTCTAAAACCGCACCGATATTTTTATTAAGCTCCGGCGCAGACTCTAAATGACAGTCTTGCTGGATCGTTTCAAGTACTTCCAGGGCGGCGTTACAGGCCTGAATTTCAGTATCAAAGGTTTGAATTTGGGCGTCCAGCGATTTAATGGTCTCCTGGATTTCCACCGGCAGACCGATGCCATCGGTAAGCGCATTGTTCTCACCTTCCAACCGGGCAATTTCTTTCCCCAGACTTAAGAGCTCTTCGGATTTCGGAGAAGCTTTGTGCCAAACCGCTTGTCCATCCTCTGTTTTTCCACCATTGACGGTCTCAAGAAGATTCTCCAGCAGCCGCAAATTGCCGTTAAAACGGATTTTGAGTTCTTCTAACTGCTGCGCTTTTTCGCAGCGTTCGGAATATTCGGCAATGTCTTTTACCTCATACTGGGCCAGCTTTTTGTCGAGCTCCCGCATAATTCCGCGGCGTTGCTCAAAGAGCACTTCATAACCGGCCTGGTGCCGCGAGTGCTGAACAATGATTAATTCCCCTTCGTTTTGTAGTTGTTCTAACTCTTTCTGGTTACGAACAACTTTTTTATAAAAACTGTCAAAACTGGGGCCGTCTTTTAATTGATACTTTGCCAGGATTTCATCCTGAATGGGAATTAATTGTTTTTCTCTTAGAATCTGCCGTTTTTTAAGGGTTGCCGAAACCCCAAAGCTCAGTCCCACTACACCGACAATTGCCAGGGTCACGCCCAGGGTTAAAGACAGGTTTTCGATTCCCTGGTTACTTCCCATCAACCCCATATTAGCAAGCCCCACCAGTCCCATTCCCACCAGGGTTACCAGGGTAGCAATGATGTTGATGATAATGTTTGATTTTTTATCGACGGCTTCTACTTCACCTTGCTCTTTTTTATAAAGCTCATAATCTTCGGTAATTCCTTCTAAGGTATGACCCGCCAGAGCACTGCGCTTTGCGGCTTCTTTCTGCCTAATCGCTTTGAGATGTTCAGAGGCGTCGGCCATTTCTTTTTCGATGTAGTCCATCTGATCGCCAAGCCGTTCGCCCTGATTTTTAATGGCTTTTAAGCCCTCCAGAATCTTGTAACTGTAGTCTTCAAAAACCTGGTCTTCTTTGATGATTTTTGACAGGCGATTATTTTCTTTTTCAAGTTTGTTGATCTTTTCATAGCTTTGCAGCAGCTCTTTTTTTCGTTTAACCACCGATTCCTGGCTCAAATACTCATTTTCCGCTTCAATGCGTTTCATGATCTTTTGATTCCGGGTAATCTTTTCCTGATTTTCGGCCACCTTGGCATAGGCGGCTTCGGCTTCTTTTAATAATTCCTTTAGTTCATCCCGTTCCCTAATCGCCGTACCAATTCTTGACTTACTCTGACCGGAACGACCAATCTGATTCTTTTTTTCTTCCAGTCGTCGGACGATCCCTTTAAAATTAATTTCGATGCCGCTGGAATTCTGCATTTCGATATAGGAATCCCGGATTTCATCCTGATGGTTCCCGGATTCGTAGTCATGGAGGTTCTGACGCATATTGACAGTATTATTGTAAACAACGGTGGTCATCCCGGTGTTTCCCAGAGGCAGATGCTGGCGGATGACGCCATCGTATTTAAATTGATCATTAATTATTTTTCCGGTACGATTATCGTAAATGAATAAGGAGTCTTTGGCTCTTAGAAAATTCCGCTCCAGGCGGATTTCGCGGTCATCCATCTCATAAACCAGCGCACCGCTGTAATCAAATTGATTCCAGGGCATATATTTTTCATATTCTTCGCTGTAGGTTTTCTTTTTACGGTAGGGTTTATAAAACCCAAAAAACATCCCCTGAATAAAGGTCTGAACGGTTGTTTTCCCGGCTTCGTTTTTCCCATAAATCAGATTGAGTCCCGGTTTGAGCGTAAGTGTCTGGTCTTTAAATTTTCCAAAGGCCTTAATTGACAAGGTTTTTATTTGCATTATAAAACCCCCTCACTAATCATCGCTTCAATGCTATAAATGATTGCCTTCTTCCGGATTTCCGGTTCTTCTATTTTTTCCAGTTCGCTAAGAATCTGACCAATCGGGTTATGCTTATTTTCCCGGATCAGCAGTTCCAGATCAATATCCGGCTCTAAATCGGCCGTGTCGGTTTCAATGTAATAAAAGGATTCTTCTAAATCATCATTGATCCAATCCATTTGGATTTCCGGGTTAATGTAGCCGCTAAAGCGGATCCGGTAGTAATTTTTTAGACGATTTGTTTCGCTATCGCAGTCAATCGCTTTTTTTATAATATCCTGATAGGAATCTTCCGGGGAAATCTGAATTTCGATGGTTTCATACTTCCGTGAATCGAGGGGATTAAACCCGCTGCTGGTAATAAAGGTCTGGTTGACATAATCGTTATCCACCTGGGAGATTAAAAATCCCCGTTCTCCGGTTTCACCAAAATTAAGGGGCACTGGTGATCCGCAGTAAGCGACGCCCCCCGGTGTCAGCCCCGGTTTGTGAATGTGTCCCAATGCGATAAAGTCAAACCCCTTCTTCTCAACCATTCTTAAATCAATGGGCAGATAATGACTTTGACTGGCAACTTCGCCATGGGCCATTAAGATATTATAGCGGGTGTCGTTAAGCTTAATACTATTAAAGGAGCGCTCGGGAAAGGCCCGGTACTCGTTTTTTACCCAGGACATGCCATAGATTTCAGTATTGAGTTCTTTGATGTAAACGGACCGAAAGACATCTTCTTTAAAGATGTAGACATTGCTGGACCATTCCACTTTCTTGTAGGGTGAGCTGTCACCGTGATAATCGTGGTTTCCGCTGATCATAACCACCCAGGTTTTATCAAGACTCGCCAATCCTTCGGCGGCTCGTTTTATATCCATGGTCAGAACATTGACACTGTCAAATAAATCTCCGGCAATAAGCAGAAGCGGTACGCCCTCTTCTTTAACATATGCAATCATCTCGTCAAAGGCTTTCCATAATTCTTTTCTTTTATTTTTACCGTAATAGTTTCCTTGCTGCAAAAAGGTAAAGGGGCGACCTAAATGAAAATCTCCGGTATGTACAAAGCGTGTCAGCATCCTCTTTGCCTCCTCATCTATAAATTTTTTCTTATTTTAGGGTTTCTGACAATTGTCGGTAACACCTTACTTTAGTTTGTTTTACGATTACTATCTTCTAACTGATTTTTTATTATATCATCTTTTGACAAATGTTACATTTAATTTTTCTTAGAATTAATGATTTCATCGCTTTCGAGAAGTGAATAGAGGGTCGGAGTCAAGGAAAATGTCTGGAGCACATTATTTACTTCGGCGAGGGCCTGTGCTTTTCGTTTTTCTGTGACGGTGGTTTTTTTGGCCCGGATCAGGATATTTTTAGGGGTATGAGCCAGATCCACAAATTCCAGCAGCGAAACTTTGTAGCCGCACGCTTCTAAAAGGCTGCCCCGGATGGCATCGGTGATCAGGGCGGCGGTCCGTTCTTTGATGATGCCATATTTTGTCAACAGACTCAGTTGTTCGGTTTTTATTTGGGCATTTAGTTCGTGCTGACAGCAGGGTACCGAAAAAATCAGTTTGGCATTCCACTTAATGGCATTGTACAGGGCATAATCAGTGGCGGTGTCGCAGGCATGAAGGGTGATAATCATATCGACCGGAAAGGTGGTTTGATAGGTATCGATATTCCCCAATTCAAAAGAAAGGTGGTCGTAACCGTATTTCCTGGCACTATCGTTGCAGCGGTCAATGACATCACGCTTTAAATCCAGGCCGACGATGCGTACATTGAGATTTTTTATTTCGGTGAGATAATGGTATAAAATAAAGGTCAGATAGGATTTTCCGCAGCCAAAGTCGATGACATTGAGCTCGGTTCCCGGGTCAAAATTTTTAATTTCGTCGTCGATGATTTCCACAAAACGATTAATTTGACGGAATTTATCGTACATCGTCTTAACGACCTTGCCTTCTTTGGTGAAGATCCCCATATCGACCAGTGGCTTTATGACGGTACCTTCCGAAAGAATATAGTTTTTTTCGCGGTTATGGGTTAAGGCTTTTTCCGGAGCTTCCTTGACGGCTTTTTTAGTCACCGATGGTCGCCCCTTTTTGCTGATTTGAATGATATATTCATACTGATCATCCCAGCCATTATACTGCAAAAATTCATTTTCCAGGGCTTGACCAAGGAAATCTTTAAACTGTTCAAGGGAAAGATTATCATTAAACACCTGGGTAGCCGTGAACTTTTCCAGATGGTAGACTTCCTTTATTTGACTAATAACGATTTTTTTATAGTCACTCGTTTTTGACTTTGGTTTGCTGAGGGTGATCTTATAAATTTGGGGATTAAAACAAGCCTCAACTGCTGATATCAAATTGTTCATTGTATACCTCATATTTTTCTTATTGTCAATATCCTATCACGGGTTGGGTAAAATTTATAGCTGGATTTGATTGTTTCGGAATAAAAAAAACACCTTTCGGTGTTTTCTTTATTACTCGCTTTTGCTATCGTTTGTCTGAATATTCTTATTTTTATAAAAAATACAGCCGGTTTCTTTGTAGGGATTTTTTAATACGTCCATATCCGGACATCGTCCGCTGACATTAAAACCACAGTTTAAATAAGAACATGCATTTTTTTCTTTTGATTCCATTTGCTCTGCTCCTCATTCGTTTTGACGCGATCGTGTCGCGTCGTTTTAGTTAATATTAACTGGTTAATATTAGCTGCGTGTAATTATATCAGTTACTCAACGCCTACTCAAGCGTTTATTACGCTTTAATTATTGCCGATGGTTAACAAAACAATCGTTTAAGTAAACAAACACCTTCCTATATCGTGATTTATACCCGGGTATCGGTAGCACTGAGGCTATTTTGTTACTTTCTTAGTTTTACGTTCAGCACAGTAAATACTAAAAACAACAAACGCCCCACATTTCTGTGAGGCGTTAATGATTGCTGCCGGTAAACGGCTGCGTCTTTTATACTGCCGGTAAACGGCTATGTTTGTATAATTATTATACCTCATTTAATTGTTTTGTCAATGTTTGTAAATAATTTCTTAACGCAGTCGTCTATTAAATTAAGTTTATCATTTGACAATTTAACTCGACTCAACACATCGTCATTTGTTTTGGGATCATAAACCCTTATTTTACTAATTGTTGTTATCTGGTTAATAAGAGCAATGCTGCCCAATTTCATTCGCCCTATTTCTCTTTCAATTTTTGAAATCAAGATATCATGCTTCTTAACTTCATCTAATTTATTCTGCATTTTGACAATCTCATCTTTGAAAATTCCATCAATTTTCTCAAAAGATATTTGGCTGGATACTTTTTCAAGAGATGTTTCAAATAACGCCAAATTTTCTAAAAGAGTTTTTGTTTTGTATTCGCTTAGTCTTTTTTCCTCGGATAATTTCAAGTTCAAGCTATTGAACAATTCATTGCCTAAAAAAACTTCACTATCTCTAAATTGGTAAGGTTCTTTTGTTTTCTTATGTGATGTTAAAGGGATCACGGTTAATGTAGGTGAAGATAAGTTATTATCTTTATCCAAAACTATCGCATAATGCAACCCTCCTTCTTCACTACCTACCCTAAAACCTAAATCAATTTTTATTATCTCCCCACGCTTATATCTTCGCAGTTTTTTAGGGTCAAAACGCTGTTCATAATTAATAAAATTAGCATATGTTTTAATCCAATAACATAACTTATCCGCCTTACTCGGATTATTAGAATTAATGATACTTTCCAATACAAAATCCAACTTTTTGATCGCCGCGTCTTTATGTTCTCTGAGTTCTTCTTTCGATTTATTAATACCCATGTTAAAACACTCCGCTTTCTATTTCATTAACCTGATAAGTTTATTATATAGCATATAATTATAATTTAAAACAGGAATTATTAGAATCCCTCTCTCAGTTCAACTACTTTTCCTATTTCAGCGGCTTTTTGTTTCCGGATCACAACCACATCTTTTTCTACATTCTTGGCGACATACTATCTTCAGATATTTCTAAACAAGAGAATTCTCCTGTTTTTACAAGCTATTTTCAAATGCCCACGCCGCCAAAATATTGGCAAGTCGGTAATAATCGACCTGCCAACGCGGGAGGTTCTCAATCACCTCAAAAAATGAAACAGGCATGGTAATGGGCCCAATCTTAAAACAAGTGACATCTTTTTCCGACTAACTCCATTTATCAATTAGAAAGGAAGGTGAGTAAGTATGGCAGATACACTACTGTATCAAGTGCACATCGAAAATAAAGGTTGGAGCGCTTGGGTCCAGGAAGGGCGCATAGCGGGAACAGTCGGCCAGGGACTACGAATCGAAGCAATTCGAATCCAGGGCGTAAAGCGATATCGTGTCCACGTTGAGAACATCGGCTGGATGGATTGGGTTCAGGAAGATGAGATTGCCGGTACCGTTGGTAGGGGCTTAAGAATCGAAGCAATTGAGATTGAATGCAAAAATCTTAATTACCAGGTTCATGTGCAGAATGTCGGATGGTTGGATTTCGCCAGAAATGGAGAAACAGCGGGAACAACTGGCGGTGGTTTGAGAATTGAAGCAATACGCCTACTTAAATCAGATGAACCGATAAGCGTGGACGATCATCGATCCACCTTTACGATTGCACCGGCTCCGATCCCTGTACCTACGCCAGAACCAGTACCCGCTCAACCGGCTCAGGGAAGAAAGTCAGGGAAGGTGTACCTTGCTGTCGGTCACGGCACCCAATCAAACGGCGTCTGGGACTCTGGCTGCGTGGACGGGAATTACACGGAAGCTGGTCTGATGCTAGCGATCGGGAAGGAGGCAGCAGCCAGACTAAGAGCGCTGGGCTTTACAGTATTAACGGATGCTGATACTGATAACGACAAAAACATTGCTGCCTGTGTCGCTCAGGCGAATTCATGGGGGGCTGATGTTTACGTATCACTGCACTGTGATTATAATAAAGCCCCGTCCGGGACGCTGCCAATTGTCTACCCAGGGAGTGGCGACGGAATCCAGATTGCAAACTGCCTGATTGCTTCAGCTCAAGTTCGTATCGGACTCAGTACCCGTGGTGTGATCCAGCGAGACGATTGGGAAGTTGCCGACACCGGCATGACCGCTTGCATCTTTGAGACTGGGGGTATTCGTCCTGACATCGGGTTATTGACCAATGCTTCAGCATTTGGTGAGGTCGTTGCACAAGGCATTTATGATTGGTTTTAAAATTATGGCCACTCTTCGGGGTGGTCTTTTTTTAGTTTCCCCTACTCTGCCCCGCCCTATCAAGGTACCACAAAAAAACCACAAAAGTACCTCTATTAGCTTCGGAAATTTTAGGATAATTTTTTGACAAATAAAAAAACAGAGCCTTCAAACGGCTCTGTTATGCGCTATTATTGGTGCTCCCTCAGAGACTCGAACTCTGGACACCCTGATTAAGAGTCAGGTGCTCTAGCCAACTGAGCTAAGGGAGCGATAGTGGTGCCGAAGGCGGGACTCGAACCCGCACGTGATCACTCACAACGGATTTTGAGTCCGTCACGTCTGCCAATTCCATCACTTCGGCGTAAAATAAAGATTATCTTGTTTTTTAACTTGCTTCTGAATACTAAACTCTTCAACTAAGCGATTCACGCCAAATCACAGATTTGGGCTCTCTGCTTATGCCAATTCCATCACTTCGGCGTAAAAATAAAGATTATCCTGTTTTTTAACTTGCTTCTGAATACTAAACTCTTCAACTAAGCGATTCACAGGACACTGTCATACATAATAGCACAGCTTAAAAAAAAAATCAAACATTATTTTTAATTTTAAATTATTTTGTAAAAATGAAAACACGACAAAATATTATCTTGTTTTTTTCAATTTATGGGGTACTATAGGTAAATAGCGGATTGGTTATTAACAAAGAACTTAATGCCCTTTCCCGTAATCCTATTTCCAGAAAGCAAGGTGAAGTGATGAGTATGTTTGAAAACCATAAAACAATCGCTTATAAGGAATTCAGAGAGTTTGTAAATGAGTCGGTTCTTGAATTAATCAAGAAAACAAGCGATAAAAAATGCAACGGCTGTATTGATTTTATATTTGATGAAGAAACCTCCACGGGGCATTGCGAGGCACTGGAAACCACCTGGCCGGTTAAAAACCCCGCCGCCGTTCAACGATTGACTGATTGCTATATTTGTGATCTGAAAGCCATGAAATAATAAATTGTAACACCGATTATCCGATCGGTGTATTTTTTTCCTACTTTTTCGTCGTTCTTATTTAATCGTTCTTTAAGTAGTAGGCTTTTTCTATTCTCTGACAACATTCTTCGGTCGACCAGGTTTCTGTTGAAATTTTAAAATCACAGACATCGTAATAAGCCTGCCGCTCGGCCAACAATTGTCTAATTCGTAGCAGCGGATCTTCACATCTTAGTAACGGTCTGGTATTATCGTCTTTAACTCGACCATAGATCGTTTCCGGCTGGGCTGACAGACTTACCACAAAAGCCTGTTCAGACAATAATTTGCGGTTTCTTTTGAATAAAATAATTCCACCACCAGTAGAGATCACCCGATGCTCCATGGATAAAGCCTTCTTTAACGCTTCATGCTCGGCATCACGAAAGGTGTCTTCCCCGAATTGGCTAAAAATTTCAGCTATTTCGATACCCATATTTGCGACCACCATGGCATCGGTATCGATAAAATCATATTCCAGTTCCCGGGCCAGCATCGGGCCGAGGGTGGATTTTCCGGTTGCCATAAACCCAATCAGGGCAATGGATTTTTTTTTGCTGTTCATCTTATTCCTTCCTCTAATCGTTTTTTTTCAATAATAGTTTTTTTCCAAAGACTGGATCTGGAAAAATCCCCGTCCATAATTCAAAAGCCAGCAACCCCTGGTACAAAAGCATGTCCAAACCATTTTGAGTTTCGGCGCCGATTTCTTTCGCCTCTTTTAGCAGTTGCGTTACCGGTGGACTGTAGATCATATCATAAACTAATAACTCTTTTCTAAGCAGTTCTTTAGGCAGCGGCGATTGTTGTGCCGACTCTGCCATCCCCACACTGGTTCCATTGACCACCACCATCGCTTCATCGACAGCTTTTTTTAGCGCCTCAGGTGCCATGGAAATGGCCTGTGCTTTCCCCGGCCAGCTCTCATTAATCAAATTTGCCAATTCTTTTGCTTTTTCTTCCGTGCGATTGGCGATGATGACTTTTTTGATTCCCCAATCGGCCAAGGCCATGGCCACTGATTTAACGGCTCCCCCACACCCTAAAATCAGAATGGTTAGTGTCTCTTTGGGGATTTTACTAACTCTTTTTTCAATCGATTTGATAAAACCAAACCCATCGGTATTATAACCCACCATTTTTTTATCACAATAAACCACCGTATTGACCGCACCAATTTTTTCTGCCAGGGGGTCCAAATAGTCCAGCGCTTCTATGATGTCGATCTTATGCGGTTTAGTCACATTTAATCCCCCAAAGTTCATCAGTCTAAGTCCGTCCACCAGTTTTTTTAAATCCTCAGACTTGACCGCAATTGGGAGGTATAGCGCATCCACACCGGTTTCTTTAAATAATCCGTTGTGTAATTGGGGGGATAAACTTTGGGCGATCGGGTCGCCGATGACGGCATATATTTTCGTATCAACTGAAATCTTCATTCGCGCACTCCTTAATTCTTTTCGATTTATTTGCATTGTAACACAGCTTGGATATCTGGTAAATAATCACAGACATCCTTCTTCTTATTTTTTTATTATTATGCCTTTATTGGATAAAGTCTTTGCGCCTCATCATTCCTGTGTTATAATCTCTAAGGAAAAAAAAGATCGGAGGAAATATTTTGGAGAGTCGAAGAATTATACAAGTGGAGGAAAAGGTGCCCTTTAAAATGCTGGTGCCGTTAAGCTTGCAGCATATGTTTGCCATGTTTGGTGCATCCGTTTTAGTGCCCTTCCTCTTTGGCATCAACCCGGCCATTGTCCTTTTTATGAATGGTGTAGGTACGCTATTATTTATGTTTATCACCAAGGGGAAGGCCCCGGCTTATCTGGGTTCCAGTTTTGCCTTTTTAGCACCAGCCGGCATTGTTATTGCCACCTGGGGTTATTCTTATGCACTCGGCGGTTTCGTGGTCGTTGGTTTATGCGGCTGTATCCTGGCTGGAATTATTTATAAGTTCGGGATTGAGTGGATCAACGTGGTGCTCCCCCCTGCGGCCATGGGTCCGGTGGTGGCACTGATTGGTCTGGAATTAGCCGGCACGGCTGCCAGCACCGCTGGTATTGTCAGCAGCACCAGTTATGTCCTTGATGAAGCTTCCGGCCTTTATGAACAAGTGGTTACTGCCATCGTTCCTGAAAATGTCATTGTTTTTCTGGTTACCCTGGCCTTTGCGGTTTTTGGATCGGTTATGTTTAAGAAATTTCTGGCAGTTATTCCCATCCTGATCGCCATTGTTGCCGGTTACCTAGCTGCTCTGATTACTGGTGTGGTTGGCCCTGCTACCTTTGCTGCGGTGGCTGAGGCACCCTGGTTTTCATTACCAAACTTCCAGCTCCCACAATTTAATTTAGAAGCGATTATTATCATTTTGCCCGTTCTTTTGGTTATTGCTTCTGAGCACATTGGTCACCAGATTGTCACGAGCAAGGTCGTCGGACGAGATCTCTTGAAAGATCCGGGTTTACACCGTTCTTTATTTGCGGATAATTTTTCGACGATGTTATCTGGTTTTATTGGTTCCGTACCAACCACTACTTATGGCGAAAATATCGGCGTGATGGCCGTCACCAAGGTCTACTCGGTTCAGGTTATTGCCGGTGCTGCGATTATTTCAATCATTTGCTCGTTTGTCGGTAAATTATCGATGCTGATCTCCACCATTCCCGGCCCGGTCATCGGCGGAATTTCCTTCCTTTTATATGGGATGATCGGTGCTGCCGGGATCCGTATTCTAGTTGATGCTCAGGTTGATTATGGCAAATCCCGTAATCTGGCCCTGACTTCAGTGGTCTTCGTGGTGGGATTATCCGGCATCGCTGTTAACTTTGGCACAATCCAACTCAAAGGCATGGTTCTGGCCGCCGTTATCGGGATGATTCTAAGCCTTATCTTCTTTATCCTGGACAAACTAAAGCTGACCAATGACCGCGAAGAAGAACACCTATATGACCAACCCTAGGTCACTGATAAATTACGGTTTGCGGGCGGGTACTACCCGCCCCTACGAACTGATCATGATGATCAGTTCAAACTGTCTCAAAAGATAACCCAGTACCGACAATTGTTACATCATGTTGTACGCATCGGAGCGGACATGGCATCGCCTGTCCGATTCCGCGGCGAACAACAGATTAACAATTGTCGGTACGGTAGTTTATTGACAACTTCAACTGATCAGGATGATCAGTTTTTTTATGGCCGCTGCTGGTTGTAAAAAAGCGCGATTTCTATTATACTGGTAGTAATAAGTAACTCAAAAAACGAATCGATGATAGAAATAGAAGGGTGACCCATGAAAAATGATATGAAAATTGCGGTCTTAATTGACGCAGATAATGTATCGGATAAATATATCAAGTATATTTTTGATGAAATCTCCAACCTTGGCATGCCCACCTTTAAGCGCATCTACGGTGACTGGACCAAACCTCAACTGGGGTCCTGGAAAACAGTATTACTAAACTACTCTATTACCCCCATTCAACAATATAGTTACACCACCGGAAAAAACGCTACCGATGCAGCTTTAATCATTGACGCCATGGATATTCTTTATTCCAATAACGTGGATGGATTCTGCATTGTCTCCAGCGACAGTGACTTTACCCGGCTGGCGACCCGACTCCGGGAAGCGGGTATGTACGTAGTGGGAATGGGCGAAAAGAAAACGCCCACCCCCTTTATCTCAGCCTGTGAAAAATTTAAATATCTGGAAGTTCTAGCCAGTGATCCCGACACCACCGCTGCCGAGGCGGAACAATCTGAAAGCATTCCCAACGGTAAACTAAGTACTCATAAAGAAGGCATGGCCAATAAAAAGGAACTCATTCAGTCACTTAAAACCATCATCACCGAAAGTTCCGATGAAGATGGTTGGGCAAATCTGGGGGAGGTTGGGTCCCGACTTAATAACCGCTATCCAGATTTTGACACCCGGAATTATGGCCACTCAAAACTGCGCCCGCTAATTTTATCCTTGCATCAATTCGAAATCGAAGCCCGCCGAACCAGCAAAAACCAGAATTCCCATTACGTCGTTCGAAACAAAGCGAAGCAAAGGTAGTCTGATGCTGGTCTATCTTCTTGAAAACGCTACCTTTACATCGGCATCCCTTGAGCAGATCGACAAAAAGAATCACCTGATCCATCTCTGTCTGCTTGACTTCCAGTCACTTCCGGCAGTCAGCGGCCGCCTGGGAATCAGCGACCGACTTGTTGATGAATGCCTGAATAATCGATCATCAAAGCTTGATAGCTACGACGGCTACGATTTTATTACGCTGAACCTTCCTATGACCATCGCTCAAGATTATAAGCCAAAACGTATTGGTATTTACTTCCGATTGGATTTACTGGTTTTTGTATCCGATCGAATTGATTTTATTAATGACATTGTCGTCACCAGCCAAACCGAGGGGATTAAGATTCAGAGCCTGGGTAAATTTTTTCATTTGTTTTTTGATAAAATCACGATTGATGATCGCGAGGTACTGGTATCCATTGAAGAGGAGATTACCAGTCTAGAGGAGGAATTTATTGTCTCTATTAAAGATGATCTGGTTGATTATCTTGTTACCTTCCGGAAGCGACTTCTCAACCTTAAGCAGTATTATGAACAGCTCGTTGAAATATCCGAAGCCATCGAAGAAAATGAAAATAACCTGATTGATAAAAAGGAACTGCGCTATTTTAAAATTCTCACTAATCGGGTCAATCGGCTCTTTACTAATGTGTTGAACCTCCGGGATTATGGTACCCAAGTCCGGGAAGCCTACCAGGCCCAGTTGGACATTAACTTAAATAAAGTCATGAAAATTTTCACTGTGGTTACTTCCATTTTTCTGCCCTTGACGCTAATTGTCGGCTGGTACGGCATGAACATCATGATGCCGGAGTTTCATTGGGAATACGGTTATCCTTTCGTGATTGTTTTATGTGTTGTCGTGGTGATGGGTACACTGTTGTATTTCAAAAAAAACAAGTGGTTTTAGAACCACTTGTTTTTTTTAGCCAATTTACTCTTCCCCCAAATAATTCAGGATCTTGAAAGACGGCTGTTAAGAAAATCGGGATCTGCTAAACTGATATCCAGGATTCTAGCCCGGTAGCTTTGTCAAAAAAAACGCTTGCATTATTATTCGGCATGTTGTATCATACCCCCATGGTGGCATCATTAAGAGCTGCACATGAATAACGCATAAAAACTAAATTAAAAATTAAAAAACCTGCTCTAATCCCTGGTGATAGAGACTGAATAAAGCGATACTTTTTTGCATTTTATAATGTAATGATAGGTCTTTTTGCAGTTGTTTATTTTCAGCGCAGAGGACCTTTTTTCTTTGCGCAAATTTAAACTGCTGCCTTCCGGTTTTGTCAACCCGAGTACCGACAACCCGAATTTTCAACAGCCACAGGTTTGCGTGTCATGTGTTTCTCTGCTCTTTGCGGTCATAGCCAAATACTACTAACAGGTGAAACGCATGAAAATCGGATTTATTGGTGCCGGTAAAGTCGGCACCGCCATGGGTATTTTTTTTACACAAAATAGTCTGACCCTATCGGGTTACCTAAGCCGCAGTGAGACCTCCTCTCAATGCGCGGCCAAAGCGACTGACTCCGCTATTTTTTTCAACCTTCCCAGCCTTATAACCGCAAGTGAAGTGATTTTTATCACCACTGGCGATGATCAGATTCCTGCGGTTATCAATCAACTCGTCCAAGCTGCCTGCTTAACCGAGCGTCATACTCTTGTCCATACCAGCGGCGCTCTGTCCACCGATCTTTTTGATCCGCTTTCAGCTTCAGGGTGCGGTTTGTGTTCACTTCATCCGATCATGAGTTTTTCTGATCCTCTCACGGCGTCTCAAAATTTAAAGCAAACGGTTTTTACCCTCGAAGGCAATGACAAGGGTCTGGCCGCTGTACAAAAAATCCTTAAGCTCACCGTCAATCCCTATTCCGTGATTGACAAGGGCGATAAGGTGCTCTACCATGCCGCTGCCTGTATCCTCTCCAACTATCTGGTGACCCTGATTGATTCGGGTTTTTTACTGCTAAAAAGCACCGGAATTGCCGACGACGAAATCACCCGAGCCTTTATGCCGCTGATCACCGCTACGCTGGAAAACATCGAAAAATCTGGAACGGTCAATGCCCTCACCGGCCCTCTGGTTCGGGGCGATGAAAACACCATCGCCAAACACACCGAAGCGATTAAGACGCAAACCCCGGAATTTCTGACGCTCTACCAGACCATGGGTTTAGCGACCATTGAGATGATCAAGGACAAACGGATTGATGGTAACACCTATGATCATTTGAAAAATCGACTAAAATAAAAAAATAAAGGAAGTAACTAATGAAAAGTAAATTTACTGTCAGCTCTTTTTTACAAGCCAAAGCAAATCAGGAAAAAATCACGATGCTAACGGCCTATGATTATTCAATGGCCAAAATCGTCAACGATGCCGGCATTGATGCGATTCTGGTGGGCGATTCTCTGGGCATGGTGGTTCAGGGCTATGAATCGACCCTGGAAGTGACCATGAACGACATGGTGTACCATTGCAAAGCCGTTGCCCGGGGTGCCGAAAACGCCCTGATTGTCGGCGATATGCCCTTTTTATCCTATCACATTTCGGTTGAAGACGCCGTTCGCAATGCCGGCCGGTTGATTCAGGAAGGTAAGGCTCACGCCGTCAAACTTGAAGGCGGTATCGATCAGGTTGACAATGTCAAGGCCATTGTTAAGGCTCAGATTCCGGTCATGGGACACATCGGTCTGACGCCCCAGTCAGTTAACATGTTCGGCGGATTTAAGGTTCAGGGCAAGGATATTACAAAGGCTCAAAAAGTCATTGATGATGCTCTGGCACTGGAAGCAGCGGGCGTTTTTGCGATTGTCCTGGAAGGGATTCCGGAAAAATTGGCGTCCCTGATTACTAAAAAAATATCCGTTCCCACGATCGGCATCGGTGCCGGTCGCTACTGCGACGGTCAAGTGCTGGTAATTCATGATCTACTGGGGATGTACTCTGGTCAATCGCCGAAGTTTTCCAAGCGCTATGCGGCACTGAATGCGACCATTCAAGAGGCTGTCAAGAGCTATGTCACCGAGGTAAAGACGACTCAGTTCCCGGAAGCAAAGCATACCTTCACTATTGATGATGACATCATCAATGAATTGCAGCAATAAACCATGAAGATTGCCAAAACAATAACGGAACTAAAGACTTATCTTGAAGCTATTGGTGGCGATAAAACGATCGGTTTTGTCCCGACCATGGGCTATCTTCACGACGGCCATCTTTCGCTAATCAAAGCCGCGCATGCACATAATGACGTAACTGTCTTGAGTATCTTTGTCAACCCCACCCAGTTTGCCCCGGGCGAAGATCTGGATGCCTACCCCCGCGATTTTTTAAGAGATTCCCGTCTTGCCGAAGCCGCCGGAACCGATCTATTGTTTTTTCCTGATCCGGCCGAGATCTACCCGGCGGGCGCTTCCACCTTTGTGGAAGTCGAGGGTGAGATCACCAAAAAACTCTGCGGTCAGTCCCGACCGACTCATTTTAAAGGCGTGACGACCGTGGTGACGATCCTTTTTAACCTCATCAACCCCAACATCGCTTACTTTGGCCAGAAGGATGCCCAACAGGTGGCAGTGATAAAAAAAATGGTTCGGGATTTACATCTGCCTGTCCAGATTGCGGTCTGTCCGATTGTCCGTGAAGCGGATGGTTTGGCGATGAGTTCCCGAAATGTGCTGCTACATCCGGAGGAACGAAAACAGGCTCTGGTTCTCAGTCAATCGCTGGCTGCGGCTAAGGCCCTTTATCAAGCTGGCGAACGCTCAGTCAAAGTTTTAACCGCAGTTATTGTCAACCACATCAATTCGATGCCCCTTACTCATATTGATTATGTTGAAATCCTGGACTTTGAAACCCTGGCAAACATTGAGACCATCACATCACCAACCCTGGCAGCCGTGGCGGTTCGCTTTGAGAAAACCCGGCTGCTTGATAATATCATTTTAGATTAAGAGGTAATTTATGTATATCACCCTATTTAAGTCAAAACTCCATCGGGCAACAGTCACTGAGGCTGACCTCAATTATGTCGGTAGCATCACCATCGATGCAAAGCTGCTGGAACAGGCCGATATTCTTCCCGGTGAAAAGGTTCAGGTGGTCAATGTCAATAACGGTGAACGCTTTGAAACCTATACAATTGTGGGTAAACGGAGCAGCGGTATTATTTGTGTCAATGGCGCTGCGGCGCGACTGGTTCATAAGGGCGATAAGGTGATCATCATCGCCTATGCGATGATGGACCGGAAAGAAGCGCTCAACTTTAAACCTCGGGTTCTAATTCTGGATGATGACAATCATGTGACCGCACTTAAGGATCATGAGGTTCATGGCCAGAGTCATTAGTTCTCAAACATTCATTCTTAATAAAGTTTCGACAACAAAGCCAGGTATGATTAATCATACCTGGCTTTGTTGTCGGTACTGGGTTATCTTTTTTTGACAGTCTGAGCGAGCTATTATTTTTCATACCTCGCTTTAAGTTTATTCCGTAACGCCGGAGTTTATAATCCCATTAACACGTCAACCTCATGATTTATTTTATCATTGACCAGGTTGATAACATTTCTGGTAGAGACGATTCCATCTACTGAGATGATTTTAACGCCTTTATTGACCGCATCTGGATTTTTTACGTTTATGTGATAGTTTGTTTCCTGGTAGCGATAGCAAATTTGATATTCTTTCAATGTTCTGGGAATACAAGGGTCCATAACAATGGTCTCACCATTTTTCTGGAAACCCAGAATGTATTCAAGACCCGCCCGATACATCCAACCGGCCGCACCGGTATACCAGGTCCAACCGCCTCGACCGGTATGTGGATAAGTGGAATAGACATCGGCTGCCACCACGTAGGGCTCTACCTTATAACGGGTATAGTCCCGCATGTTGGTGGTGTGATTAATCGGGTTAATCAGTTCAAACAGCTCCCAGGCTTTATCGCCATCGCCCAGTTTGGCAAAGGCAATGATGGCCCAGGCCGCTGCATGAGTGTATTGTCCGCCATTTTCACGAACTCCCGGAATATAGCCCTTGATGTATCCGGGTTCCAGTTCAGACTGATCAAAAGGCGGTGTCAGCAGCTTAATCAGGCCGTCTTCACGGCTAACCAGGTAATCATCCAGTGACTTCATCGCAGTAAGGGACCGTCCGGCTTCTCCGGCTCCGGAAATAACCGACCAGCTTTGAGCAATGGAGTCGATTTTACACTCACTGTTCCCAGCCGACCCCAATACATCGCCATTGTCGAAATAAGCCCGGCGATACCAGCTCCCATCCCAGGCTGTTTTTTCAATGGCCGCCATCATTTTCTCTTTAACACTTTCATATTTTTGGGCCAGTTCCAGGTCGCCCTTTTCTTTACAAATAGGCATAAACAGGTCCAGATTGGCAATCAGGAACCAGCCTAACCAGACACTTTCACCTTGGCCCTTATTACCAACGGTGTTCATTCCGTCATTCCAGTCCCCGGAGCCCATCAGCGGCAGTCCATGTTCTCCAAATTTCAGGGAAATTTCAAGGGCCCGCAGACAATGTTCATACAAAGAAGCTGTGGTTTTAATTTTCCAGGGAACACCGCATTTTTCATCTTCAAATTCACCTAGTTCCGGCTCTTCGATAAAATTCACATCTTCTTCTAAAATTTGGTGATCGCCGGTGATGCGGATGTACTCGGCGGTGACATAAGGCAGCCATAATCGATCATCCGAAAAATGGGTCCGGGTTCCCAAACCCAGGGGCTCATGCCACCAATGCTGAACATCGCCCTGAACGTACTGATGACTGGCATGGAGCAGGATTTGAGCCCGGGTAATTTCCGGCCATAAATTAGCAATGGATAAGGCATCCTGGAGTTGATCTCTAAACCCGAATGCGCCACCAGCCTGATAAAACCCTGATCTTCCCCACAATCGGCAGGAAATAACCTGATACTGAAGCCATCCATCCAACATCAGATTGATCGAAGCTATTGGTGTTTCCACCTTTATTATTCCTAACTTGCTTTTCCAGAAACCGATGACTTCGTTTAGCGCCTCCTGAACATTTCGCAACTCACGATACTTCTGGCTCAGTACCTCTACCTCACTTTGATTGTTTCCGATTCCCATCAGGAAGGCAACATCCTTCCGCTCATTAGGTCCCAGGGTAATTTTCACCTGAATGGCCCCGCAGGGATCAAAGCCGGCACCTAAAACCCCGTCAAGACTTATATTGGCCAGACCTTCTGGTCGGGACATATTCCCATTACCCAAAAAGGCTTTACGATCACTGGTCACCGATCGTTTAGCGATTGATGCATCAAGCAACAGTACTTCGCCCGGAAAGCTTTCATTATAGGGATTTCTTATTAATAGGGCGCCGGAATTATCCTGCTCGGTATTGATGTGCAGGGCTGTCGCCTGATCACTGACTCCCAGTACGGGCCTGATATAGTAAGTCAGGGTTATATGTCGTTCCTGATTCGATTCATTTTTTAAATTAATCAGACTTATTTTTACCGCATCTGTTGTTGGAACAAACTGAATCATCCGTTGTTTGATACCATGACTGGCGTGTTCAACATTAGTATAGCCAAAGCCATGCTTAATGGTATAATCTTCCGCTTCCCGAATCGGTAGTGGGGTGATGGTCCAGATTTCTCCAGTGTCGCCATCGCCCAGATAAACCACTTCTCCCGGGGGATCGGAGACAACATCATTTGACCAGGGGGTGAGTTTGTTTTCCCGGCTGTTTTGATACCAGGCATAACCGGAGCCAGATTCAGAAACCATAAAGCCAAAGCTTTGGTTAGCGATCACATTCACCCACGGTGCCGGGGTATTTTCACCATTTTTCAGATGGATGATATACTCACTGCCGTCCTTTTTAAAGCCGCCAATGCCATTATTATATAAACGTTCCGGTTCATCAGTTTGTGACACCGAGTAATTAATCGGCTTGCTGCTTGCCACGATTTTTTCAGGAATCAGTTTAGCCGCGACGGATTGATAAACGCATTCAATTTGTTCCCGGAGCGTTCCCATACCGCCTTTTAAAATAACCCGGGCAACAGCATAGAGCAGAGGTATGTCGGTCGCTGCTATTTTATTTTTTTCCAGAATAAAGAGATCCTCACTAGTTTTTAGCATTTCGTGGGTTTGTTTGGATAAGACCATGTCAGAAATCAGGGCATATAAGGGCAGTGAGTAAGAGTATTCCTCTTCACTTAAGATCACCAGATCCACATTTAAGCCCATCAGACGCCAGTATTCATGCGCCTTTAAAACTTCAACCAATAACTTGACCTGGTCGATGTTAGATAAATCGATCACTACAATGGGATTGTCTCCGGAAATGCCATATTTCCACAAGGCCGACTGACCCTGGGTATTTTTAAGGATTATTTCCTGATTCATCATCTTTGTCGGGCTTAAAAAAACAAGATGAGAGATCATATCCTGATAAAGTTCGGACTCGTCAGTATCTAAATTGAGATATCGGGTTTCCACCTGACTCCTTGTTAAGGCCAATTTGAAAGCACCTTCGATCGCACTGGGAGTATGATATTTATCAATCAGGTTAAGAATCGATTCTTTGCTTTCACAAAAGGCCGTGACAAACGAAAATGAGGCGGTTTTTCCGGCCTCGATGGTCACCTTGATCCGGGTACTCATGACCGGATCGAGCACCGGTCCACTGGTGCTCGACAGAGGTCTGTCCTGATTGATGACCACCGGATTTTGGGAGTTGTTGCCCCGGCCGATAAACTGCATCCGATCAGTCTCGTACTGGATCTCGCCCTCTAGATTACTGTTGGTCACAATGGCATTGGCCAGCCACACGCTTTTATCACTGTCTGATCGGGGCCGTCGGGTGGCAATGAGGCATTTTCTATGATGCTCTATTTCTGTTTTAATAAAGAGATTACCAAAAGCCGGGTGGGCAATATCTCCGGCCTGGGTTGCCATAACCAGTTCAAAATAGCTGGTCAATTCCAGGGTACAGGCTTTTTTGCCGTTATTTTTCAGGGTGATTCGTCTGATTTCGACGTTATCACCAGAGGCTACAACCACCTCAGTTTTCGTCTCAATATCACCATCAGTACGCTTGAAGGTGGCTTTATCGGCAGTAAAAACGACCTCATATTGATCAGGCTTTTGATTAAGCGGGCCATAGGCCGCCGACCAGACGGCTTTACTCTCGACATTTTTTAAATAGAAAAACGTGCCATATTGATCCAGGGTGCTGTCTTCGCGCCATCTTGTTACCGCTGCCATTTTGCTTTTACTATAACCAGTTCCCCGCTCGGTAATCATCACCGAATAATTGCCGTTAGAAAGAATATGGGCTTTGGGTAGAATGGTATTTGGTTTTGTAAAGCGTCGCACGGCACTTATCTCTTTGGCGATCTTGCCCTTGTAGGGCACCAGTTTTTCCTTTGTTCCCTTGGTAAAGATCAGATCAGAAGAGACTTTTTCCTGAAGCAGCAATCTGGCGGCATGGATTTCCGGGTCATTATGAAAACGGGTTTGCATGATATTGTGATTGACGCAATTGTTGAGTGCCATTAAACTCATTCCCTGATGGTGAGCCATAAAACTTTTTACTAATGCCCGCTTTGTTTCAAAACCCAGTCGTTCCGGGGTATAATCAGCAGCTTCATAAAAACCATAGGGTCCTTCCAGACCATCGGCCTTTAGCCTTCTAATATTTTTAATTGCTGCTTCCGGGTTAACCATCAATGCCAGGAAAGTGGCATAGGGCGCAGTCACAGCATCATCAATTAAGCCCCGTTTAAGCCCCAACCAGGGAACTCCGATGGCCTTGTATTTATAATCGTGGTGTTTATCCATCGCATGGTAGCCGGATTCGGATGTGCCCCAAGGCATTTCCCGCTGATCGCCGTATTTCATCTGACTTTTTATTACAAAAGAATAGGTTTCGTCCAGCAAGGTGTTCTGATAGCTTTTCATAATCAAAAGGGGCATTAAATATTCAAACATGGTGCCTGTCCAGGAAATCAAGCCTTTGTAATGGTCCACATTCGTTAGTGCCCGTCCCAGTTTAAACCAGTGTGAGGCCGGAATCTTGCCTTTGGCAATACAGATATAGCTGGTTTGACGGGCCTCTGAGGCCAACAGGTCATAAAATGAATTGGTCAGCTTATTGTCTTCCAGATTAAACCCGATACTGAACAATTCCTTTTTCTTGTCATACAGTGGTAGAAATTCCATCGCATCGACGAGAGCATCGATCCGTCTGAGTAAGTTGGTATACTGATCCACAAAGTCCTGACTTGCTGTCGCAGCAGCACTGAGGGCGATCTTTGTTTCTTCCAGCCAGGCTAGTTCCTCACGGTAATCGTCCTGGTCCCATTTTTTAACAGCTTCTAGCAAGCGGTTGACCATGGCAACGGTTTGCTGATGATGCTTTGGCAAATCAATCAGGTCGGCATTATCGGTTAAGCGGATTTTGAAATTTTTAAGATCCTCAAACACCGCATCACTTGCTGCTTCTTTTTTGGCCGCAGCCATATCCATCAAACGCTCCGGCATTTTATTAAGCAACCCGATGCCCGGCAGGAAGGTTGTCATTTCGGTGTTGAACAGGGTGATCATCGCAACGATTTTTGTTTTCCAGACACCTTCATCCAGTTCTGCCATGGCGTCGGCCTTGATCAGGGTCTCTAGCGTATGATGCCATTTTTTTAAATCCACCGCTGTCTCTACGTTGTCTCTCATAGGGATTTTCCCATCGACAGCATAATCGGTTTTTCCAACGCAATGAAGGGTATCCCGGATTCCACTTAAAAACCGTGAATCAATCAGAGGACTTTTAAGGTAGTCCAAAAGCCCCTGTTTCAGGGTAACCAGGTAACAAAGAAAATTTCCGCTATCGACCGTTGAAATATAGGCCGGACGCAGGGGTTTTAGGGTTAGGGTATCATACCAGTTAAGTAAATGACCCTGCCATTTTTCCAGCCCTTCAATGGTATCAACGGTTTTATCAATCAGCGCCATCATTTGCCCGGTTCCGATATAGCCAAAGTCTCTGGCTGTCAGTGGTGCCAGCAGACCCAGACCAATGTTGGTCGGTGATGTTCGCTGGGCAATACCTCTAGGTGGGTCAGCCTGATAATTGTCAGGAATCAGATAATGACTTTTAGCATTCGAGAAATCCTCAAAATAGCGCCAGGTTTTGCGGGTGATCCGGCCCAGTTCAGAAGACTCAGGCTCCGACAGTGTAAGCACCTTTTGCTGGTGATCCCTACTGATAAACCAGGCTATAACAGGACTGACAACCCAAATGGCAAAGAAAAACAGACTAAGCAGCAGTGCTTCCGGTTTAAAAAAGAGGGCCAGAATGACAGGTATCGGTGCCTGTAGCAGCGCCGCCTTCATGGTAAAAACATAACTGATCAGTGAATTTTTCTGAAATTTTTCGGTATCATCAGCCGTTACCCATTCCAGCAGGTTTTTTCGGGTAATAAAAACCCGTGTCAGGGTTACCATAATGGCATGGCTCATCAGCCAGGCCTGATAGGGCAAAAAGATTAATACCAGTAAGAACTGCATCAATACCGCTTTGAGACCGAACATCACCGGCATATACCGCTTGATCCGGTCGTTGCCAAATCGGGCCGATACAAGATAACCAATGATCCCCATCACCAGCGAAAAGATCTGCGGTAGCAGGAAAAAGCCAAACCAGAAAAAAATACTTCCCGGGAGAATTGAAAAGCTCAAAAAGACGAGTAGCATCAATGCTGGTGGTACCAGACTTCTTCTTAAATTATCAAACATTTTCCACTTCGACAGTCGCGATAGGGGGTTGAATATTTTATCGTGACGGCGGTCAAAAATTTTACGAAATAGAATTGGTACCAATTGCCAGTCCCCGCGAACCCAACGGTGCAGCCGGGCCGAAAAAGAATTGTATTTTGACGGGTAGGAATCGACCAGCTTGAGATCGGTAACCAGGCCCGTTCGCACATATGAACCCTCCAGTAAATCATGACTAAGAATGGTATTGTCGGGAATGGCATCCTTCATGATGGTCTGGAACACCGCTAAATCATAAATGCCCTTGCCAACAAAAATCCCTTCCCCAAAAAGATCCTGATAAACATCGGAAATAGCGGTGGCATAGGGATCAATTCCTTCCTGACCAGTGAAAATGCGGGAGAAAAGGGATTTATTTGAGCTTTCGTTCTCCACTTCGATTCGTGGCTGCATCAAACCATAGCCCTCGACCACGACCCCGCGCTGCTTGTCGATAACCGGTTGATTTAGGGGGTGTGCCATCGTAGCAATCATTTTTTTAGCCATTCCCATTGGCAAAATGGTGTCGCTGTCCAGGGTGATTACGTATTTGACATAGTCAAAGGGCGGTTTTTTTGCCGAAGCATAGACAAAACTGGTATCGGTGGCACCCATAATCAGGTCGTTAAATTCCATCAAAGCCCCTCTTTTTCGTTCCCATCCAAACCACTTATCATTTTTTTCATTATATTGACTGTCGCGGTGGAAAAAATAAAACTTATCACTGCCCACCGGGGCATATTTTAAATTAAGCGCATTGATACCCGCCAGAGCGGTTTTTATAATCTCGGGATCATCTTTCATCGCCGATTTGTCGGCATCGCTAAATGCTCCGACCAGGGCAAAGTAGAGATTATCTTCCCGGTTGGAAAGATAATGGCTTTCCAGACCCGCCAATAATTCCTTGACCCGTTTCTGATCGGAAAGCAGAGTTGGCACTGCAACAATCGTGCTCATGCTTTTGGGAATCCCTTCTCTTAATTGAAGTCTTGGGAAAAAGGCCGGTTTTAAGGCATGGGAAACAATCCAATTGACCGCATCCACGGCAATTTCCGATGCCGGAATCAGCACCGCAATAATGACCAGCACCGAAAACAGGACCAGATGTGAGGATGCCGTAATCGTCGCGTAACGGACGGCCGCCAATAAAAAAAGCAGCGTAATCAGACCCATGGAACCCAAATAGAGGATGCCCGGATTTTTTATGCCCATGCTTTCTGCTTTTGGTCTAAAGCTGTTAATCTTTTTTTCTTTGTTTTCCAGGCTTTTAAGGCCCTTGCCAATCAGATAATACCCGACATGCCAGGTTTTCTGGATGGCGGGATTTTCCAATTGAGATTGGTCCCGGTCCGCAAAGGCTTCTTCGGCAAACAAGATCGCCTCTTTGGCCAGATAAATTTCTGAGACCCCAAATCCCAGGGCCAATTCTTCCACTTTGGTCCGGTAATGACTCCGGGTGGCAATATCCATCAGAGGATAGGTTCCATCGGGGTCCTTTTTTAAAATTTGTTCGACCATACTAACCGTTTCAAAGAGCTCGGACCAATCCAGGGAAGAGAAAAAATGAAGACTGGTGATGGTATTGCCCATCGATATCGTATTAACGGATTGGGCCCCATGTTCTTTCTGGGTGATTTCTTCGGTGGTGGCACCGAGTTTATTTAAGTTTTCATCCATGATCCGTAGAACTTCGGCATAACTACGACCGGAACGCCTCAGCCGATAGAATAAATGCTCTACAAAAGCGGGGTTGGCTTCATCCTGGCTTTTTAGGCTGTCTTCGAAGAGTTTGATCGTTTTCTTTGGTTCATCGCCATCATTTTCCAGCCATTTAGTAAAAATCTTATCAGCCTTATGCCACTGACTCTGGGTTTTTTTTATTTCTTCACAAAGTTCCCGAATGTTTTCAATCAGGGCCAGGGTAAGCATCATTGGCAGCGCAACAATTTCCCGGTCAAAAAGAACGGCGTGGGACTGGTAGGCCTTTAAATAATCGGTCAGTATTTTTTCATCGATCTGACCGTCGGTATGAGCAACAAGCTCTACCGCCACCGCGAAAATCCGAATTTGTCCCTTGAGTGGACCCGACTTAAGAATCGGCAAGCGGTTATAATCGGATTTTTTCAAGTCCCGACGCATTCCTTTAACCTGCTTTTCAATGATATAAAAGTTATCAAGCAGCCACTCTGAAGCCGGTGGTACGGCCATCTTTTTCTGGAGATCGGCACTCAGATCCTGATACACATTCAAAATGAATTTATAGTTATCGTTCATCCTGACACTTGGCGATTTAATCGCTCTTTTCTTTACCGATACCGCATGTTCGATGGCAATTTTTTTGGCGTGTCCTTCTAATTCTTCACTTGAGAGCGATGCATCGCGCATGTTGAGTCGGGGTGATTTCCCCGATTTCATCAAAAAAATCCATAATAAAAACAGGATACAGCCAATCAATACCGTGCCCTCAATTAATAATCTTAAATAAACGTCCATTGATTCACAAATCCTTTCGTGATTTAAAACCCATTACGAAGCATAAAGTCAAACACTGTCATAAACCTACCGTACCGACCAATTGTTAATCTGTTGTTTGCTGCGGGATCGGACAGGCGATTGCCTGTTCGCTCCGATGCAAACAACATGATGTAACAATTGTCGGTACTACGTTATCTGTTTATCAAATAGTCTCTCATAGCTAATTTTTATAATAGGAAAAAATCTTTACACTTAAGTATATACCTCTTATATCGCTTATTAACCTTAAAATTACAAATAAACAATAAAAAGAAGTTAAATAAAAGTAAATTAATGTGAAACTTTTCCATATCTGACCTTTTTTTTTAAAAAAAAGAAGCTGATCGCGCTCGTTTCAGAGCGGGATCAGCCTCTTTCAGTACTTATCTGACTTTAATAACTTATCTCATTAAATGGATCGCTTCGCCGTTTACGGCGTGGGCGGCTTCCATCAGCGATTCGCCAACGGTGGGGTGAGCATGGATGGTGGACTTAAGTTCTGCTACCGTTGCTTCCAGGCGAATCGCCAGAGCTCCTTCGACAATCAGATCAGTGGCCCGGGGACCGGCCATGTGCAGTCCCAGGATTTCGCCGGTAGCAGCATCCGTAACGTATTTGACCAGCCCGGTCGTTTCGCCAATGATCATCGCTTTGCCATTGACGGCCATGGGGAAATTACCGACCTTTACGTCATAACCCGCTTCTCTGGCCTCGGCCTCAGTGAGCCCCACGCCAGCCAGTTCCGGTTTGGTATAAACACAATAGGGGATCGTTTTAAAATCAATCTGTGACCGGATTCCGACAATGGTTTCTACTGCAAATATCCCTTGGGCCGATGCCACATGAGCAAGCATGACCCCGCCATTGCAATCGCCCACCGCATAAATATGCGGCTTATTCGTCTGCATTTTCTGATTGACCTTGATTGCGCCTCGCTCCGTTTTTATGCCGGCCTTTTCCAGTTCCAGGGTACTAAGTTCTGGTTTTCGGCCCACCGAGAGCAGCACTTTTTGAGCTGTCACAATTTTTTCTCCCGCTTGGGAACTGGTCGTAACCGCCAAGCCGTCAGGACCTTCCTTAATTGATTCGACCTTTGTTCTGGTAAAAATTTCCACGCCATCTTTGATTAATTTATCTTTTAGCGGTTTAACAATATCCCGATCCATAGTGGCAACAATGTCCGGCAACATTTCGATGATCGTAACCTTACAACCAAAAGCATTGTAGATGGTAGCAAATTCACAACCAATGACGCCGCCACCGATGATACACAAGCTCTCGGGAACCGCTTCAAGTGATAAGGCCGCATCACTGGTGATCACATCGGGGTGAACACTTCCCGGGATCGGCGGAATTACGGGTTTTGAACCCGTTGCGATAATGGCAAAGTCAAAATCGATGACTTCTTCATCTTTGCTTGTTTCGTCTTGATTGATATTATAAGAAACTTTAATTTGATGATCATTTAAAAAAACGCCGGTTCCCATTATTTGGGTAATGGTGTTGTTCTTTAACAGGGCCTTCACGCCACCCACCAATTTTTTTATAATTTTTGTCTTTCTTTTCTGGAGTGTTTTCCAGTCGGCTTCATAACCAGAAACTGTGATTCCCAGTTCTTTGGCATCGTTTTTCAGAACATCCAGGAGTTCGGTGGTATGCAAAAGCACTTTTGTGGGGATACAGCCAACATTGAGACAGGTTCCACCTAAGAACTTGTTTTCAATCAGAGTTACCTCCGCGCCTAAATGAGCTGCCCGGATGGCTGCCACATAACCGCCCGGGCCACCGCCAATAATGACAATCTTCATGATTCTACCTCCATCATAACAGCAGCAATCCGGGTTTTTCAATCAGCTCTTTAAGTCGGGCAACAAATTGGGCTGCCACAGAACCATCCACCACCCGGTGATCAGCCGTCAAACTCAGATTCATCATCGGTTTAATGACCACCTGACCCTCAACGACCATCGGCGTATCAATAATGGTATTGATTCCCAGTATCGCCACCTCGGGCTGATTGATAATCGGTGTGAAGGATTCCATGCCAAACATACCGATATTGGTAAGGGTAAAGGTTCCTCCGGTTATTTCATCGGTTTCCAGTTCATTGTTTCGGGCTTTTTCAGCCAGCGCCTTGATTTCGGTCGAAATGGCACCCAGATCTAATTTATTGGCAAACTTTACTACTGGAACAATCAAGCCATCCGGTAGCGCCACGGCCACGCCAATATTTACATAATTTCGGGTGACAATATCAGTACCAACAATGGCACTGTTGAGAAGTGGGAACTCCAACAGCACTCGGGATAATATCTTCACCAAAATATCGGTATAGGTTATTTTTGCGGTGCTTTTTAATTCTTCTCGAAGCTGTTTCATCGCGGTGGTATCCACCCGCTGGTTATAGTTAACCGTCGCCGCTGTTTCCTGACTGGCTGACATCCGACTGGCAATAATTTTTCGCATCGCTGACATCGGCTTGGTAAATTCCTGAGGATCTGCATATTTAAGGAAATCGGCGTTTTGTTTAAAGGCCAGCACATCGGCCTTCATAATCCGACCATCTTTATTAATCTGTCCCGGATCGACGCCTAAACCGGCCGCAATCACGCCGGCCGTCGGGGAAATTTTTGGTTGAGCTGTTTTAACTTTTTCGGCAAATTCATTGACATCTTTTTCAGTAATGGCGCCTTGAGGACCGGTACCGGTTACCTGGGCGATGTCAATCTTTAATTCAGCCGCTATTTTCTTGGTTCGGGCAGACGCTTTAACCCGGCCACCGGTAGCCGGTTTAACTGGGGCTTGCTCAGCCTTTGGCGGTTCGGGAGCATCTGGTTTTGTCGCGCTGGCTACCGGACTGGCTACCGCCTTTTCTGCTTCAGCCAACAAGGCCGATATATCTTCGTCGGCTTTTCCGATGATGGCAATGGGTTTTAACACTTCCACGGTTCCCTCGGATACCAGTATCTTTCTGATTATCCCTTCTCCCGGGGATTCAAACTCCTTGGTAATTTTATCTGTTTCCACATCAAAGATAATTTCGCCCATCGTCACGCTGTCACCTTCAACTTTTCGCCAGTTGGCAATGTTCCCTTCGGTCATCGTCAATCCGAGCTTGGGCATCACTAAAAACTTAGCCATAATCCAATCCTCCTTTTTATTCCAAAACCATAAAAAAACCGTTTTTTTGGCCCACTTCGATGGCTTTTTTAACATCCACATGCCATGGCCCGTTCCGACTGATTTTAAAGGTAAAGGCCTGATCCTTATGAAATTCGATTTCCCGTTCCCCATCCAGGGCAATGGTTCCCCGGCAATAGGTGGTAAAAGTATAGTCTTCGTTAAACTTTAAAATCACGGGTGTACTGGTGCCAATCGCTAAAACAATCCCTGCTGACATGGGAATCTTTATTTTAGGGGCATCTTTATCAATGCTGATATAGGCACCAAAATCATCTTCTTCGGTGATAATAATTTTCCCCCCGACCACCGACGAAAAACCGATCGATGCCGGATGACTTCGGGCGACAAATATTTTTTCAATATCTTCAACCTTCCAAATGGCCCGGGAACCGACAAAGACATCCCGGGAAATAACCGCATCGATGAGCGCAATGTCCTTAAGTTGCCCCGCTGCGTAAATTTCTATAATCTTGTCTCTATTTGAATAGACTTCTTTTTCAAATTTATGGGAAGCCACCACTGCTGCGGCAATGCCGGCAATGGTTCCTTCAATCATGTCCGGATAGACATTGTTCGTACCAGTGGAGATCGAAATCATCGGAATATCCCCAATGTCTTTGGCCACCGCCCGATTGGTGCCATCGCCCCCCAGGGTAACAATGCAACCCGCGTTTTTTTTGTTCATCAACCTGACCGCTTTGTACGTGTCTTCGACGGTATCCTCTTTAAAGAAATCGAACACTTCAATTTCACATTTCAGCTCGCCGGAGGTTTTAAGCTTATCCTCCACCCGATAACCCATATTGTAAGGATCTGGCATCATATATATCTTTTCCACCCCATTTTGCTGGGCCCCGAGAATGATGCGCTCGACAATATTTATTTTTTCATTGTTATCAATAACCGTTGCATGAGCAACCAGTCGTCTGATGTCCTTCCCTGAGGCAGGATTAGCAATTATACCGATTGAATTCATAAGTCCACCACCTTTTTCTGTCTTTAAAAAATTCTGGAAATAATATCATCGCTGTTCACTCCATTATTCCCAGAACCATGGCGCTTATGCCATGTTAATATGTTACTGGTTAAAACAACGATTTAACTGCCTGAACGACGTCGTCGGCATTTGGCAACATGTAGGCTTCCAGAATTCCGCTAAAGGGTACTGGGGTATTGAGGGCGCAGACCCGCTTAATCGGTGCATCACATTCATAGAAGCATTCGTCAGCGATAATGGCTGCCAATTCTCCCGCATAACTGCCGCGTTTTGCCTCTTCGGAAACAATCACAACCTTATGGGTTTTCTTGACCGATTCAAAGATTGCTTCCGTATCCAGCGGATAAAGGGAGCGTAAATCGATGACTTCCACATCAATGCCATCTTTTTCCAGCATTTCGGCGGCTTTTAAGGCATCGTACACCTGTTTACCATAGGTAATAATGGTGACGTCATTTCCTTCCCGTTTGATATTCGCTTTTCCCAAAGGAATCGGTTTAACTTCATCTTCTACCTGGCCGGTAACGGCATACAAGGTTTTATTTTCCAAATAGATTACCGGGTTATCATCATCAATGGCAGTGAGCATTAAACCAATCGCGTCCTGGGCATTAGAGGGATAGACCACCTTAAGACCGGGCACATGAGTAAACCAGGCTTCCAGAGATTGGGAATGCTGGGCTGCGGCTGCCACGCCGGCGCCGGAAGGCAAACGCACGACCATCGGAAGTTTTAATTTTCCACCAAACATGTAACGCATTTTAGCGGCCTGGTTTACTAACTGATCCATCCCAACGGTGGCAAAGTCAACAAACATTAACTCTGGAATTGGTCGCAACCCCACTGCGGCAGCACCGACAGCAGCACCAATAATAGCGCCTTCAGAGATGGGTGTGTCCCGGACTCTTTTTTCACCAAACTCTTCAAACAAACCTGCTGTTACCCCAAAACATCCCCCAAAAAGACCAACATCTTCTCCGAAAATAAATACATCCGGATTCTCCAGCATTTTTATCCGCATACCTTCTTTGATTCCTTGACCGTAAGTAAGTTCTCTCATCTTGATCGTCCCTCCTCTACTATATCGGTGTAAACATCTTCGACAGCAGATGATACATCTGGGAATTTACTGGCCAGAGCAAAATCAACAGCTTCTTCAACTAAAGCGTCAATTTTTTCATTGAGTTTATCCATTTCTTCCTGCGTCATGACCTTATTTTCAAGGATATATTTTTCCACTCTGGGAATTGGGTCTTTCTTCTTCCATTGTTCCAGTTCTCCTTCTGGTCGGTAAACCGTCGGATCACCTTCGAAATGACCACGCCAGCGGTAAGTTTTACATTCAATTAGGGTTGGCCCCTGCCCTTTGCGGGCTCTGGCGACCGCTTCAGCAACTGCTTCAAACACCGCAAAGACATCATTCCCATCTACCGTAATTCCGGGAATATTATAAGAAACAGCCCGCTGGGAGATATCGGTGATATTCTGATGTCTGGCCTGGCTTACAGAAATCCCATAGCCATTGTTTTCGCAAATAAAGATAACCGGCAGTTTCCAGGTACTGGCTAAATTTAAGCCTTCATGGAAGGTACTTTGGTTCGTCGAGGCATCACCAAAGAAACAAGCACAAACCTGATCGGTTCCCCGGTACTGAATACCGAGTCCAGCACCCGTTGCAATGTTATGACCAGCACCAACGATCCCATTTGCTCCAAGAATGCCCTTAGTTGCATCAGCAATATGCATGGAACCACCTTTGCCTTTGCAATAACCGGACTCTTTGCCAAAGAGTTCCGCCATCATATATTTCATGTCACCGCCCTTGGCTAAAATATGTCCGTGACCACGATGGGTGCTGGTAATATAATCATCATCCCGCAAGCTTTCACATACACCTGTTGCGACTGCTTCTTCACCAATATAAAGGTGAACGAATCCACCAACCTGACCTTCAGCAAAAAGATTCATGGCTCTATTTTCGAACTTCCTGATTTTCACCATTTTTTCATACATTTCAATGATCGTTTCGTTTGAAATTTTCAAAATAATTCCTCCTTTTTATCTGCTTTACTTGGGAATCTTTACAATCACAAGGGTAATCTACACACTCACTGTCACACACACAATCGCTGCTTCAATCGTGTTATTGGCATCGCCAAAACCGGGGAAAAAAAGTCCGGCAGTTGTTAGTCCTCCTTTCTCTGCTACAATGGTTACCGTTCCCACCGGGAAGAGTTTTTTGAGCGCTTCCTGATCCAAATCCTGGGGCCGCGATACGCCAATAATTGCCTCAATCATCATCTTTTCATTGAGATTCTCTTCCGTTAATCCATGGATCTCATGGAGCCCGATCAGGCAACTTCGGGAAATGGCGTCTTTAATGGCTTTTGCTGCCGCCTTGTTGACATCCTGTCCATGAAAATCCATCCCCATTCCAAATTCAATGATGAACTTTTTAATCCGAATCACCTCCCACCTTTTCTCACCTTCGCATCTTAACAGATGCTTAATCTTTCACTAAAAAATATCATCCCCGCTTTTATTCTCCAAACCAGGATGGCTATCAAATCGAACCACACCAACCGCAGCTTTTCCTTTGACGGCTTCGCTAATCATTGCCGTTCCCCGATGTCCAAACCCGCCACATAGTTCAAAGGCGCCAACCCCTTCATCCACCAGCTTTTTTGCTGTCTCAACTGCACCTTCGTAAGATGAGACACCCACCGAAATCAGTGTTACTGCTTCTGTTTCAACCGTCGACCGATGAATGGCCGGATCGGCATTGGGAGCAATAAAAATAAATGCTGCCTTTAACGCCATATACAAACCTCCTTGTTTTCAAGTTGCTTAGATATAGAGCAATTTTCGTGCCAAAAATGCTGACCCACTCTTTTATTTAAACGTTTACTTAAGATGGTGCTAATTTCGGTTTTTTGAAAGAACAGGTGATTTTTTTCGCAAATTGTTCGGTGTTTCTTTTCTCATTATGAGAATTTGAATCTCATAATGAGAAAAGCAGTCTCAAAATTGAGACTGCTTTTCTTACGGGCGGTTAATAACCGCCCCTACAAAAGGATGCTGTTTGGATTGTTTAATCTGACAGCCCCGGTTCGTTGGGGCGAGCAATGCTCGCCCGCAGATTTTTATAATCGTTTTAAAATGTCGCTGCGCAGTTTGCGCAATTCTGGGGAGGTCATCATCACCTCGGGACTGGCATGTTTAACCGGCACCGCTATTTCTTCAACGATATGGGCGGGTGATCCGTTAATGATATAGATCCGATCGGACAGGAAGATGGCTTCGTCGATATCATGGGTAATAAATAAAACAGAACCCTTGATTTTTGCTAGTATTTCCAGCAGATACTCCTGCATTTTCAGCCGGGTAATGGCATCCAGCCCCCCGAAGGGTTCATCCAATAGCATGATTTCCTTTGAAAACATCGTGGTCCGCAGCAGTGACACCCGTTGTTTCATCCCGCCGGACAATTGGATCGGATATTTTTTTCCATCTTCCTCCAGTTGAAAAACCGCCAGCATCTCTTTCACCTTTTCGCGGGCTTCTTTTTTGGGTATTCCACGAATTTCCAGGGGTAAGATGCCATTGTCAATGACGTTACGCCAAGGCAGCAGCAGATCCTTCTGGTACATGTAGCTGACCACACCGGTTTCCCCCGTAACCTCTTTGCCGTTTATAATAATCCTCCCTGCTTCTGGTTTTAGTAGCCCGGCAATAACGTTAAAGAGCGTGCTTTTGCCACAGCCACTGGGACCCAACACCGAGACAAATTCACCCTGATTGAGATCGATATGAATATCTTCGATGATATTTTTATGGTTATACTCCTTGGTTACTCCCGCAACTTTAAGAACACAATTATTCTGGTAGGTATTCATTCGTAAAGGCCTCATCGGCTTTTAACTGGTTCTCCAGCAAGCCCTGATCATTCATCCATTTCCCATAGTTTTCCCAAATGTCAAGACTCATGACACCCCATTTTTCGGCATCACTCTGATACTCACCAGCTAGATATTGCTGCGACGACACCGCCAACGCCCGATCAATTTCAGGGTTGTCGATCAATAATAGATCTGCTGCCGCTTCAGGATTTTCAATCGCATACTGGTAGCCTTTCGTCACTGCCCGCAAGAATTTTTTAGCTGTTTCCGGATTACTTTTTAGATAGTCTTCACTGGCAATAATCACCGGGGTATAATAATCCAGGTTTTTATCGACATCCTGAAGTTTAATAAAATTAATCGGCTCATTCTTAAGCTCGGCAGAAACCCCGGCCCAGCCATAAAAAATCCAGGTAAAATCGACATGATCTTTAACAGCAGCGAAATAATCCATCGCGCCGATATCAACGATTTCAAGCTTGCTAAAATCGGCGTTATCCCCTTCCATCAACCCCTTTAAGGTGGCGACTTCCATGGGGGAACCCCAGCCGCCGTATTTTTTTCCTTCGAAATCTTTAGGACTAAGAATGTTGCGATCCACCGGCGAAGCAAAACCGGAAGTGTTATGCTGGATAACAGCCGCAATGGCTTTAATCGGCAGCGGATTAGCAGCGGTTCTGGCATAGGTCACCTGTTCCTGATAGCTGACCCCAAACTCTCCTTGTCCGGCGGCAATCAAATCGGCGCTGCCACCTTCGCTTGGTTGAATAATCTCAACTTCCAGACCTTCTTCTTCAAAATAGCCCAACTCCTTTGCCGCATATAAACCGGTATGATTGGTATTGGGGACCCAATCCAGAACCACGGTAATCTTTTCTTCACTTTTGGGTGTACACCCTGTTAAAGCAATCAGAATAATTCCTATTGGCAGTAATAACAGCAGTAATAATTTTCTTTTCATTCCTCTTCCTCCTTTAATTTTTCCCAGGGCATCAGGGCTCTTTGAATCCCCGCAATGCCGTAAAATAATATGATCGACAAGATTACAATTACCACGATTGACGCAAAAACCAGGTCCAGTGCAAAGGCATGCCTTGCTCTTAACATATAAACCCCCAGCCCGGCTTTCCCGCCCAGCCATTCCCCGATGACCGCTCCCATAATACTATAGGTAGCCGCAATTTTAAGACCTGAGAAAAAATAGGGCAGAGCACTGGGGAATTTTATTTTTGCAAAGATCTGCCCTTTTGTGGCACCCATGGATCGAACCAGATTAATGAGTTCTCCATCGACACTTTGAAGACCTTCAATCAGGTTGACCGTAATAGGGAAAAAGCAAACCAGCACCACCACAAATATTTTTGGGGCAATTCCAAAGCCAAACCACATCGCCAGCAGCGGTGCAATAACGATTATTGGCACCGTTTGCGAGATCACTAAAACCGGATAGATTGCTTTTTTTACCATCGGAAATTGATCCATCGCAACGGCCATAATCAGTGCTAAAAAAACAGCCGCCAGAAGACCGGTCATCCCTTCAAAAAAGGTTACCCCGGTGTGCATCATAATATCTGACCCATTGACGATCAGGGCATTGACGATATCCGAGGGTGATGGCAGGGTGTAGCGTTCCACGACACCCAGGTTAACTACCAACTCCCACAAGATCAGAATGGCCAGAATAAAAATAATGGGGATAAGCTTGTCACTGATATTTTGATACTTTCTCATCAATTGTGACGCCTTCTTCCTTGTAATCAATTTTCACGATTGAAACCACCCGCTCGGCACCGTGCTTGATGCAGATCGACTGGGCCCGCTTAACAATATCCAGAAGATCATCGAGCTCACCTTCAATGGATGTCTCAAAGGGACCAACGACATAGTTAAGCCCGGTCTGACTGATCATTTCAATCACCTGGTCCACGACATAATAAATTTCACAATCCGGTACCACCGGTAAAACCTGTAAGCTTAGATTCACTTTTGCCAAAATTCTCACCTCCATGACATATTTAAAATACAACGAATCAAAGATCTGATTCGTTGTATTTTAAATAAGCACTTTTCGTGCCAACAATTATTATTTTACCACATTTTTTTCTTTACTGGTTTTATTCTTGCTGTCACTTCTTATTTGTCTCACAAAATTTCTCGAAATGAGACATAAATCTCATTTCGAGAAAAAAATTGTGTTAAAACATGTAAACAGTCATCAATATGGTTTTACAATGATTTTGACATTCTCATCTTTTCTGTTAACGAGCTCTTCAAATCCTTTTTCAATAATATCATCAATACCGATTCTTCCTGTCACCAGCGGCGAAATATCAATCCGCCCGTCAGATACTAAATCAATGGCTGTTTTGAAATCTCCGGCATAAGCTAATGAACCAATTACGGTCTTATCCGTGAATACAATCGTATTAATCTGAAGGCTGGTTTCTCTTTCATAGATCCCACTAAGAATAATTTTCCCACCCGTTCTTGCCACTTCAATGGCTGTCGGAGTTACCTTATCGCTTCCGATACATTCAAAAACAACATCTGGGCCGATTCCGTCTGTCAATTCCAAAATCCGGGCCTTGATATCGATTTCGGTCGGATCCAGAACTTCGTGAGCGCCCATTTTTGCAGCAAATTCTTTTCTCGCTTTGGCCACTTCCACGACATAGATTTTTCCAGCACCGGCGGCTCTAGCAGCAAGAAGTGTACAGAGTCCGATTGTTCCGGCGCCAAAAATTACGACACTTTCCCCTTCAATTAGTGGACCGGAACGTACGGCATGAATGCCAACAGAAAGTGGTTCGATTAATGCACCTGCTTCAAAAGACATTTCATCCGGCATCTTATATAAGGTATAGTCCGGAACAACAACATACTCTGCAAAAGCGCCATCCGTCATCAATCCAGTAAACGCCAGTTTTTCACAGACATTGTACTTCCCTAATTTACAGGGGTTGCATTCATGACAAACCTGACAGGCATCTGGAGCAACCTTGTCACCAACTTTGAATTTTTTCACATCAGAACCAACCTCAACAATCGTGCCTGAAAATTCATGCCCTAACGTAATTGGGGCCGTTCCACCAGTTAGTGGATGAGGTGTCGTCGTTGGTATAAAGATTGGCCCTGCAAGATACTCATGTAAATCAGAACCACATATTCCACACCATTCGACTTTAATTTTTACAAAATTTTCTCCCGGTAACTTAGGCTCAGGAACATCCATCACTCTGACATCTTTTTTTCCATACCATACTGCGGCTTTCATTATTTTCTCCTTTCAATCTGATCTTTCACATAAATCCAATATCAAAACCTGAATAACCTTAACCTCCAATCGAATTCATTTGATATTGAATCTATGTTTATAGCAATTATCATGCCAGATCTTAGGATTTAAAAAAGCTTAGACACTATGGACATGAATATCATAGGCTTTTATTTTTCGATAGATGGTGGCCTTACTGATGCGGAGCTCTTCGGCCGCCTTTACGGCATTTCCTTTATTAAGAAGCAGCGCGTGTTCAATGCTGTTTCTTTCCAAATCTTTTAGCGTTTCGCCTTCACTCTTATGATAATGATCCTCTTTTTCTTTTGCCAGCGCCTCAATATCGTCAATCTGATCACTCATTGACATATAGTAACCCCGCTGGACAATATTTTTTAGTTCTCTGACATTTCCTTCCCACTTGTACGCCTGAAGTTTTTTTACAAATTTATCAGTGAAATATTTATTAACCTCACTGTTTTCCTGATTTAACTGTTCCAGAAAATATTGACCAAGCACCAGAATATCTTCGCGCCTTCTTTTAAGTGGCAACAATCTCAGGTTGATAACATTAAGCCTGAAATACAAATCCTGCCTAAAGGCATCCTTGGACATTTCATTGAGTAAATTCCGATTGGTTGCCGCAATAATCCGAACATCAAGCTTCCTTTGATAATTTCCGCCAATTCGCATCACTTTCTTTTCATCCAAAACGCGTAATAATTTTGGCTGTATTTCCATCGGTATTTCACCGATTTCATCGAGAAACAGCGTTCCGCCATTGGCCAGCTCAAATTTTCCTGGCATTCCGCCTTTAATGGCACCGGTAAATGAACCCGTTTCATAGCCAAAAAACTCGCTCTCAACCAGCTCCTTTGGAATGGCCGCACAATTAATCGCAATAAAAGGGCCATTTCGGCGTTGGCTTTCGTTATGGATGGATTGAGCAAACAGTTCTTTTCCAGTGCCGCTTTCCCCTTCGATGAGCACCGAACAGTCTGTTTTCGAAATTCTCTTGGCGGTGTTGATCAGCTCCAGCATCGTTTTATTTTTGGTAATTATCTTATCAAAGGTATAATTGGCCCGAAAACCCACCAATTTATTAATTTCTTTGCGCACCTGTTTTGATTCCCTGATCACAAGCACAGCTCCAATTACTTTTTCGTTAAAAGCGACCGGGGTAATATCCATAAAACAATCGATCTTTCTTGATCCGATAATAAGCGTTATATCGGAATACGCGAATTTTCGTTTATTGATAAAAATATTGTCTACCACATCTATATCTTTTAATACATGGCTCATGTCCAGCTTAAAGATTTCATCTTCACGCATTTGAAACAGTTCTGAAATTTTGTGATTGAACTTTTTTACTCTCAAATCAGTATCAATGATTATCAAACCGTTAAGGATCGAATCCCATGCCACATCAATTAATTTATAAGACTCCAAAATCTCATATCGCATTTCTCGCGTGAGTGTATCGCCGTTTTTTAATTTTTCCATCAACATCTTTATATCCATGAATTTACCTCCACATGAATCACCAGTTCAACTAAAAACGCCACATTATAACTGAAACAAACGTTTTTCGGACTGACACCTGTTGCTTTTTACATGGCCCAAACACTTTTTTGATGGAATGCGGCGCTCTGATGCTACCCGATCGTTTCGGCCATGGTTTTTGTTAGCTTAACCCGTAATTCGCCATTATAGGAACCGCTGGGTAAGAGTTCGGTGCGGCCATTAAATATTTGCTGAGCAGCCACCGCATAAGAGCGGGAAATACTGGCAAAGGATCCTTCTTTGATGGTTGGATTGATGTTTTTGGTGACAATCGAAATCGTTTCATCTCTGTTTTTGAGGATTTCGAAGGTTCGAAAATTCTGTGGAAAGTCCCGCAGGGAAGCCGTTTCGACCACCCAAAAACCGCGTTCCGGCTGATTAGTATCTGGGGATATTACCGGAGTAATGGTATTGCGATGACGATGCCCAGAGACCCAGAGGATCAAATTGGGATAGGCGTGGAGCATTTTTATCAGTTCCTGTTCTGACACCGGTGAAATCGTGCTCCAGGACATAAACGGCTTCGTTAAGGGTTCCTGGTATTCCACTGCAATGGGGATATGGGCGGCGATTATCATCAGCTTTCCCTCACGCTGACCCGTCTCAAGTTCGCCCATCAACCAATCAAAACGCTCCTGATCCAGGGAGCCATGGGCATAGCCTTTAACGTTGGGATCGTCATCCCGTTGGGTGTTATCCAGCACAATAACCTTGATGGGAACCCCTTCTTGGGGCTCAAAACTATAGCAGGCAAAACCGGTTTTTAGATTCTCGGCTTTAAACCCATGACCAATCGGTGTCGTTTCAGTGTTAAAAAATTCCTGCATCCATTCGGTTCGGGACAGAAACCGTCGACTGGGATCATCAGTCAGGGCTTCTTTAGGTTTATCCGGCCAGATATGATCATGATTACCAATAATCTGATACCAGGGAATCTGCCGATTCAGACCGACAGCCATAAAATCGTCGTAGAAATCCCTCCGCGGACCAATCCGGGGATTGGGATTAATCCCAAAGTCCAGATTTATTTCTTTACCGTCAAAAATGTCTATCGACCACCGCAGTTCGTTAAAAATGGCATTGTTGGTATTATCACCCATCGATAAACCAAAATTAAAGGGATTTTGATGGTGGATGGCATTAACTGAATGAATGGCCCCATCCAGGACGTGGGTGGTATAGTGCAGCATTTCTGAATATACCGACACGATTCCGCCGCCGTGTTTTGAATAGATGCCGTGGGCCGGAAGCTCAGCATCGGTGATGTGAATATCGGTTATGGCAAAAAAATGGAGCAACTGTTTCGCTTGGTTTTGAGCCGGGTACTGATTGTCAGCCGACATCAGATCCAGCCGCATCTCCGGTTCCTGATTCGACTCTGCAATCCATCCCCCATAGCCATCTTTTGCGTGCCTGAGGATTTTAGCGTCTTCCACCTGGGGCATGGTGGCAAGCACCGGGTCCAGGAAAAAGGTGTAGGTTTCCTTTTCGGAGAAGAAATTCATTTGACACTCAGATACTGGTACCGCAACCGGACTGATTTGTTGTTGTATTTCTTTTAATTGCTTTTCTAAGCGATTTGATTTTTTTGATCGTTTATTTCCCATTGGCTTGCCTCAACAATTTCCAGCATAAACAAATTCCAACGATTCTCTGGCAATATCAGCCAGATGATAAATCCTGGAAATATCGGTGGCGTTCCGATCCAACATTTCATATTGTGGAAAAAAACGGGACAAATGCAAGGGAATACCTCGCCCCACCGAAGCCAGCCACTGGGATAATGCCCGGATTTCGTCGTCACTGTCGTTTTCTCCGGGGACAATTAGCGTGGTCACCTCGACATGCGTGGTTTGACTGGCTAATTTGATGGTTTTTTTGACCGTTTCCAGATCGCCGCTGATCTTTTTATAAAACGTTTCATTGAATGCTTTTAGATCAATGTTCACCGCATCGATATCCGGGAGGATTTCCCGAAGAATTTCTTTGCAAAAGTAGCCATTTGTTACCACCACATTTTTTAACCCGTTCTTTCTTGTCTCCTGGGTGCAATCTCGTACAAATTCATAACCCACCAGGGGTTCATTATAGGTATAAGCCAGCCCGATATTCCCTTCGCCCACCAATCTGAGAGCATTGGCTACCAGGCCTTGTGGACTCATTTTACGGCCATGGGCTTCTCCCAATCCGGCCATCGAAATTTCGTAGTTTTGACAAAATGAACACCTTAAATTACAGCCAAAACTCCCCACCGACAAAATTTTTGATCCCGGATAAAAATGGCGTAATGGTTTTTTTTCAATGGGATCCAAGGCGATGGCTGTAACCACACCGTAATTCAGATCCTCAATGACCTTAGACCGATTAATCCGGGCCCGGCAGAACCCAATCTCACCCTCATCCAGTTTACAATGATGGGGACAAAGCCGACATGCTATTTTACTCACAGTTTTTCCACCCTTCGTTTAATTGCACGATACTAATCCTCGCCTTAAATAATTGTTTCTAACCCAATAAAAAAGGAAAACGCCTGATGTCTTCCTTCTTTTTCACGCTATTTGTTTCATACCCAAATCCCGGCTTTAAGAATCACTGTCCGGCGATTAAATATCCTTTTTCCTGCAAACTTTTCTCAACTGCTAAGAGAATCCCCTCTGAGGCTGCTTCCACGGTATGAAAGTGAACCTTACCAGTGAGCTTCATCAGCGGGCTGGTCTTTTTTTCTTCGAGACCGGTTACAAATTTGTCCACATCCGCCCGGGTGGCCAGCAGTAAATTAACCTGAATTTTTCCATAGAGATCATGAATAATAAAAACATCCTTCACAAAACCACCGGCATCAATTATTGTGTAAAGCTCATCACCAATTTCTTCGTGGCTGTGATACACTTTAAACACTTTTTCTTTTGGCGGTGGATCGACAATGACGTAACCTTTATTCGTGGAAATAATATTATAGTGAGCCGCTTTCAGGAGCGCAATATCCGAAACTATGCTTTGTCGACTAACCTTGAAAATTTCGGACAAGGCGGTTCCTGAAACGGGTTCCCGGGACGAGCGGAGTGTTTTGATGATATCGTTCTGTCTTTGTTTTTTTTTCATGGCTGACACTCCTCTTTTTTTAAGGCTTATAAAAGCTGCAAATTTTTCATCGATAAATCAAGAATCGGTGAGGAATGGGTCAGGGCACCGCAGGAAATAAAGTCTACCTCAATATCGCTAAGCTCCTTTAACCGCGTTTCGGTGACATTCCCGGAACATTCACTTAGTGCTCTACCAGCCATGATTTTAATGGCTGCTTTCATGGTATCGATCGCCATGTTGTCCAGCATGATGATGTCGGCTCCTGCTTCCAGGGCTTCCTCCAACATCGTTAAATTTTCCACTTCCACCTCAATCTTGCGGACAAAGGGGGCCTGTTTTTTAGTGGCGGCAATGGCTTCTTTTACACCACCAGCGGCATTGATATGATTATCTTTAATGAGAATGCCATCAGACAGGTTATAGCGGTGGTTATACCCGCCCCCAACCGTGACAGCATATTTTTCAAAAATCCGCATATTCGGCGTGGTTTTCCTGGTGTCCAGCAATCGGGTTTTGGACCCACTTAAATAGTCTGCCAGCTTCCGGGTATGGGTGGCGATGCCGCTCATCCGTTGCAGATAATTAAGGGCGGTGCGCTCACCGGAGAGCAAGGTTCGGGCATCAGCTTTCACCACCCCCACAAGATCCCCGGGTCTAACGGTATCGCCGTCACTAAAAAAAGTTTCTATTGTTGCGCTTCCATCCAGAAGCTCAAATACCCGCTGATAAACAGCCAAACCGGCGATGATACCGGTTTCTTTGGCAATTAACTCCACTTGAGCTCTGACCCCCGCTTTAATAACGGCGTTGGTGGTGATGTCCTCACTGGTAATATCCTCCTTAAGTGCCGCTAAAATAAGCGGATCAATGTTAAGCTTTATCAATTCGTTCAATGACCTTACTCCTTTCGATTTCGTCCAGGATGATTTTTTTATAGTCGCTTTTTAACTGTTCCAGATCTTTGTAGTCATCCAACTGTAGCGCTTTTTTTAGCACCGCACTGGTGTTGTAATGATTATGGGTGTCAATAGCCGCTCTTTTGGCAAAGACCAGGCTCTCCAGAAGCGAATTGCTGGCCAGCCGATTGGCACCGTGAACGCGATTGCAACTGACTTCACCGATGGCATAAAGATGAGCCATTGATGTTCTGCTCTCCAGATCCACTTTTATGCCACCCATAAAATAATGCTGCGCCGGGGTCACCGGGATACACTCTCTGGTAATATCGTAACCTTCGTCCAAACAATGTTTAAAGATATTGGGAAAGCGATTTTTAATCACTTCCGGGCCCATATCCTGCATTGACAACCAGACAAAATCACTTTCGTCCTGTTCCATTTGCTCATGAATGGCTTTGGTCAGCAGGTCTCGGGGTAGGAGCTCATCGACAAAACGCTGCATTTTTCGGTTATAGAGTACCGCTCCTTCGCCCCGGACCGATTCAGAAATCAAAAAACGTCGCCCCGGCTTCCGGGTATACAAGGTGGTGGGATGGATTTGAATATAGCTGATATTTTCCACTTCAATCTGGTGTTTTAAGGCAATGGCAATGGCATCTCCGGTAAGGTGTGCTAAATTGGTGGAACGATCAAACAGGCCACCCAGTCCCCCGGTGGCTAAAACCACATAGTCGGATTGGTACATGTGAATTGCACCCGTCCCATCACTGGCCACAACCCCGTTACAGCAGTTGTCCTGACACATCAGATCCACCATCGCCATGTTTTCAATGATGGTAATATTGGGTCGTTTTTTGACCTGGGCCAATAACTTGCTGGTGATTTCTCTTCCGGTGAGGTCTTCATGGTAGAGAATCCGGGCTCGGGAATGGGCCCCTTCTCTGGTATAGAGCAGTTCCCCGTTTTCCTTTTCAAATGTCACACCCAGATCGATCAGATCTTTAATGATTTCCGGGGAGCTGCGAATCATCACAGCCACCGAAGCGCGATCATTTTCATAGTGTCCGGCTTTTAGCGTGTCCTCGAAAAAACTGTCGTAGTCATCCGCATCCCTTAAGACACAGATCCCACCTTGGGCCAGATAAGAATCACTTTCATCCACCGCCCTTTTAGTGATCATCAGGACCTGTTTGTTTGGCGGAGTATTCAGGGCATAAAATAAACCTGAGGCACCGGTTCCAACGACAATGATATCAGTTTTCCCGTTCATAGCATATGCTCGCTCATTGGGCCAGTTCCAGCATTTTTTCCAGGGCCATAACTGCCTTTGTTCGGGTTTGTTCATCAACGTTTATCTGGTTGATGCCGTTTTCCAGGGCATGAGCTACCTTATGCAAGCTGATTTTTTTCATGTTGGGGCAGATCTGATTCTGATTGATCGGATAGAACTTTTTATCGGGATTATTTTTCTCCAGTTGATAAAAAATACCAATTTCTGTCCCGATGATAAATTCATCGGCGTCACTGGCAGTGGCGTAATCAATGATCCCTGAGGTACTTCCGACATAATCGGCGGCACCAATCACTGTCAGCGTACATTCGGGATGGACGAGCACCTCTGCGTTGGGATGAGCAGCTTTGGCTTCTTCTAGCTCATCGATCATGATTTCATCATGGACGTGGCAATAGCCATCATTGAAGATAAAATTCTTATCCGGAAGCTGGCTGGCAATGTATCGGCCGAGGTTTTCATCCGGCACAAAATAGATGTTTTGCTGGGGTAATGCCCTGACTATTTTTAGCGCATTAGATGAGGTCACACAGACATCCACGAATTTTTTTATTTCGGCGGTTGAATTGATATAGCAAACCACTGCCAGATCCTCATAGTATTCCCGAACTTCCTTAATTTTCTCAATTGCAGCCATATGGGCCATCGGACAGTCAGCACGGGCTTCCGGCATGATCACCGTTTTTTGAGGACTGAGAATTTTAGCGCTTTCGCCCATAAAGGTAACCCCGCAAAAGACAATCACTTTTTGAGGCAGCTCGACAGCAATTTTGCTGAGATAATAGGAATCACCGACATAGTCAGCAATTTCCTGAATTTCATCACTGACATAGTAATGGGCTAAAATAACCGCATCTTTTTCTTTTTTTAATTTTTCTATTTTTAACAAGATCTCTTTCAATTTTTTATGCCTCCACCTTTTAATCGGTTTTTTATGATTAAAAGTATAGCACTTATCTTTACACCTGACAAGCTGACTGTAAAGTTTATTTCAGATATTTAATGGTTATCGTTGAAATACTGTACCGACTGATCGTTAATCTGTTGCGACAATTGTCGGTACTGCTTTCTCTTTTTGTCTAACGTTTTACTTAATTTATCAATTTTTTAATCTTTCGGTTCCCTTCCATCATTTGCCCGCCGATGATGATGCCAGCCTGATAGTGGAGCGTAACGTCGTTGCTTTCTGAAGTGAGCTGTTCGAGTAAGTGCTGGTTGGCGAAAACGTCGTGGAAATAGCCCAGATCGTCCTGAATTTTTTCAAACGCGTCCATTGATTTGCGGGTTTTCCGATCAAGAATGGAAGACAGTGCTTCGATGGCATAGCGGAGTTTTTTACTTTTAATGCGAACCCGGTGAACGGCTTGCTGATTTTTTACATCGAGACTTTTCATGCTTTTTTTGATTTTTTTGCGCCAATTGCCAATTTGTTTTTTTGTATAATCTTTAAGTGACACTAAAAGCAGTGGCGTGTCTTCATCCCAGGGATCATTGAGCTCCCATACCCAAAGGTCTAGTAGATCAAGGGCAAAGGCATCGGTTTTTAGATCGGCTAATAAGTGTTCAAAGGCGATGGCCCGCTTATTCAGAAGATGGGCTTCCAGCTTTCCGAAGTCGCTAATTTCCTGGTTAGTGTTTTTTCTTACTTTTAAAAGATCTTCCAGCAAAACATCCAGTTGTCGTACTTCGCCAAACTGCTGCCCCATTTTCCTCAAGGTATCCTGTTGTCGCTGATAACTTTCACCTTTGAATAATGGCTTAAAAAAAGCCAGCATCGCCCTGAACTTCCTAATTCTAACCCGAACCTGATGAACCCCTTCCGGATCACTATAATCTGCAAAAAAACCATCATAGGCATTTATGATTTCATTAAAGCCATTCTTCATGATAATCTCCACCGATGCGCCCACCTTTTTTTTTGCTTTTATATTCAAGCTTGATTGATTAACAATTTTTACTGATTTTATTGGCGGTATCTGGGGAAGTAACAACCCCTTTTCATATCGTCCCTGGTTTTCTAATAATAGGGCTGACATCTTTTCCATCATCATCGCTATTTTCCTTCCTTTCATATTAATTATTTTTAGCGCTTTTATTTATATACCCATTGGTGCCTAAAACCCATAATCTAATTGATTGTTTTTATCGAAAATAAAAACAGGAAATCAACAAAGGCTGACTTCCTGTTTTAAATTATGAGCGGGCCGTTAAATTCAGTGAACCACAAAGAACACATATTCCGGGTTGATATAAATGACAAAGGGTTCGCAAAGATTATCTAAGCGATTGCGTTCTTCCCGGCTGATTTCACACTGAATATGAAAATCATCCCGACTATTGGGGCAGCAACCTATTTTTAAATAAAGTGATGTCCGAAAGGGCCCATCACTTTCATCGGCAATCCAAACCAGAAAACTGTTTTGCTGCTGGCCCTCCTGCTTGTCCACCAGTTTAACCTGATTAGCCCGGATTCCTAAATAACCGGACGCCGCTGTTATTTTTTTTTCCGTAGCAAGTGAAATATCCCACTGCGGTACATATAGCCGATTTTCGGAAAGCCGGGTTGCGGCCACGATGTTTTTACAACCGGTGATTTTTGCCGTCTCCAACGATGCTGGCCATTTAAAGATATCATCTTTTTGTCCATAGATTTCGACCTTTCCGGTGTTAAAAACTGCGATATAGTCAGACAGGCGGTAAGCCTCCTCGCGATTATGGGTGACAAAGAGAGTCATTCCCTGAAAATCTTTTAACAACTCCGCCATTTCACGCATCATATGATTTCTGAGATGCACATCCAATGCCGAAAATGGCTCATCTAATAACAGAATATCCGGTTCAACCGCCACCGCCCTGGCCAGGGCTACCCGTTGTTGCTGTCCCCCGGATATTTGGGAAGGGTAACGTTTTCCAATATCACCTAAATGATATTTTTCCATTAAAGCACTGACCCGATTCTTTATTTCGATCTTAGACAGCTTATCAAGACCGAAGGCAATATTTTCCTCAATGGTCATATTAGGAAAAAGCGCGTAGTTCTGAAACAGGAAGCCTACCTTTCTTTCTCCCATGGAAAGATTGATTCTTTTTTCTGAATCAAAGAAAGTTTTGCCATTGATAATAATCTGTCCCTGATCTGGTTTAACCAATCCGGCAATGCAGCGCAACAGCATACTTTTTCCCGAACCGGAAGCCCCTAAAATACCAATAACCTCTTCTTTTGACTGTAGTTTAACATCAAGCTGGAAGCCGTAGAGTTTCTTTTTTATATCAACTAAAAATTCCATTAAATCACCCTCCCAAGCCCCGCTGCTGATTCTTTTTGTAGCTTTCCCAGTAATTATTAATCACGAGAACGGTCAGTGAAATGGCGAAGATAATCATCACCCAGATCAGAGCAATCTTCATTTCGCCACTCTGAGTGGCAAAATAAATAGCGACCGGAATGGTTTCTGTTTTTCCTGGAATACTGCCGGCCACCATCAGGGTTGCCCCAAATTCGCCGAGACATCGCGCAAATGTCAATGCCGTAGCGGCTGCAATCCCGGGCCTGGCAACCGGAACGGCTACCCGCCAAAAGACCTTTCTTTCCGATGCCCCAAGGGTTCTGGCGGCACTAAGGATATTGGGATCGATTTGTTCAAATGCACCCATCGTCGTTTTATACATCAGTGGAAAAGCCACAACAATGGCAGCTATCACAGCCGCATACCAGGAAAAGATAATATTTACCCCAAATATTGATAAGAAATTACCAATTGGACCGTTTTTCCCGATCAAAAGAAGGATGGCAAATCCTGCAACTGTTGGCGGTAAGACCAGTGGAAGCGTTAAAATACCATCAATCAAACCTCTCCATTTTCCTTTATAATTGGTCATCAGCCATGCAACACTAATCCCCAGAAAAAAATTAATGGTTGTCGCTGTTAGCGTAACTTTGATTGAAATCCAAGCTGGTGAAAAATCGAAATTGATACACCTCACTCCCTTCTACACTTCTTAATTAACCTGAATTTTATACCGATGTCATTACTTTTAGCTGCAGTTTATAAAAGCAATCTGGCTTAAATCCTCTGTTTTAACGCTGAAATTTAGAGTGTTTTAAATCCATATTTAACAAAAACATCTTTAGCTGCGTCCGTACTTAAAAAATCGATGAATGCTTGTGCTGGTTCTGAATTTTTACTGGTTTTAATCACCGCTGTTGGGTAAATAATTGCTTTATGTGATTCATCCGAAGCGACCGCAATTGTCTTAACTGAATCAGACACCTTTGCATCGGTTGAATAAACAACGCCGGCATCAACATTTCCCGTTTCAACCCAGGTTAATACTTCTTTAACATCTTTACCATATACTAATTTATCGGTTATTTGATCCATTACATTATAGTGATTAAAAACATCAACTGCATATTGACCAGCTGGCACAGTTGAAGGTTCTCCAATAGCGACTTTTTTAATCGAAGGATCAACTACTTGCGCAAAATCCGTAATGGTGGCGGTAGAATCTTTAGGTACGATCAAAACAACATCATTGCCAAGCAGCTCTTTGATGGTATCATTACTTAACAATTCAGCATCTTTTAAATTGTTCATATACTTCGTGGATGCAGACAAGAAGACATCGACATCAGCGCCTTGTTGAATTTGTTCGGCAAGTGAACCAGAACTTCCAAACGTAATTGCCAGCGTTACATCGGGTTCCTCCTTGGCATATAAATCCTGAATTTCTGTCATGGCATCTTTTAAACTGGCAGCGGCTGAGATAGTCATTGATACCGGTTCCGAATTACCTTCCTCCTTGGCTGCTGACTGACAACCTGCCAGTGCAAAAACCATTGATACCAATGCGATCAGTACAATTCCTCTTTTCAACGCTTTCATCTCTCTTCTCCTTTTTCGTGTTTTTATTATGTTTTGTTATGTTTCGATTCTTTTTATTATACAAAACACCAGGTTCAAAGTCAATTCATTCCATGTTTTTATTTAAAACACGTTATCAACACTATCCGATATCAAGAACCTTGTTTTATTTCTTTTATATTCATCGATTCTTGTATATAATAGAAAGATAATCAAAGAGGAGGCGATCATAGTGAATGATGAACTTTTATACACCCCAGAAGAAATCAGCAAAAAACTTAAAATAACTAAAAACACGGTTTACGAAATGATCAAACGGGGCGATCTTGATGCCCATCGTTTAGGTAAGCATCTGCGCATTTCCCAGTCCCAGTTCGAAAATTATTTATTAAAATCGAAGGGTTCATCCAATCAGTATCAGGGAACGGTGTTTATGGAAGCGGATGAACAATTTGTCAAAGTTGATGATATCACGATCCATGTTCATACCGAATTAACTGGAGAGGTGAAACTTTCTATCCGACCGGAGGATATCATTCTCAGTCTGGAACCATTTACCAGCAGTGCCCGAAATATTTTTAAAGGGGTTGTTGTTGATTTAATCGAAAACAATGATGGCGTTAAGGTTGTTCTGGACATTGGCATTCCTTTGATGTCACTTATCACCAGAAAATCCATGAATAATATGCATATTACCAAAGGCTGTGACCTATATGCGATTTTTAAAACCATGTCCATTAGTGTCTATAAATAACGGTTTAGGTCGTTATATGCATTTTTTTAGTTAACAAATCATCTAAACCTAAAGCGGCTTACGCCGTTTTTTTTTTCTACTATTTTAGCGATCTCAGTTGCAATCTGCCCAGGTAAAAACCCGCAACAGTCATACAACGAAGTCAGATCGCCCTGTTCCATTAAAGGGTTTTCAATCGCACGAATCCGCAATTTGCCAGGATTTATTTGCTCATCCTGGGCAATCGCAGCGGCCAGCTTTTCTCCGATGCCACCACTTTTGACGCCTTCTTCCAGAATATAGACAAGCTCTGGCTGTTGTAGCAGTGGCAGCAATTCGCTTAAATCCAGGGGGTAAACCTTGACCAGCTTGATCAGACGGATGGAATACGTTGCCCTTAACAGGGCAATGGCATCATAGGCATTTTCTGTTATCCTGCCATAGGTTACCATCACAATTTCTGGTTTAACGGTTTGATGGCCAGCTCTATTGACATCCTGATTGAAAAAATCCTGATAACTCAAACCCTTAAGCTTTATAAACCCACTGCGGTCATATTTTTTCTCGGCACCTTTGGGATAACGAATCACTGCCAGGCTTTTATTTTCAAAACAGGTTGCAAAGCTCATTTTCATTTCATCATAGGTTTCCGGGCTATAAATCTTTATTCCCGGGATGGAGCAGAGGTAGGAACAGTCGTAGATGCCCTGATGGGTAATCCCGTCTCCGGGCACCAGTCCACACCGATCCAGAGCCATAATCAAGGGCAGTTTTTGAATGGCCGCATCATGAATCAGTTGATCATAAACCCGTTGGACGAAGGTTGAATAAATGGCACAAACCGGGGTTTTTCCGTTGGCCGAAAGACCGGCTGCAAAGGTGACGGCATGTTCTTCGGCAATCCCCACATCATAAAAGCGCTGGGGATGAGCCTGAGAAAATTTATCCAGGCCGGTGCCGCCGGTCATCGCGGCGGTAATCGCACAGATGGAAGCGTTGGTGTTCGCTGCAGCTACCATGATCTTTCCGAAAACGGCCGAAAAAGTATCTCCCGAGGGTTTCGCTTCAATTCCTTTGGACAGATCAAAGGGGCCTGAAGAATGATACCTTTCCGGATGATCCTCGGCATGCTGATAACCCTTCCCTTTTACCGTGTGGACATGAACCAGGCAGCAATTTTGTTTGCTTTTTGCTTCACTAAGCACCGATTCCAACTTTTTCAGATCACCACCATCAACCGGTCCCAGGTAATCCAGACCCAAATGTTCAAAAAAGTTCTCGGCTACCACCCGTTTTTTTATCTGCTTTTTAAATTTTCGGGTGCCTTTAATCAGGCCCTCCCCGACTAAGGGAATCCTATGCAAAACAGACTGGGTATGATGTTTTAAATTAAAATAATTCTGACTGTTTCTGATTTTTGATAAATAATTAGATAGGCCACCGACATTTTCCGAGATGGACATTTCATTGTCATTGAGGATAATGATTAATCTCAGATTTTTTTTATTGCAATTATTTAGGGCTTCATAAATCATCCCGTTTGTGAATGATCCATCCCCCACTACAGCAACAACATAATGCTGCTTGCCATCTAACTGATTGGCCATGGCCAGACCCAGGGCCGCCGATACGGAAGTACCACTATGCCCGGCCCCAAAAGCATCACACTCGTTCCGATTGGTAAAACCAGAGATACCCTGCCACTGACGCAGGGTATTAAACTGCTGCTGCCGTCCGGTTAACAATTTATGAGCGTAGCATTGGTGACCTACATCAAAAACAATTTGATCATCGGGGTCGTCAAAAACAAGGTGGATAGCCAGGGTGGTTTCAACAATACCCAGATTGGAAGCCAGATGTCCACCATTTTTTGATACCGTTTCTAAAATTCTACTCCGTAGTTCTCCGGCCAGATTATCAAGGTCTGTACGGGACAGATTCTTTAAATCCTGGGGGGATAAAATATCATTTAATATCGTCAATTTGAATCCTTTCACTGTTTCTTCCCCACACCGCCAGGGATCATCGAAACAATTGCCATCAATCGCAGCATTATTTTGATCGTTTTTTGTTTTGACAGATTCTTATTTGAATCCGACTGAAGCCGCAATCATATCACAGGAAAAATAATTTTTCTTTAATCCTCTTTACCTGAAATTTTTTCTGAAACCTTCTCTGTTATCAGCTTTTCAAAGTCATCGACTGATAGGGGTTTATGAAAATAATAGCCTTGAACTTCATCACAACCATTTTCTTTCATAAACTCAAATTGTTCAATCGTCTCAACCCCTTCAGCAATGACCTTCAAATCCATTTGTTTTGCCAGGTTCAAGATGGCTTTGGCAATCTTTCCATTATCATTTGCCGGGTAATCCTTAATAAATTCCCGATCAATTTTCAGACGGTCAAAATTGAAATTTCGCAGGTATTTTAAAGATGAATAACCGGTCCCGAAATCATCAATGGCCACTTTAACACCCAGGGCTTTGATTTTCTCCAGTTGACTTCTGGCCCCTTCCATATTTTCAACTAGAATCCCTTCGGTAATTTCAACTTCCAGCAATTCTGCCGGCATTTCATATTTTTTTAGAAGCGTCTCAATAATTTGCGGAAGATCTGATTTTTTAAATTGAATCGGCGATAAGTTCACCGCCACCACATTTTTTTTGTTTGTTCGATCCAGCCACTTTTTGTTTTGTTTAATCGCTTCTTCCAAAACCCAATTGCCGATAGGAATAATTAATTCGGTGCTTTCTGCCACCGGAATAAACTGATCTGGACTGATTTGCCCGAGATTCCCGTTATGCCATCGCAACAGGGCCTCGCTGGCAAAGATTGCCCTGGTTCCGACTTGCACCTGGGGCTGATAGACTAAACTGAGTTCGTTCTTTTCAAGCGCACACCGCAGCTCGGTTTCTAACTTTAAATTGTTAAAATAATTTTCTTTAATCTCTTTTTCATAAAAAACATAGGTGTTATCACCCGTTTGAAGGGCGTAGTTTTTAGCGATGTTTCCATATTCAATGAGCTTTTCCAGATCAGCACTATCCTCCTGAAAAACAGCGATGCCAATCGACACGTTTAGGTAAACCTTCTCGTCACCAATGTCGATAGGTTCTTTTAAATAGATCATCATCTTATTCATCAGATGATCCATTGCCAATCTATCAACACAATTAACCCGAGAAATGACGAACTCGTCTTTACGGAGAAGTCCCAGGAGATCCCCACTGTTTAAGAATGTCTGAATCCGCCGGGATGCCTCTCTCATGAAAATGTTCCTGACTTCTTTTCCTAAATTATCACGCAGCCGATTAAAATTTGTAATCTGGATAACAATGATCGCCAGATGATCAACCTGCTTAATAAATTCCCGGGTTTTAATCTCAAAAAGCGCCTGAGTTGGCAGTCCGGTATTTTCATCATAATGTTTAATTTATTGATGGCCTCTTGAGTAATCTTTATTTCGGTTAAATCTTCAATGACCTCCAGATAATTACTTAAGGTCTCACTTTTGCTGTCCAACATTCTCGAGATGGTCATATATTTGGAATATCTGGTGCCATCTTTTTTTTCATCGACAATTTCTCCCTGCCAGTTGCCTTCCTCCTTGACCGTTTTCCAGATCTCGCGGTAAACCGCATGTAAATTCTCCTCTGCTTTGAAATCGATCGGTTTTCTGCCCATGATCTCGTCTTCCGAATAGCCAGTAATGGCTGAAAACGCCTTGTTAATATAGACAACCCGCATCTCGGCATCCATAATGATAATCCCTTCTTTGGAATTTTTAAAAATACTGTCGGTGATTTTCTCCCGGGAGCTGGCTTCCTTTTTCTGTATCAGCAACCGGGCAACAATCAGGCTGACAATGCCTAAAACAAGAATCAGCAAAGCGGCGATAAGCATCATGTTCCGGTTATTTTCATTTATAAAAACGCCTAAGGTGTCTAGAGGAGCCGCACCAACTAAGATCCACCGCAGATTTTGATAGCCTTCTAATGGATAAATGGGCGTATAAAAATAGAGATCCTTGCCATCATCGAAATAGCCATTGCCGTTGTTCAAAATGGCCTGCCAAATTTCCGGATTTTCCTCGCTGAATGTGCCTTCCTCGTGATTGCTGTACATAAACGAAAAGTCTTTGTCGCTGTTCTCACTTAACAGATAATAACCTTCATCATTTAATAGCAAAACCTTCATATCCATATTGCTTTGTGAATCATTTTCGATTTGATCCAACATATTTTTAGCCAGATAGTCTAAAACCAGGATTCCCTGTCGTTCACCTTCATCATTAAAAACCGGTATCGTCAGTCGCATTACCGGTTTCACCGGCATTTCGACTTCTCCCCCCTCTTTACTCAAATCCATCGGTGAAATATAAATTTCACCGGAATTCAGCTTCATTGCCTCCAAAAAATAGGTCTGATCATCCTTATTTTCCAAGGCGCTGTCCGCAACCGCTGTGGGGCCATTTTCAGTATCATTCACGCGCACCTTTTCAGCCCCATCAATGCCGACAAACCGGATTGAATCATAGATTTTTTTATTTGTCATCATATTGGAAAGCATTCGTTTTAACTCACCTTGATTATTAACATCCGCCGTGTTATTAATATAGTCCTTCATTTCGCCCGAGTGCAGAATAATGTTACCATCTGAATTGATATCTTCAAAAATCAAATTGACGTTGACGCTGACAATCTCACCGCTATTTTGTTGTCTGATTTTTATGATGTTCTTTTCATTTTCAATATTGATATTAATAAAAAGACCTGCCAAAGCCACCACAATCAGCAATCCTGCTACAAAGATCATTAAAAAATTCTTTAGCATCTGTTTTATGCGCGTATTTTTAGTCTCCATCATCATTGTCCTTTCGATCAAATTTCTTATGACCATTATACTCGACTGACCACAGTGATGCAATTAAATCCATGCCCGAGTAAAAATCAACAAAAAGCCACACATCTTAGATGCATAGCTTTTTTTGTGCTTTTTACTTGGGTTTTAAATCCTTATTTGACCGATACTTGGCATTTTTGTTGAGAGCATTAGCCGATACTTGGTTCAATAACCGCTTTCGGTTCGATGACTACTACTGGTGCCTCACTTTTTAGATTAAGTGCATGCACATCCGGGGTGTGAAACAGAGGCATTTTTTTGATGATCTTTACCCACACCACCGAATAGGTGACAAGCAGCGCCAGTAAGATAAAGAAGATCTTATAGATCAGCGTTCGGGCTTCCCCCTCAGCAATGTTCCAGATCATAAAAAGATTACCGGCGATACATAAAAATTGTGGAATTCCAAATAAGGTCAACTTCTTATTTCGACCCGGCATATCCGGATATTTTTTTCGCAGGACCAACACCGAAATATTCACCAGAATATAAGAGGTTAACCAGAAACAAGATGCCGCCAATAAGATATTGGAAAGACCTGATGATTGGGTAAACCCTGTTGCCAGCAAAACAAAATTACCGCCAAAAATGAGAATCAGACCGCCAATCGGCACCTTGTTTTTGTTCTTTTTGGCAAATATTTTGGGCATACACTCATCCTGAGCCATCCCGGAGAGAATTTTACCGACGCTGCCAAGTACGGTATTAACCGTGCTGACACCTGCTAAAAGGGTAACAATCCCCATCCAGTAGACTCCAAATTGTCCCAATAAATTCTCTGCAAAGATCATATGCGGCAATGCCTCGCTTCCCAATTCTGCCAGGGTGACATAATTGGTCATCCCAACACCCAACATGGCCTGGACAACAAATAGCATCACAATCCCCAGAATCATGGACAGGGGCACATCGCGCTTGGGGTTCTTTAAATCTTTAGCCAGGGGAATCACAAATTCGATACCAATAAACAACCAGAATGCCACGGCTGCCAGTGAGACATAGCCACTGAGCCCAACGACCGGAGCTGCGGTCTGTTGGGCTGCCGTTATTACCGGTCCAACCCCCAGCTTAAAGAAACTAATAATGCCCATCACGGTCATCGATCCGATTAGCAAAACAACTACGATGCTTTGAACCCTGGCAAAAAGGTTGACGCCCTTGTAATTAATAAAGAATAAGATGGACAGGATGGCCACACTAAGAACTGGTGCGGGAATCATTGGTAAAAAGTACGCATTAATGACCATCCCACACATGGCCATCTCCACCGAGGCGGCCAGAATGCTGGTAATCACATAGGCTGACAGATTTGAGATAATCGACGCCACCGGCCCCAGACCAGCCAGGGTATATTGTCCCAGTCCACCTTCCACGTTCGGCATAATTGCATAAAGCTCACCAAAGGTAATCGATAGCATGATATTTAAAATCAGCACCACAAACAACGACACAATAAATCCGGTTCCGGCCAGGCCCATTCCACGACCCAGGGTCAGCAGACAGCTGGTGGCCACAATGAGTCCCACGCATACCGACACGGCGCTTCCCAATCCCAGTTTTTTCTTTTTTTCCATAATCGTCTCCTTATAATTAAATTCTCATCATAAAATTTTTACTTGTGAAGCCATAAAAAAAGATGCCCGGACACCTGCTAACAGATATCCGAGCACCCTTGCTCTTGTTTATTTTTTATTCTATATACGTTTGATTAAAGATTTTGCCGATTGATACATGTAATTGTGCAGGCGATTAATAATCGCCCCTACACTTATGTTAATTCGACTTATAATAACAATAATTTCTAAATCATAATTTATCTTTAAATCACGATTAATCGCTTGTTATATTCTATTTCCTTTAAAGAATGAACATACTTTCCCGGTGTCGTATTGGTGAGTTCATAAAAATCCCGGATCATGTGGGATTGGTCATAGTACCCCAACTCGATGGAAAGCTGTGCCAGATTGGCATCAAAAATGTTTTTATCAAAATTATTGAGATTGCTCAACAAATGTTGAAACCGGATCAGTTTACAAAAGATCTTCGGCGGCAAGCCAAATTCCCGGGAAAACACCTTATTAATGGTGCGCACCGAATAACCAGCGGTTTCGGCCAATTCACTGACCTTGATCTGGCCAGCGGTAGCGCTTATTTTTTTAAGCAGAAACTGCTTTAAATTTCTGTTTTTATCCTCTGCCTGAGACTGCTGATAGAGGGGGATATACATTTTTAAAAACGCCTGGATCTGATTATTAAAATCTCGGCTGGTGGTGATCGTATCAAACAATTCCTTATTTTTAATCACTTCCAGAAAGGGAATTTGATTTTCCACAAAATCGGACATCGCCACATGATTAAAGTTAAAGGACAAACCGGGCATAAAACGAATGCCAAAAAAATAGCTGCGTTTATTATTCACGATCCGGGGCTGTAACACCGTTCCGCAAATATTGGCATAAGGCTGTTTGTCATCGCAGCAAAAGAGCATATCAATGCATCCGTCGGGCACGGCAATAACTTCATTGCCGATGACATCATTATTAAAACTATAAAAATGAGAAATGCCATAATCCATCACCACCGCCTTGTAATAACGCGAGGTTGCCATCACAAAATAAGGCTGCTTGGGACTGACAATTATTTTATTCTGATCACCAATCATTGGCCTCCTCCGTCCTGTTATTTTTACCACTTTGGCATACATACATTATAACATACGAATATTCTATTATTATAGCCATCCTTTGAGCATTTATCGCCGCTTTTAAGCTGAATAAATGATTACTCAGCCACTAAGGTGGCACCAATCACTGCATCGGTTTCAATTTCCACCAATTGAGTAGGACGATTCAGCATGGTCGTACCCACGATGGTAAATAGTGGTTTAACCGGTTTGAAAATTTCGGAATAAGCTTTGCCAATTTCCGGCGCATATTTCATATCGGTGGTATAGACTTTTATCCGGATCACATCTTCTTTTTTTGCTCCGGCTCTGACCAATAAATCGACATGCTTTTCCAGCACATATCGCGTTTGCGCATAGGGATCATCTTCCCCATAAACCGAGCCATCCGGCAAAACCGAGGTGGTACCGCCAATATAGATAAAGGGACTGACCTTGACCATCCGGGAGTATCCAGCTTTTTCTTCCAGCGGTGCGCCGGACGAATAATTGGTTCGTAATAATTCCATTTGTTGCTCCTTAAATTTTCGCTTTAAAGCGGTCGTATCGAAACGCACTCAGATCCAGGGTTGTTGTTTCTGCTGTTGCCAGTTCGGATAAAAGTAACCCTACCGTGGGCGCGATGCCAAAGCCATGGCCGGAAAAGGCGGCGGCAATAATCAGTCCCGGCACCTCTTCCACCGGGCTGATGACCGGTACCATGTCGGCACAGACATCCATCCAACCCGCCCAGGTTCTAACAATCTTGACATCCTCCAGCATCGGAAAGTACTTCATAATTCCCCGACAAATACAGGAAGCGGTAATACTGGCAGTCGTGGGTGTGCCATTGTCCCGGTTCACCCCTTCAAACCCCGATGATCCCCCAAAAACAAAGGAACCGTGGGTGCTCTGGTGCCCGTAAAAATCGGCAGCGGCAGTTCCCAGCATCTGGTAGAACATCGGCGGCTGGGCTTCGGTGACCAATACCTCCAGCAAAGCCTGAGTCATGGGGATATCAATTCCTAATTGGGAGGCCAGTTCCCGGCTTTCGTAACCGGCGGCCAGAATAATCGTCGCCCCTTCATAAACAGCGTTTTGGGTCACCACCTGCCTGGCCTTACCCCGGATCTTACGGATCTCCTGGACTCCTTCGCCGGTGATAAAGCGAACCCCCAACTGTCGGGCTTTCCGATAATAAGCCAGGGTTGTCAGCATCGGGTTGGCATGACCATCAGTGGGACACCAACTGGCACCGGTAACCTCTTGCGAAAGATAAGGACAGATCGCTCGGGCTTCTTCACCGCCAATCATCCGGACCTCCAAGCCGCCAGCGGCAGCGTCTTTGGTCAATCCGCTCAAAATATCAAGGTGCGCTTCAGTTTTACCCAAACGCAAATTCCCTTGCTGATAATATTCCACGTCCATATCAAGTTCCTCGGACAGAGTCGGCCAGATGTTTTTAATACCATACATGGCCAGCGGCAATTCCCGTTTGTCCCGGCCGGACTGGCGAACACCGCCGCCATTTCGGGACGATCCGCCATTCCCGATGCTCTCGCTTTTTTCCAGGACAATAACAGAACAGCCTTTTTTAGCCAGATAATAGGCGGCTGCATTGCCAATGACGCCGCTGCCAATAATAATGATGTCTGCATTGTTTTTCATGTTATTTCCCTCATCTAATTTCTCTTCTATTTTTCATTTCCTAAAACCTTCATTTCAAGCGGCCGCATCGGTGCCCGGGAAACCGCCGGTTCCAGATCCAGGGGGGATACCCCAAGTTCCCGGGCTACAATCCCCTTGATCAAGCGGCCGCAGGTTTGCCCCTGACAGAGACCCATACCGGTTCTTAAATAGCGTCTGATTTCTGTTAATGTGAACATCCCATCGTGAACCGCTTTTCTGATTTCGCCTTTGGTGATTTCTTCACAGCGGCAGATGATCATGGCGTCATCTGCCGCGGGGAGATAGTCGCCCAGATTTCGTGATCGATCCTTGTTATTTTGCATCGTCTACACCTCCTGTGCCGCTTTAAAAAAGCGGGCCTTCATGGCCATGCTAAGCGGCACCTTCATGGTTACTAAACTGGTTTTGTCAAAAGCCGGAAGACTTTTGACTTCCGTAATTTCCGCCCCACAGATTTCTTGGCCACTACGATCCAGGGCCATTCCCTGGCATCCTTTTTCCGGCAGCGGGTAAAACTCATAGGGGATGGTCACCATTGCTGTGCCCGCTTCTTCGTCCTCTTTGACTAAGAAGATCGACTGTCCGGAACAGGCCGCCACGCAGAGGCCGCAACCCGAACACTGAGCATCGGCCCTGACTACGGGCAGGGAGGTGATTTTTTCACCGATGCTGATACACTTTTTCGGACAGGCATCCTGACAGGGGTTACAGGGAATATTTTGGGAACATTCGATAACGGGACGAATCCCTTTTGCTTTTGTGACGCCCGGATAGCTTAAAACTTCTTCGTTGGTGAGATAGCCTCGTGTCAACAAACTCTGGGAAACCTCATAGCCTTCCTCGGTGTGTTTGACTTCCCGGCCCTTGTTTTCGGGGCTAAACATCCCCGCTCTTAGAGCCAGCAACGCCTCTTCCAACTCCCGGACCTTATCGGTTAGTTCTTCGCTGTCAATAAAACCTAACCGGGCAGCCGCCGCCACACCGGCGATACGGCCCTCAATCATGGCTGAGCTGGCCTCTTCAATTCCGGAAACATCACCCGCCACAAAGATTCCCGCTATCGAAGTTTCGCCATAAGAATTACCCATTGGCACATAACCACCCTTGGCGGGATTTTCTTCCATCGCACAACCAGCCATTTTAAGTAACTGGGACATCGGCGATAAACCGACCGCCAGACAGATAGTATCGACCTCAAAATCTTTTTGTGATCCCGGGATCACCTGCCATTTTGAATCCACCTCAGCGATGCTCACTCCGGTAACATAGTCATTACCATGGGCCTTGATAATGGTGTGGGACAAATAAAAGGGCACCCCGCAGCGGGCCAGCTTGGCAGCATGAACTCCATAGCCGCCAATTCTGGGAGCGGCATCCACCAAGGCCACCACCTCACAGCCAGCCTGCAGTAATTGATAGCTGACCACCAGCCCGACGTTACCAGTTCCCAGCATCAGCACTTTTTTCCCCGGTCGGATGCGGTGGAGATTCATCATCGTCTGAGCCGCTCCGGCACCAATAACGCCAGGTAAGGTCCAACCATCAAAGGTGATCATATTTTCGGAGGCACCGGTTGCTACGATAATGGCATCCCCTTTGTAATGGATCACCTCATCAGCTTGGGAAACCAGCACTTCCTTATCCAGATAGAGCCCAGCCACTACAGCATTCAGGACCACCTCGACCCCAGCAGTTTGAGCTTCTTTTAATAAATCTTCGCCAATTTTAAAGCCACGGATTTTAGCCTTATGTTCTTTTGATCCAAAAAACTTATGGATCTGTTTAAATAATTGTCCGCCGGGTCTGGCATTTTCGTCAAAAACAATGACCCGCAGTCCTCTTTTGGCCGCCTCAATGGCGGCGGATAGCCCGGCCGGACCGGCACCGACGACTATTACATCATATCTTTTCATAACCCACCTATTCCTTTTTCTTGTCCTTAACCCAGGTTGTTTTTACTTTTTTGCACCCACCCCGTATTGGGTTAAAACAGTCATTCCTGCCACCAGCGGGGTGACACAGGTTCGTACATTTGGTTTGCCATCCACAACCATAACACAATCGGTACAGCGTCCAATGGCACAAAAGATGCCTCTTGGGGTATTTTCTTTGTGCGTGTGGCGTAAAGCCATCACCCCAGCCGCCCGTAGCGCCATGGCAATGGGTTCGGCTTCGTAACCTTCTATCGGTTTTCCATCAAAGTAAAAGGTGACCAAGCGGCCTTTATTGCTTTCACCCAAAATCGGGTGTTCTGTGATTCTCATTTTGATGCTCCTTTCAGTGATAACGATTTATGCCAGATAGGGTTCGTCCCAGAGGTTCAGCTTGGTTCCGATCCCTTTTTCAAGGGCCTTGCGATAAAGTCTTGTACCCCAGGCAATGTCTTCCACCGGCATGCCGCCGACGGTGTAAAGAATGATCTCATCCTCTGATTGCCGGGCCGGTGTTCTGCCGGCAATAATGTTACCCAGATCGCTGACATCCTCGGGTTTCATGATTCCTTTTTCAATCAGATCCATGTAGTGAACAGCTAATAATCCGACAATTTCATAGCGCGGTGCGGGTAATTCTTCACTCCAGGCTTCGTAGAGTTTGAAATTATCAACCACATTTCTAGCCCGATTTAAGATAAAATCGTCATCAAACCGAACATTTGCCGGCATACAGAATAAGGTGCCGGGTTTAATCCATTCTTCTTTAATATAGGGATAGGACTCAGAACCCACCGATCCCGATGTTGCCACACTGACAATATCAGATCCTCTGACCGCTGCTTCCATGGTATCCACAATTTCAATGGTTTTAATCTGCGGAAATTCTCTTTTAACATAGTCCGCATAGGCTTCGGCAGTGGCCCTGCGGCGGCCATTTATTTTTATGGTATCGATCGTTGGACAGGTCACCATAAACGACGCCAAAGCAGTTTTATTCATGACCCCAGGGCCAATGATCCCCACCACCCGTGAATTTTTTCGGGCCAGATATTTGGCACCGACTCCGGGAATCGCGCCGGTGCGAATGGCACTTAAGATATTCGCCGACATCAATGCCATCGGAGCCCCCGTCTCTTTGTCATTTAACATCACCGTCAGAATCGACCGCGGCAGACCTTTTTCCTTATTACTGGTATTCGACCCATACCACTTCATTCCGGCCATATCAAATTCACCACCTAAATAGGCTGGCATAGCCATATAGCGTCGATCCGGTCCATCAAGGGGCATATTGGGAAAGGGTGAGCTTTCCGGAAAGGACAGCATAATGCCGTGGGAGTTCCGGTTTGCTCCGCCCATAATATAATCGCCATCGCTCATCAGTTTAAACATTTCAATCATCGTGTCCACACAGCCGGCCATATCCAAAACCCCGGCTCTTATCATATCCGGTTCATTTAAGTATAAAAAATCAATTTTAGTTTCCATCATTATTTCTCCTCATCTTTTATTTGAAATACAACTAAGTGTTTCTCATAATTTTTAAAAAAATCATCGCCTACACAAGCAGATCATTTTCTTCTAAATCATTTTCTTCAAAAATAAAAAAAGACAATGCGCTTACTTCCCTTGGGAAATCAGACCGCTTTGTCTTTCTGTCTATACTTTACGCTATTTTTAATGGATCTTATTGTAAAAATCGGAACTTTTTTTAAATTTTTGACAATTATTACTCGCGCATACTTTTATGTGATGGGGACGGTGATCTCGGTAATCTCGTTTTTCCCTCTGACAAAGGTGACGGTGAGGGTTTTACTGTCTGTTTCCAGCGCATAGGCAATGCTTGCCGAACAGCTTCCGCCAATCGGGGTCTCCTGAATCATCCGGTTGGGGTCTTTAATATTATAGGCCTCAAGGTTATTCCCTTTGTCATCGACCACCACAAAGTCACCCTGGGCCAGAAAAAAATCCATGTCATATTTTTTCTGATAGCTGATATTGTTGTATGTGTAATCAAGAAAAATAACCTGTTTAGGATTGACATCGGTATCCGCACTTCTTTTTGCAGTTTTTCTAGCTCCGTTAATTGCGACACTGTAATCGCCAATGACAGTGGTTACTAAAAAGGGCTCATTTATCACCATTTCCGGTAGTTTTTTGGCCTGGGTACTGGCTGAATCTGTTTGAAGGTTAAAAATATTTTCCAATCCACAGCCGGTAAGCCCAAAAACAATTAAAACCCCCAGCATCAGAAAGATACTCTTATTTTTCATAACCCACCTCCGTATGCTTAAATTATAGCCTCACTGAAAGAGGAAGGCAAGGAGAATTGCTGATCCTTGTGATCTCAATCGTTAATTTTCCTGATTGACTAAATACTGCGTTTATAATTTTTACTTTGTCAGCGGCCCAATTTTTCCGGCCCGGTATGCTTTGCTGTATTTGCGGCAATGTTTATCCCGACCCAACAAGGCCTCGGTGGCAAAAATTGTCCCCATCATATCGCGGTTCATCGGGTCCATCACTGCCGAGTCCATCCCGGCCTGAATGGCATAGGCTAAAGCATTTTTATTAATCAACGACCGAAGCGGCAGGCCAAAAGAAATGTTGCTGATCGCACCGGTTACATGAATGGTTGGATATAGTGCTTTGATGGCTTTAATTTCTTTTACAAAATTCAACAAGGACTGATTGTCCGTTGACAATGCCATCACACAGGGATCAATATGCATACGTTCCGGAGCGATGCCATATTTGGCCGCCTTTTTCACCATCGTTGTGGTAATGTCAAGCTTTGTCTGTAAATCAGTGGGGATACCGTTGTTATCGCAGGTAAGTCCGACTACCTCCCAGCTATTGCCTTCCATTAGGGGCAGCAAGACCCCGCACTTGTCGCCTTCTTCCGAGATCGAATTGAGCATCCCCGGTTTGTTGGCATATTTTAAAACGGCCTCAATCACCCGGGGGTTGGGGCTATCAATGCATAAGGGTGTATCGGTAACATCCTGAACTACTTCAATCAACCATTTCAGGGTTTCAATTTCGTATTCCGGGGCGGTGCTGGCACATACATCGATAAAATCGGCTCCGGCTTCAGTCTGTTTCACTGCCCGATTGGCAATAAAAACCGCATCTCTTTTTTCGATCGCTTCTTTCACTGCGGGAATGGTACCATTAATCTTTTCTCCAATGATAATCATCTCTATCTCCTGTTTTTTTGTCATTCACAAATTCTAAAAGGCACTCTTAAACGGAGTGCCTGAAACAAACATGCATTTTTATCGCAAACGCTCTATCACTACAAATATAGCGAGATCTTTGTTATCAAGTTAAGTCAGATCAAACTTCCAGTTTTTTCTTCCGATAGGCCTTCAGGTATTTTACATTAAAGTCATCTCGTCCCACCAGGGTTTCGGCCGCGCAAATGCTCGACATCATTTTTTTGTCTAGGGGATCGATTAGGAGTCCGTCCAGTCCTTTGGCGATCGCCATTACCGCGAAATTTCGATTGAGGAATTTGCGTTCCGGCAACCCATAGGAAATGTTTGATAACCCACAGATCGTATGAATTCCTTCGTAGTTTTTCATAACTTCGGAAACTGAATCAATAAAACCCATGCCAAAGGTTTTATCGGTAGAAATCGGCTGTACCAGGGGGTCAACAAAGATGTTTTCCAGCTTAACATTGTTTTGAACTAGTTTATTAATCAGAACATCTGCAATTTTTAGCCGTTGTTCCATGGTTTCCGGCATTTTTTCGTCATCCATACAGAGCGCCACAATTTTATAAGAGGTTCCGGCAACAAGCGGTAAAATGGCATCGAGCCGATCTTTTTCAAGCGAAATGGAGTTAATCATCACATCATCTCCGCTGAGTTTTAGTCCCTGTTCGATCACTTTCGGATCGGGACTGTCGACTGAGCAGGGAAGCGTAGTGACGGCTTTTATATTGTTGATCAGCCACTCCATGTAGTGGCCTTCTTTGCCGACAAATATACCGGCATTCACATCGATATAAGTCGCTCCGGCTTCGGCTTGATCGAGCGCCAGTTTCTTTATAAAGCCGTGATCTTCACGCTTAATGGCATCGCCAACCGCCTGGCGGCTGGCATTAATTAGTTCTCCGACGATAATCATTGGGCGCTCCGTTTATGACGCCATCAGGTTTCTGCCCAGCATTACCGCTTCACCGGCATCCGGGGCATAGCCATCGGCACCAATATCGTTGGCAAAATCCTGACCTACCGGAGCGCCGCCGACCATTGTTTTAACCGGTAAACCAGAGCTTTTAATGGCGGAAACGGTTTCTCCCATGGCTGCCATGGTGGTTGTTAAGAGTGCCGACAGACAAATCAGATTGGCACTTTTTTCTTTTGCGGCATCAATAAATTTTTCAGCTGGAACATCAATACCCAGATCGATCACTTCAAAACCAGCCCCTTCCATCATCATCGAGACGAGGTTTTTGCCGATATCGTGTCGATCTCCGGCAACCGTACCAATAATCACAATCCCTCTGCCGCTGTTATCACCTTTTAATAGTGGCTTGATCATATCTAATCCGATTTTCATAACGTTGGCGGCCATCAGCATTTCCGGCACAAAAAGAGTTCCTGCCGAGAACAACCGCCCCACCTCGTCCATTGCACCAATGAGCCCTTCATTTAAAATCACACTGGTATCAACCTCATCATCAATGGCTTCCTGCACAGCTGTCACTACTTCATCATCATCTAATTCTAAAATGGCATCATATATCTTTTGTACACTCATTTTTTTCTCCTTAATCTTTGTTTAATTTCAAATCGATCTTAAATCCGTTTTTATTTAACTTCAGCTAATTGCTTTTCCAGTTCAGCGGCTTCTTCATCGGCAATGACGTAGGTATGTACCGCATCATCAGGAAAGGCACCATTGCGCACTTCATCACAAAAAGCGGTAAAACCCTTTAGTAACTCAGCACCCACATTGGCATATTTTTTCACAAATTTAGGGGTAAAATCATCGTAGTAGCCGACCATATCAGCATAAATTAATAATTGACCGTCAGTATGCGAACCAGCACCAATTCCCAGCACCGGAATACTCAGGCGCTCGGTAATGGCCTTACCAACCACTGCCGGTACCCCTTCAACCAGAATAAAGGAAGCCCCTGCCGCTTCAATGGCCAGTGCCTGTCGCAACAATTCCATCGCCGCGCCAGCACTTTTTCCCTGGGCCTTGTAACCGCCCATTTGGGCCGCAAATTGGGGGGTTAAACCAATATGGCCCATTACCAGAATACCGACATCGGAGATCGCTTTGATCCGTTGGCACACCGAATCGGTGCCGCCTTCCAGTTTAATCGCATCCACCAGCGATTCTTTCGTGAATCGCCCGGCATTAAAAACCGCTTCCTCGTTGGAGATCTGATAGGACATGTAGGGCATATCGCCAACAATAAAGGTATTCGGGGCACCCCGGCGGACCGCCGATGAATGGGCAATCATGTCATCCATGGTCACTGGAAACGTCGTTTCATAACCTAATGTGACCATTCCCAGCGAATCCCCCACCAGTATCATATCTACGCCAGCCCGTTCTTCATATTTTGCGGTTAAATAATCATACCCGGTGATGTAAACTATCTTTTCTTTTCTTTCGGCCATTTCTCTAAAATTAATAATACTTTTTTTCATCATAAGCTCCTTATTATTTTAATCAACCTCAAGTCAGTTTCCCTATTTGTCAAACCGCCCTGCCATCTGCTGATAAAGCCGATGGCAGCTTGAGGTTCTTTATGCTTGTTTCCGGATCAGCACAAATGCTCTTTTTATTTCGTTTTTCCGGTTCTTAAATAATCGTTAAGCTCTTCCTTGGTCATCTTGTCAATGCCAATATATTCTAAGGTATAGCCATTGGCGATTAAATCTCTGCCCAGAATTGCCGATGCCAGACTGATCATTGAATCGACTACTGGTGTGTTAACGCCATAGGTATCGCCCAACTGTTGATAGACAAAGCATCCCACCGGGATATCTTCAGTGATATAGCGGTTTTCCATCGTAAATGGTCCGGTGCCGTATTGGATTGGATCTTGTTTATCAAACGTTATTAAATAGTCAAACCCCATATATTCCTGACCCAGGACATTCTCCCGGGAGAAGAAGTGTTCTTTTTCATAGGGTTGAATCCCCACCCCAATGGTGTCAGCCAGGGCACATTCTTCCTGATAAAAGGTATATTGAACCTGGGAAATAGAAGGGCAATACGCGTGGGAATAAATTGAGAATTTGAATTTATCTTCACCAAAAATCGTTCCAAAGTTTTCCATCGTCGATACCCCCAGAATCGCTCCCGGGCAATGAAGAACCGGATTAACATTGGAAAACCCGGTATCTAAAACGGTATCCCCAGCTACGGCACCGTCACCTTCTGTCACGGCATCCATTGACGGCAGGTATTTAGAGCTTTCGATAAAGGCTTTGGTATCCGTTGCGGGCATTGCTGCACCCCGGAGTGTAATGGCCCGATAGTAAACCCGGATCTTATGGGTAATGACGCCTCCTGGCATTTCGACCCGGCTACCATAGGTCGAACTTGACCATCCACCGACAATCACATTTTTTGTACAGCCCGCTTCGCGCATCATTTTACGGAGGATCAGACTGCCAAAATTATCGGGAAAAATATGAATAACCTGACCATCTTCGAGACAGGGAATCAGTTTTTCAAAAAAAGGTTTGTGTCCAAAGGTTGGCGTAGCGATCACAATAATGCCAGCACCCTTAACTGCTTCTGCCACATCGGTGGTGACCTTGTCCATTTTGGCAAAACCTTCACGCTCAAAACCATAAAGATTGACTTGTTCGCCGAAGAATTTAATCCCAACTTTTTCCACATTCTTGAGTGTTTTTTCGGCAAAAGGCTCAAAATCGCAAATTCTTACCTTGGCTCCCCCTAAGGCACAGTCTCCGGCAATTGCCTTTCCGACTGCACCGGCACCTAACACTGCAATTGGTTTTTCACTTAAATAACTCATGTCTGCCATATTTTTCTCCTTTTATCATCTCTATTATTTATTGCTTAATCGTTTTCTTAACGCTAATGAACAAGCAAGGTTTGTGCCAAGATTACTTTTTCGTTTGTTTATCCAAATTGAACCATTTTTTATGAATTTTCAGATCCGCCAGCTCCGCAGCGGCTTCATCAGCAGCGGCGGCTGCCTCCTGTTCCATAAAATCAGCATACTCTATTTCGTCTCGTTTGAGCTTACCTGAGAACAAATGGTAGAGGAATCCCAGAATCATTGCCAATTCGATAAAGAGGATCGGGAAACCGGCAATCGTCTTAACGATTTTGATCCCGTCGATACCGCCACTGATTACAAATACCAGCGAAATCAAACCGATGAAAATCCCCCAGAATACTTTGATTGGCAGGGGCGCTTCTTTTACACCTTTGGATTGTTTTAATGACATGGTCGAAATTGTCGATGTCATCGAATCCGCCAGGGTAATAAATGATAAACCGATAGTGACCAGCATGATAATGCGAATTAATTCAGTAAAAGGCAAGAATTCAAAGATATACATCATAAACGCCTGGGCACCATTGTCGGCCAGGAATCCCGACATATCAGCAATACCTCGGAGTTCCAGGTCTAATGCCAATCCGCCAAATACACTAAACCAGAGAATCCCGAACATTGCCGGCAGAATAACATTGACCGTAATAAACTGTCTGATGGTTCGGCCATAGGATAATTTAACCAGGAACAAACCAACAATTGGTCCAAAAGATAACCAGTCAACCATCCAGTACATATCCCACCATTGCGGCCATAAATCACTGTCAATTATTGGTTGGGTAAATAAGCTTAGATCAACAAAGTTATTAATAAAATATCCCAATGACTGCGTAAACAGATTGAATATATAAGCCGTTGGTCCGGTAATCAAAACAAAGATCATCAAAGCAATAAAAATCCAGGCATTCTTATCACTGAGCCAGGAAATTCCACGGTCTAAGCCAGTTGCACTTGAAATCGTATAGGATGCAATAATGACACAGGCAATGACGGCCCATACCGCCGGACCTGGTTCGATCCCAAACACGAAATTGAGTCCACTGCCAATTTGCAGCAGCCCATATCCCAGCGATCCAGCCACACCGCCACAAATGGCGAATAGGATAATACCGTCAATAACTGTATTGATTTTTGAATTGAGTTCTTTACCATCATTTAAATAAACAAGACCGGCACTGGCGGTGTAGCTTTTGTTCATATTATAGTAAGCATAGCCAATGGCAATTCCCGCTACCGCATAGATCGCGTAAGGTGAAAACGACCAGTGCAAAAAGGATTTACTCATCCCCCAGATAACGGCGTCCAGACTTCCGGCTTCGAGGCCAACCGATGGCGGTGGTGCGAAAGTATGCATCAGCGGCTCGGTGGCTCCCCAGAAAACGATCCCGGTTCCAATCCCCGCACAAAGCGAAATCGCCCACCAGATCCAGGTTCGATATTTTGGTTTTGCATTTGCGCCCCCAAATTTAATACTGCCAAAGGGATGGACAAATAATAACACCATACAGCCAACAAAAATCAATACCCCCAGAGAAACCATCCACCCGGCATTTGCCATTAACGCGATAAAGAAATCAGTCATTCTGGTTGTAAACTCATCCGGCGAAACAAAGCCGATAATAAGGATTATTCCCATTAATACAATTGGAATCGCAACGGGTACAATACGTATTCTTTTTAACATAAACTCTCTCCTTCTGATTCTTAAACTTTTTCTGATCTTTCTGACCTGGTTGTCGTGAATTCAATCAAACTAACCCCACACATCTTACCTTAACCCTATAATCAACACCTCCCCAGCTTAATTTCACACATCGTTACGATATCAATAATTTATAGCAAGCTTTATGCCAATTCGTAAAATTATCAAATTTCGAAAATAACGCGAAATTAAGGGCTATTGGGGATGTATGTTCTTGGGATGGAAGAATAGGCTGCAAAATATTATGCAGGTAATCTAACGTTTCTTTGTAAACCTTTGCACGAAACCCTTTATTTGCCTTCTTCTGGTTGATATTGTAATGCTATTTTGCATGTCATCATTTTTTGCAGGCGTTTTTTGCTATTTCTAAGGCTATTTTAACTATTTACGTGAAATTTAATTACAATTCCGACTTTTTTGAGTCCTCCATCACCATTTTATTCCTTTTCTTATTATAGCGTAGCTCCTTCAGATCTGCACTTTTTTGATTATTTTAGAGGTCATCGGCGGCATCTCAATCAGTGTTTTTTCGTAAATTTTCATCGATTGATGTTTCTTGGGCACTTAACCATCTTTTTGTACGGGAGCATAAATTGGCATAAACCTTGCTAGTATAAATGGCAACTCGCACTAATTTAAACATCCCAAATTTTTAGGAGGAAGAAATGCAAAGAGATTTAAAAATTAATTACATGACAACCCGAAAAAACCATACCTGCTATGGTATGGGTATTGGTATCATGGTATTAGATGATGCCTATCCCGGTTTTCCTGGTGATGTCCGCAATGCCAGTGCCTGGGGTTTTCCGATTCAATATGAAATCGCCAGGGGCGTCGATAATTATACCCTGGTCTGGGAACAGGATAAAAGCCCCTGCCGGGAACCCATTATCCAGGCCGCAAAAAACCTGGAGCAGATGGGCTGTCGTGCGATTGCCGCTGAATGCGGCTATTTTGCCTATTTCCAGCAAGATGTGGCCGCGGCTGTCGATATTCCTGTTTTTATGTCCAGTTTGCTGCAAGTCCCCTTTATTCAGCAATTGATTGGACCCACCAACGCGGTTGGGATCATCTGTGCCCAAAAACGTTTTTTGACCAATACGCATCTGGAAAAAGTCGGGATTGATCTCAATAGCAACTTCTACATTGCCGGCGCCCAGGATGAATATGGTTGTCCGCAGTTTGACACGCTATGGGATCATGAAAAACGTCCTGTAATACCAGAAAGTTACTATGACGAATCAGAACAGGATATGATTCGGATCACCAAAGAATTTACTGCCAAACACCCGGATATTAAGGCAATCATGTTAGAATGTACCGGCATGCAGCCCTTTGCCAGAGCGATTCAACGCGCTGTTGATTTGCCTGTATTTAGTTGGGGAACCTTGCTTGATTACGCTTATTCCTGCGTTTCTCACCGGGATTATTACGGTCATATCTAAATCTTTTATAATAGACTTTAGTGATCAGTACTCACTACTAAGAAAAGGAAGTAAAATCATGAAACCTTATGAAAAATATGTGTCAAAATCCGATCTGCAGGTTATTCACGAGGAATCACTGCGGATCCTCAGCGAAGTTGGGATAAAATTTGAACACCCGGAAATTCTGGATATTTTTAAATCTCACGGTGCCCGCATTGATGGGAACACCGTCTTTCTTGATGAAAAAATGATCATGGCCGCGATTTCAACCATTCCCGAAACCTTTACCATTGAAAACTCCAAAGGAAATCATACGCTTGGCGGCGGGAGCCTGATTCTGATGCCTGGCATCGGCAATATTTTCCGTCTGGAGCAAGGTCATTTACATAAAATGACCAATGATGATACGGTCGATCAGTTCAAACTCTCCGATACCAGTGATGTCATTAACTGTAACTATTTTAATATTTTTCTCGATGACAAGAGCCTGACCCAGGATGAAAGGGTATTTAGTCCGATCGCGATGATCTTAAAGTATTCCAATAAAACGGCCTTACATTTAATGGCTAATACCTTTCCGTTAAAATCCGGGGTCCGGGAGTCGTTTAAACAGGGTCTGGAACTGATTGAAAAATTCGAAGGCCGCAGCGGTGTTTATAATAATATCATCCATATTAATTCGCTATCGCCCTTATGCTTTGACCATGATCCGCTCGATAAGTTCCTGGTTGCTGCTGAAATGAATCAGCCGGTCTGGTTTTCCCCTTGTGCAATGCCCGTGCTGACCGGTCCGCCATCAGTTGCCGGACTAATTGCGATGACAAATGCTGAAGTTCTAGCCGGTATGGTCATGTCCCAATTGGTTAAACCTGGGCTGCCGGTGGTTTACGGACAGACCTCAGCCTCTACCAACCTGCGAACGGTTCAACTCAGCATCGGTGCCCCCGAAACCGCCTTGATTGCTTATGCCACCCGGGGGCTCGCCGATTTTTATAAGCTTCCCTGCCGTACCGGCGGCGGCTTAAGTGATGCCAAGGATTTTGATATCCAGGCCGGGATTGAATCCGATATGATGATTCGCTCAACCCTCGAAGCTGCTCCAGATCTGGTGCTCCATTCGTGTGGAATCATGGGCAGTTTTAATATCCTGAGCTTTGAAAAATTCCTAATTGATGAAGACACCTACCGAATGAATCGTCGGCTTCTGAGCGGAATCAAAACTGAGGAAAGCTATCTCTGTCATGATCTCATTACCAAAATCGGCCCGCGCGGTAACTTCCTTCAGGGTCGAACCCCGAAAATGTTTAAAGAGGAATTTTTTGTTCCCAAATACTTCAACAAAGAAGACCCCAACCAATGGCAGGAACATGGCAGTAAACCGGTTCTCAGAGATGTCCAGGCCGCAGTTAAAGAGCGCTTGGCCAGCTATACGCCACCGGATATTACCTGCGAACAGGCTGATCTTTTAAACGACTACATTCCCACCTGTTACCGGGAGCGCATCTAAATAAAATCGGATCTAAACAAAATAAAATTTTAGGAGATTACAATGGAAACAACACAAAGAAATATTGAATTTAATGTTTTGAATCAGACCAAAATTGAAATGATTCACGAAAAGAGCATGGATCTGCTGGAAAATTTTGGCATGCAGGTTACTGGTGAGCGAACCATTGACTGTTTAAAAAAATACGGCTGTACGGTTGACGGTGATCTGGTCAAATTCCCCAAAGCTGTTATCGATAAAGCGCTTGCCACCATTCCCAAAGAAATAACCCTTTACAACCGCGATGGCCAAAAAAGCATGGTCATCAACAGCCAAAATAACGTCTATTTTGGAACGCACTCCGATCAATTAGAAATTCTGGATTATAAAACAAACACCGCCCGTCCCTTTGTTAAATCAGATATTAAGGACATGTGTAAAATTGCCAGTGCCTTATCCAATATCAGTTTCGTCCTATCGGTGGGCATGTGTGCCGATGTCGATCCCAAGGTTCAATCACAGATAACTTTCATCGAAACCTTAAAAAACTTTGATAAAACGATTAACTTTTCTACCAATGATATTGGTTCACTACAAGAGATCATTGATATTGCCGCAATTGTCGCTGGCGGACACAAAGAGCTGGCTGAAAAACCCTTTATCTTTAATTACTGTGAGCCGATTCCACCGCTGACCCATCCGGTCGAAAGCACCGAAAAATTATTTATCAGTGCAACCAATAAGATTCCCGTTGTTTATATGCCTTATTCGATGATGGGCGGAACTGCTCCCCTTTCGATTGCCGCGGCTTTAACTCAAAACAATGCCGAAATCCTGGCTGGCGTCGTCATTACTCAGGCTGTCAATGAGGGCGCACCAATGATCTACGGTTCGATGCCAACAATTTTTGATATGCAGACCACGATTGGCTCCTATGGTGCCCCTGAATTCCATAAATCGATCGCTGCAGCCTCTGAACTGGCTAACTACTATAACCTGCCATTTTATGGAACCGCTGGATGCAGTGATGCTAAAACCATTGATCCCCAGTCAGTCGCTGAAGTCCAAATGGAACTCTTCTCGACCATCTTAAGCAAGGCTAATCTGATTCACGATGTCGGCGTCTTAGATCATTGTAACTCGGTGGCTCCGGCAATGGTAGTATTAGCCAATGAAATGATTGATCAGCTGTCGGCTTATTCCAGGGGTGTTGAGGTCACCGAAAAAACCCTGGCCATGGATGTTATTAAAGGGGTCGGCCAGGGCGGCCATTATCTAAACGAAAAACACACCCTTAAAAATTTCAGAAGTATCTGGTATCCGGAATTCTTTTCCCGACGCATGGTCAATCCCGATCAGTCCGATGTGATGGAAATGGTGAATGCCAAAATTGATGCAATTCTTAAGTCCCACGTCGTTCCCACTTTAGATCCGACCATTCTTGCTGAAATTGAAAAAATCGAACAAAAATATTTATAAATTCAGTCATTTTAGTCTTTTTTATAAATAAACAGGCAACCTCGGGATAGAGGTTGCCTCTATAATTTTTTTGGAATTCGTGTTATTATACTGTCAAAGTCAGCAAACCCCGAAATGGAGGGCCGTGAAATGAACTCAGAAAAAGAAGCGATTATGACGACAAGCCAAACGTTTTTCCCCATTCAGGATGTCGAGCGGATTGAAGATGTCTGTATCCATGTAGTTGACAGTGACGGAAAAATTGTCTGCTATTCAAAAGGCTGTGAACTGATCGAAAATATGAAACGTGAAGATGTCATCGGCAAAAATATGTCTGACATCTATGATTATCTTGAAAATGAATCGATGGAATCCCTGGTCTTAAAAACCGGGGAAAAAGTCCAGGATGTGCATGTTAAATATACCTCCCCATCGGGAAAAGTTGCCGATGTGATCAGTAGTACTTATCCGATTTTTTCAAGAAAAGACCCCAAAAAAGTTTCTGCTGCGATTTGTATTTATCGGGATATTTCGGCCTACATCCATATGTCGAGCACGATTAAGAAGCTACAAAATGATTTGAATACCCAGCAAATTAAAAACAATGGCACCCAATTTAGTTTCAAAGACATCATCGGAACAAGTCCCAATCTTTTAGAATGCATTCACCATGCCAAGATTGCAGCTCAGAATGCGGCGCCGATTCTGATTGCCGGACCTACTGGCACTGGCAAGGAAGTTTTTGCCCAAAGCATTCATAACGCCAGTGCTCAGGTTAACAAGCCTTTTGTAGCGATCAATTGTTGTGCCATTCCCGAACATTTACTGGAAAGCTCACTTTTTGGAACGGTTAAGGGCTCTTTCACCGGTGCCATTGATACTATTGGTCTTTTGGAAGCAGCTGAAGGTGGCACCATCTTTCTAGACGAAATCAATTCCATGAATTTAGAACTTCAATCAAAACTGCTTCGGGTTCTGGAAACCGGAAAATACCGAAAGGTGGGGGGCCATAAAGAAATAACCGCTAATATCCGGCTATTGAGTGCCCTTAATCAGGACCCCTTAAAAGCGATCGAAGAAAATCGACTTCGTGCTGACTTGTTTTATCGGCTGGCCGTTTTTTCGATTCATTTACCGGCCCTCAAAGATCGGAAACAGGATATCATCAGTCTTACCCGGACCTTTTTAACCACTGAAGCGGCTGCCATGGGAAAACAGCTCTTCACCATTTCGTTATCCGCTCAGGAGATTCTTCTTTACCATGACTGGCCGGGAAATATCCGCGAATTAAAACACGCCATTACTCATGCCATCTATTTATCCCAATACCAGGATACCATCCTGACCCCGGATCTGTTGCCTTCCTATTTACGAAAGAAGATCACTGATAAAAAGATCTATGAAAAGTATCTGGCCGCCAGTAGCAATGATAAAAACCTCAAGAACACCCTCAACAAAATTGAAAAACAAATGATAATCGAGGTGTTACAAGAAAATGATCGAAACATTTCAAAAAGCGCCAAAGAACTGGGCATTTCTCGTCAAAATCTGCAGTATAAGATCCGCTTGCATGGTATTAAAGAATCCGCTGATGATGTATTTTAAAAAAGATCGGTTGCAAAAGATATGCTCAGGTTTCCGCCGGGATGTTGGCGGAAACCTTTTTTTAACTTAATCTGTACGGAGAACGTTATCTCCGTCGCTTAATTACCTTAACTCAACGCTCTAGCTTTTTTCTGATAAATTGACAAACCTCTTCAAGGGCTTCGGATGCTTCTGGAAACATCGGTGCCAGCAGCGGAAAGCAATGAAACATTCCTTTCCAGATTTTAAACTGAATGTCAACACCTGATTCTTTGGCTTTTTTTGCATAACAGGTTGAATCGTCTCTTAGTGTTTCATTATTTCCAACTTGAATGATAATCGGTGGTAAACCGGTTAAGTCTCCAAACAGCGGGGACGCATAAGGGTGCCTGGGGTTGCCATCACCCACATAATAGCCAGTATAGGTCTCATTTGCTCCTTTGGGAGTACAGGGATCTGATTTTTCCCGGGTTTTATGAGACTCTCCAGAAATCGTCATATCGGTACACGGTGAAAACACCGCACAGACCCCCGGCAAGGGAATGCCATCATCCCTACATTTTAGCAGGGTGGCTAACGCAATGCCGCCGCCAGCCGAATCACCTGCAAAAGCAATATTTTCTGGTTTAAATCCCCGTTCAAGCAGCCAACAGTAAATAGCTGCTGAATCATTGACTGCGGCTGGAGCCGGATGTTCCGGAGCCAGCCGATAGTCAAAAACAAGGGCTTTGATGCCCAAATGTTTTACAAAATTCCCCACAATATTTCTGTGCGATCTGGCATTGCCCATCACAAATCCACCGCCATGAAAGTACAAGACTGCCTTTTCTTCAGGGGCGTTTTCTATTTCAACCCATTCTGCATAAAATTCCCGATAGTCACTGGCTTTAAAGCTGATTCCCTTGATTGGTTTAAAAAAACGTTCAGCCGTTTCATCACAGTCTTGTCGCTGCTTTTCAATTGAGGTGTTCTTATCAATCACTTCCGGAAGCAACTGCCCTTTAAAAAGATGCCGGTATTTTATGGTGATGTACATCATTTTTGCTTTTATACTCATGTAACTTTATTCCTTTTCTTTATTTCTCCAATACTTACTGCCATCTGATAGGCGGCATAAAAATCCGGTTTCCACTAATCCGCGTCTTAAAAAAACACAATCCCCAAAGGTATGCCATGAATTAATTAACTGGTTGACAGACTTTTCACAATATTCCTGATCGTCATCAAACTTTTTTGCGAGGTATTCGTATACCAGCAATTTTTTTGATTGCTTCGCAGGAATCTGTGTAATTTTCCCTTCTTCATTTAAAAACGGTTTGATTTTTTGGATCATTTTCTTCCTCAACTTCCCTTTGATTTTTAACCAAAAACATTGATGCAATCACCCGATAATCCAGTTTTACCTCCCGATTATTATTGGTGGAATAATATATAGCCAGGCCATTAATACTGGTCCAGAAAAAAATTGACAACATTTTAGGATCGCCCGCGACGATGGTTCCTTGTTTTTGTCCCGCTTCCATAATGGTTTCGATGACCTGATAGGGGATGTTCCTTTTTTGCTGAATAAGATCCTGAGCCTGCTTGGGAATGGCAGTCGAATTGGTTGCCTGCGTAATCAACCGGCAGGTGTCTAGAAAAGCCTGACTGTGCTCAATGGTCTCAACAAGTCGCTCCAGTGCAAACCGAATTTTTTCACCTGGCTCGGTATCCATATCTCGTACCATATAGGACGCTTCAATGGTCTTATCCAGAGCGTCATTAATGAGATCCACAAAAATTTCGTCTTTTGATGAATAGTAATGATATAAAAGTCCCTGGGCGATTCCGGCGCAAGCAGCAATATCCTGGATCCGAGTGGCAAACAGCCCCTGTTTAACAAATTGTAATAGTGCCGCGTTGCGAATCTTTTCTTTGCGCGTTTCGCGCATTTTCTCGTTTTGTTCCTTTGATCGTGCCATATTCCCTCCCAGATGATATATTGAATACGCATTCAATATATCATCTGGGACAATTTTTGTCAATACACAAGTCTGATTTTTGATCAAAGTCCGTTCCAGATCCTACTGGAGTTTACTTAGAAAATGTGTCTAATTTCTGGTTTTTCTTAAGGAATCGTTTAATTAAGGGTTTCTGTGGTATAATTAAAGCAGTGAATATTGAACTGCCTTTATATTATCAAACATTCTTTATCGTTCCTCTTTAATACAATCGTTTGCATTGTAAAGCTCCTGTTCGTGATCACGCGAAAGGACTACTCGTCTATGAAAGAAAAAGCTATACTCTATTGTGAAGGTCAATTTGGTGAATCCGATGGAAAAACCGCTAATGGTTTAATCCGTCGTTCTCAAAAATATCAGATCACATGTGTGATAGACAGCACCAAAACAGGCATGGATGCCGGAAAAGTACTCGAGGGGTTTGACAATGGTATCCCTATCTATCGGGATCTTACCGAAGCCATGGATCAATTAACCGAAGTACCTAAATATTTCATTTATGGCATCGCTCCCAAAGACGCCATCTTATCGATCAAAGAACGACGTATTTTTCTCAACGCGATGTCTTTGGGAATGGATATTGTTAATGGTCTCCATGAATTTATTTCTGAAGATGCCGAATTTAAGCAACAGGCCAAAAAATATCGGGTTAAACTTTATGATATCCGAAAGCCCCTTGCCAATCGCTACCTGCACCTCTTTACTGGCGATATTCTAAATGTGAAAACACCGAAGATCGCTATTCTTGGCACCGATTGCGCCGTCGGTAAACGAACCACCGCCATGAAACTCATTACCGCCCTGAAAGAACGGGGACTTCGGGCCAGCTTTATCGGGACTGGTCAAACCTCCTTGATTCAGGGTGAAAAATACGGCATTGCTCTGGACGCCATTCCCTCTGAGTTTATGACCGGTGAACTGGAAAATGCGGTTGTCGAAGCCAATATCCATGAAAAACCGGACGTCATTATTCTAGAAGGTCAGGGTGCCCTCAGTCATCCCGCTTTTATCAGCTCCTGTGCCATCATCCGCGGCGGAAAACCAGACGGCATCATTGTTCAGCATCCACCCAAGCGAATAAACCGGGTCGATTTTGATTATCTGACAATGCCCACCCTCGCCAGTGAAATTGAACTGATTGAACGCTTCTCACAGTCTAAGGTCATTGCCATCACAATTAATCACGATGATATGAACGAGAACGAAGTAGCAGATACTATTAAAGCTTATGAACAGGACTATCGGCTACCCACAACTGACACCTTAATCCATGGCTGCAACAAGCTGGTTAAGGCCGTTCTTGATGCCTTTCCGGAGTTAAAAGAAAAAACCACCAACTAAAAAACGGGATGATGGGCGATCTCATCAGAAAAACGAACCCGATAAATTTCTTGTAATGGCGACGAACAGTTTTAACTGTTCGTCTTTTTTTGACGCTGTTTTCAAAATGGGAGCGCCATCCCATTGGAAATTGATACAAACAATTCTTTGTGTTATCATTATCACACTTATTAAATGAGGTGTAATTGGAGGTTATAAAAATAGATGAAGCAACTACTAATTATCGAAGATGACCGTCATCTCAGCCGTGGCTTATGCCTGGCTTTGAAAGATCCTAAGCTTCAAATTGTGACATGTTTTGATTTAAAATCAGCGCAGGAACAACTTGCCTGCGGTATGACCGACTTGGTTTTACTCGATATCAATCTTCCTGATGGCAATGGACTGGATTTGCTTCGGCAAATTAAAACGGGGGGCAAAGCCGTTCCGGTGATTCTTTTAACCGCCAACGACACCGAAGCCGATGTGGTAATGGGGCTGGAGGATGGTGCCGATGATTACATCACCAAACCCTTTAGCCTGGCAATCCTCCGGGCTCGCGTAAAAGCACAACTGCGACGTCTGGTCACCAGTGAGCTAAAACCGATTATAATTGACCGTTATCAATTTGATTTTGCGCAAATGGATTTTTATCACGGAACCACTGCCGTGGAGTTAAGCAAGACAGAACAAAAGCTGCTTCGTTTGCTGGTCGAAAACCGGGGGCAAACCCTCAGTCGGACGGTTTTGATGGATCGTATTTGGGCGGACGGCAGCGATTTTGTCGATGAAAATGCACTTTCTGTCACGGTTAAACGTCTCCGGGACAAGCTGGATGCGACCGCGTTTATTAAAACCGTTTACGGTTTAGGTTATGTATGGGTGGTGAAACCGGATGAATCCGTTTAGCCTAATCCTGCTGGTCGTTGCGATGGCAACCCTGTTATTGAGCCTGATGATTGTACGACTGCAACGCCATAAAACCCGCAAAATCATGAAAACCCTTAACCACATGCTGGATCGCGCCCTGGATGGCAGCTTTACCGAAGCTCATTTCGATGAAAGCCTGCTCTCTTCGGTTGAAAGCCGACTTTACCAGTATTTAACCGCTTCTTTGGTATCGGCCCGCAATGTCTCCGCTGAAAAAGAAAAAATCAAGCAATTGTTGGCCGATATCTCGCATCAGACCAAAACCCCGATTGCCAATATTATGCTCTATTCACAGCTACTGGCAGAACAGGAACTGCCGGAAGAAAGTAAAGCTTGTTTAACGCCATTGCAGGGCCAAACCGAGAAGCTGAACTTCTTGATTACCGCTTTAATCAAATTATCGCGGCTGGAAACCGGCGTTTTTACCGTTTTTCCGACTTGTGCAGCGATCGCCCCAATGCTTTCGGAAGTGACTCAACAAGCAGCTCCGAAAGCCGCCCAAAAAGAAATTGAATTGACCGTAACTGTTACCGATGGCGATGCCGTGTTTGACTACAAATGGACCCTTGAAGCCCTCTGCAATGTCGTCGATAATGCCATAAAGTATACCCCTCCAGGTGGCAAGATCCAAATTTTGGTCACGGAGTATGAGATGTTTTGCCGCATTGATATCAGTGATACCGGCATGGGTATCGCTGAAACCGATCAGGCTAAAATTTTTACGCGCTTTTACCGTTCCCCCGCACTCAGCGAACAGGATGGTCTGGGAATTGGTCTGTATTTAACCCGCCAGATTTTAATCCGCCAGGGCGGTTACATTAAAGTCGCTTCATCACTGGGGGACGGCTCCGTTTTCTCGGTTTTTTTACCCCGGACGGTTTAAATTCTTACAAAACTGTTAGAATTACTTCCAAGCGGGAAAGATTCTGGAAAGAAACCCATGATAAAGTTTATGCGTTGAAGGATTCAATGTTTTATTTTATTTTTGGAGGTATTTATGATTTTAGAGACAACTGATTTAAAAAAAATTTACGGTGCTGGCGAAAGTACCGTAAACGCTCTGGCCGGCGTCAATCTGGCCGTTGAAAAAGGCGAATTTATCGCCATTGTCGGAACTTCCGGCAGCGGCAAATCCACCCTTTTACATATGCTCGGCGGACTGGACCGCCCTACCAGTGGCAGCGTCACAGTCGACGGGCAGGCTATCTTTTCATTAAAGGATGAAGCGCTGACGATCTTTCGCCGTCGCAAGATCGGCTTTGTGTTCCAGAATTACAACTTAGTTCCGGTGCTTAACGTCTATGAAAACATCATCTTGCCAATTCAATTAGACGGTAACCGACCCGATGCGGCTTATGTTGAGCGCATCATCGATACCCTGGGCCTTAAATCCAAGCTCCAGAACCTGCCCAATAACCTCTCCGGCGGGCAGCAGCAGCGGGTTGCCATTGCCCGGGCACTCGCCGCAAAACCAGCCATTATTTTGGCTGACGAACCCACCGGCAATCTGGATTCCAAAACCAGTCTGGACGTTCTGGGGCTACTAAAGATTACCAATCAGAAATTTATCCAAACCGTTGTCATGATTACCCACAACGAGGAAATTGCCCAAATGGCTGATCGCATCGTCCGCATCGAAGACGGCTTGATCGTCGCGCGTTAAGAAGGTGTAACTAATGAATATCGCCAACAAAAAAACCATTCGGACACTGAGTATTAAAAGCATGAAAGCCGCGCGAATAAGAAACCTCATCGCTATTCTGGCCATTGCTTTAACCACCATTCTGTTTACTTCGCTGTTTACCGTATCCTTGTCGATTAACCATTCCGTCCAGGAGGCAAACTTCCGTCAGGGCGGCGGCTGGAATCATGGTACCTTCAAATACATGACCCAAGCGCAGTTTGATGAAATTAAAACCGATCCCCTGATCAAAGACTATGGGCTTCGTCGCTTTGTGGGAATACCAGAAACGGCACCTTTTCTTAAATCCCATGTGGAGGTTGGTTACAGTGATGCAAATCAGGCCCACTGGATGTATTGTGACCCAATCGCTGGCCATTTACCACTTGAGGGCACAGACGAAGCCGCCACCGACACCCGGGTGTTAGAACTTCTCGGCGTCGAACCGGTTTTGGGAAACTCCTTTACCCTGACCTTTGATGTGGATGGTATCGCGGTAACCGAGACCTTTACCCTGAGTGGCTGGTGGGAATATGATGAGGCCATCGCCGCCAACCATGTCCTCATTCCCCTCAGCCGGACCCAGGCGATCTACGATCAAGTCGGGCTTGGCAATAGGATTGGGGCCGATGGCATCACCGGTTCATGGAATATGGATGTCATGCTTGACCGTTCGCAAAATATTGAACAGCATCTCAACGAAATCCTAAAAAATAACGGTTATCAAAATGAAAACCGCTCGCAGGGGGATAATTTTATTTCAACCGGTGTGAACTGGGGTTACACCAGTTCGCAACTTGCCGACAGTCTGGACCCCATCACCGTCCTTGCCATCGTGGGTCTGCTGCTCATTATTATTTTAACCGGCTATCTGATTATTTATAATATCTTTTCGATCTCGGTGTCAAACGATATTCGCTTTTACGGCCTGCTTAAAACCATCGGTACCACCGGGCCACAGCTCCGGCGGATCATCCGCCAACAGGCCCTGCTACTGTCTGTGATTGGCATTCCTCTGGGCTTACTGGTTGGCTATGGAATCGGGATCAAACTGACTCCGGTGATCTTGTCCCAACTCAATGGGGTCGTCAAGGATTCGGTATCAGCCAGTCCCCTTATTTTTTTAGGCTCAGCACTTTTTGCCTTCATCACGGTGGTGATCTCCTGTCATCGGCCGGGGCGGTTGGCGGCCAGTGTGTCCCCTGTGGAGGCCGTTCGCTATACCGAAGGCACAACGACTAAAAAAACGATCCGTAAGGGCCAGTCCGGACCATCGCTACTCAAAATGGCATGGGCAAACCTCGGTCGCAGCCCCGGCAAGACCGCTATCACAATGACTTCTCTTGCACTCGCGGTGTTGCTGCTCAATCTGACCGTTACCTTTACTAACGGATTTGATATGGACAAGTACCTGGTGAATATGGTTTCTGATTTTATTGTGGCTGATGCCGGTTACTTTCAGGTTGGGAATTACTGGGATGGCGATCATGCACTACCCGAAGATGTTATTGTTAGTCTGGAGAACCAGCCTGGCATAGTAGCTGGGGGCCGGGTTTATGGCAAAACCAGTGCGGTGGAAGAATTTGTTACCGCAGACCATATTCGTGACAAAAACAGCCCATGGAATGACGCCAAAACACTGGATCATATGGTTACCTTTATGGAAAAAAATGAGGCCGGCTTACTGGCTGACCGCGCTCAGCTTTACGGCATGGAGCCTTACGCACTTGATAAACTGACCCTCCTGCAAGGCGATTTGTCAAAACTTCACGAACCAGGCGGACGTTATCTCGCCGCTGTTTATAACACCGACGACTATGGCAACACCAAAATGGATTCCCATTGGGCCAAGCTTGGCGATACGGTTACCCTACGCTATGTGGAGACGTACGAATATTATAACCCCAACACGGGTGCCATTTTAGACCCTGATCAGCCTCCCGATGATCAGCCTTATCGGTATCGGGCGAAAACCTATCAGGATATTGACTACGAGGTGGCGGCACTGATCACTTTACCAAAATCACTCAATTATCGCTATTATAGTGCTGATGAATTTATCCTAAACGATCAGACCTTTATTTCGGACAGTGGCACCGACAAGGTCATGTACTACGCTTGTGATGTTAGCGATGGGGACACTACTGCGATGGAGGCTTACCTGAGTGATCTGACCAATGTACAGTTAACCCAGTTCGACTATGAGAGTAAAGCGTCTTACGCGGCAGAGTTTAACACACTCCAAAAAATGTTTCTAATCTTGGGAGGCGTGCTGAGCTTGATCATCGGATTAATCGGAGTGCTCAACTTTCTCAATGCCATTTTAACTGGCATTCTGACTCGCCGTCATGAGCTGGCCATGCTCCAATCAATCGGTATGACGGGTCATCAGCTTAAAGCGATGTTAATTTGGGAGGGCTTGTTTTATTCCTTAGGTGCGGTAGTCGTATCACTGTTACTCAGTATTGCTGCCGGCCCCTTGCTGGCTAATGTGCTGTCTAATCTATTCTGGTTTTTTACCTATCGTTTTACCGTTTTACCGATCCTCCTGGTGGCCCCAATCTTTACCGTACTCGGCATTGCCGTACCGTTGATTGTATACCATGTGGTTTCCCGACGCTCCATTGTTGAGCGTTTAAGAGAAACGGAGTAACAAAAAGCCCCTGCTGTTTGCAGGGGCTTTTTAATTTCTATCGGTTAGCGTGATAATAGGCGTAGGTCATCGGTTCCTCTTTACTGAATCCGTCCCCATCAACAATCTTGCCAATAAACATGTAATGGGTTCCCAGATCGATGGTCTGCTCTACTTCACATTCAATAAAGCACAATGTTTCTAGTAAGCCGGGGCATCCGGTTTTGCCGGTAATATAGCTGAGCGTCTTAAACTTGTCCACGTCTCGACCACTCTGGTAACCAAAGTGTTTAATCAGATCAAAATTGTCTTTCCCCAAAATTGAAGCGCCAAATACGCCCGATTCTTTGACATATTCTGCCGTCAAGGTTCCTTTTCCCAAGCACACACTGGCTTTTAAGGGAGTGCTGGTGACCTGGATAAAGGTATTGGAAACCATGCCATTGAGTTTCTCATCTTTAACAGAAGAAACAATATATAAACCATAACTGACATTAAATAATAAGGTTTGGAGGGCATCTCTTTTTTTGTCGGTTAAACCATCCTCGACTTCTTCTACCAGCACAAATTTTTCCGGGCCCACGCCGCAAACCGGGCAGACATCGGGAGGGGTTTCACCCACATGGATATAATTACAAACAGTACAGCGCCATTTTTTTTCTTTAGCAGACTCAACGGCTTCTGACTCTTCGATTAAGACAAACTTATCCGGTCCTACTCCGCAAATCGGACATTTATCCGGTGGAGTATCACCTTCGTGTACATAGTTGCATACTGTGCATCGCCATTTTTTCATTTAGTTCACCACTTTCTTAGAATTACTTTCTGCTTTACAATGATTATAATTTATAAGCAAATTGACGTACCGGGATAATCGATGTACTGGTTTTCATTATAACCTTTTTTTGATGAGATTTATATAATAATCGCATATTTTTGTGAAAAAACGACGCATATCAGGTTATAATAATTTATCATCGCAATTTATTATCGCCAAGCAAAGATAGGATGGAACATGAAAAAATATCAGGAAGAACTTAAAAATAATATTGCCGTGGCTAATGGTTTTGAAAAAGCCGATCTGGTTTTGAAAAATGCCCGAATTCTCAACGTATTTTCCGAGGAAATCTGTTTGCAGGATCTGGCCATTAATCATGATACCATTGTGGGGATCGGTTCTTATGAAGGCGTAAAAGAAGTGGATCTGGGCGGAAAATATCTTGTCCCCGGATTCATTGATGCCCATATGCACATTGAATCCAGCATGGTCACGCCCTTTGAGCTGGCCCGGGCGATAGTTCCTAGCGGGACCACGACGATTATTGCCGACCCCCATGAGCTTGTCAATGTCGCCGGTAAAACTGGTCTTGATTATCTTTTAGACGTCACCAAAGCGATACCCTTAAACGTTTTTTTAATGCTTCCCTCTTCGGTGCCCGCCACACCCTTTGAAACAAACGGTGCCGGACCTTTTGGGGCTGCTGATATGCAACCCTACCTGGATCATCCCCAAATTCTGGGGCTGGGAGAAGTGATGTGTTTCCCCGATGTCCTGGCCGGTAATTCTGAGATTCTTGATAAACTGACCCTGTGTCGACACTTAATTTCAGATGGCCACGCCCCCGGTCTTACAGGAAAACTGCTCCAGGCCTACGCCTGCGCCGGCATCCACAGTGAACACGAATCCACTACCTTTGCCGAGGCCCTGGAAAAACTGCGGGCCGGTTTTTATATTCTGGTCCGGGAAGGTTCCGCAGCCAAAAACCTGCATGCCATCATTAGCGGCTTATTAAAAACGGAGTTACCGATCGATCGGTTCCTCTTCTGTACCGATGACAAACATTTAGAAGACATCCATCGGGACGGACATATCCGTTTTAATATCAAACGGGCCATTGATCTGGGGCTGTGCCCGATCAAGGCGATCAAAATGGCCACTTTTAACACCGCCCAGGCTTATGGGCTAAAAAAACTGGGGGCTATTGCTCCCGGTTACCGGGCCGATCTGGTCATCTTATCCGATCTGGGCACCATGAATGTGGAGCAGGTCTATTGGAATGGCCGCCTGGTGGATGACTGCCTCTGGGAACATAGACCCCAGTATGAGATTGATCCCCGGCTCCTTGATTCGGTTCATATCCCGACCCTCACCCCGGAAAAACTGCAGCTCCCCATTGGCGAAAAAGATCATGTCATTGAAATTGTCAAAGATCAGATTGAAACCCGGCATCTGATTGAATCGCTGCCGGGGAAAGACGGCTTTTTTACCCCCAACGCAACCTATAATAAGCTTTGCGTCATTGAACGACATGGTCATACCGGCAATGTTGGCGTCGCCCCCATCAAGGGCTTTGGGATAAAGAACGGGGCCATTGCCACCACCGTCGCCCATGACTCCCACAATATTATTGTGGTGGGCGATAATGATCAGGATATCCTGCTGGCAGTCAATCACCTCACCGAAATTGGTGGCGGTTATGTGGTCGCAGCTGGTCACAGCATCATCGGTGCAGTCCCCCTGATTCTGGCTGGCCTGATCAGTCTTGAAACTGGCGAGGTGGTTCAGGAAAAGGTGGCATCACTGATTTCACACGCCCATAAATTAGGGGTTCCCTCCGGGGTTGACCCCTTTATCACCCTTTCCTTTATGGCCCTGCCGGTGATCCCCGCCCTGCGCCTGACCGATCTGGGGCTTTTTGATGTCGATGCGTATCAATTGATATTCGAGTGATTTAGTTTCTCAGTTGAACTATTCACGACCATTTCTAATCCACATCTTAGCTTCATTTACGTCAACCCTAGATCAGCCCAATCGGGATAATCAGATTCTCACTGTCAAAGGCACCGAGTTTTTCGGCCATGCAAAGTACCGCACCAGTTCCGCGCTGAAAGGGCGACTTATTAATGACCGAAAAATTCTGTGTCAGTTTTTTTAATGGCGTGGCAGTTTTTTTAATTTCGATCGGATAGAGTTTGCCATCACCTTCCATAATCAGATCGATTTCTTTGGCATCTTTGTCGCGATAATAATATAAAAATGATTCCCGCCCCTCATTTTGAAAACTCTTCTGAATTTCGCTAACGGCATAGTTTTCCAGGAGAGCGCCATTACTCGCACCATTCATAGCCGTTTCGGCACTGCTCCATTTTGTCAGATAACAGACTAAACCGGTATCATAAAAATACAGTTTTGGCGTTTTAACCGTTCGTTTTAAAACATTATTTGAATAAGGGTGCAGATAAAAAATAATCCCCAGGGTTTCTAAGATCCGTAGCCAGTTTTTTGCCGTTATCTGGTCAATGTCACAATCATCAGAAATCCCCTTGTAATTCACCATTTGAGAGGTGCGGGCTGCCACTGCGGTAATAAATCTCAGAAATTTAAGCGAATCGATGGAACCTGATAAATCTCTTACGTCCCTTTCCAGATAGGTATTGATGTAGCTGGAATAAAAAATATTGCGATCCTCATATCGCTTACTGACCAGGGCCGGCATCCCGCCGCGAAATATCCGGTTAAAAATTTGCGGCGTACTGACTGAGCCGATACGCTTCTGCCGTTCATACAAAACCTCAAAATCCAGGGTAAACGCCCCTTCTGGCTGATGATAAATTTCCTGTTGCGAAAGAGTTGAAAGATGAAGCAGCGCCACCCGCCCTGCCAAGGATTCTTGGAGCCCACTCATCAGCTTAAAAAGCTGGGAGCCCGTCATCCAAAAATCACCGGCCTTATGATTTTGATCAATACTCATTTTTATATAGGTGAAAAGCTCTGGCGCATACTGAACCTCATCAATGAAAACAGGCGGTTTGTGAAGTTGAAAGAACATCGCCGGATCTGACTTGGCCAATGATCTTTCATTAAGATCATCCAATGAGACATAATGTCTGCTTCGACCTTCAATCTTCATGAGTTCTTGCAGCATGGTTGTTTTTCCAACCTGACGGGGACCGGTAATCAAAATGGCCGGATATTGCTGATTTAATGAGAGAAACACATGCTCCATATTTCTTTTAATATACATTGCTACATTACTCCTTTCGGCTAAAATATATCACACTCCTATTTTAGCCGAAACGCTGGCAATAATCAAGCATGCATGCAAACTCTTATTATGTATTGATACGGTCTTTAAAAACGGCTGAACCAAAATGATGGTTCAGCCGTTTATTTCATTCAAATACTATTTTGGCAATGCTGGCGCCTTCCCGGGCATCTTTGCCATAATAATCGGCACCGATGGTCTTGGCATATTCGGGGTTTAAAACTGCCCCGCCCACCATAATCGTGGTGGCCGGGCAGCTGGCCTTGATTTCTTTGATGATTTTTTCCATATTTTTAACGGTAGTTGTCATCAGGGCACTAAGACCCACCAGTTTAATGTCTTCAGCTTGAATGGCCTGGATAATGGTTTCGGCCTTGACATCCTTGCCGATATCGAGAATCGCGTAGCCGTAGTTCTCTAAGATAACCTTGAGAATATTTTTCCCAATATCGTGGACATCCCCCTCAACGGTGGCTAACACAATCTTTCCTTTGACCACCTGAGCCTGACCGTCCCTGGCCATGGTTTCTTTGATGACTTCAAAGGCCTTTTGAGCCGTCTCCGCCGCAAAAATCAGATGAGGCAGGAAGCATTCACCGGTTTCGAAAGCATCCCCCACCGCATCAAGGGCGGGAACGATTTCGTTGTTGACAATATCCAGCGGTTCTCGGGTTTTTAGCAGAATGGCGGTGGCTTCTGCCGCCTGATCGGTAAGTCCCTGTTCAATGATCTCTTTTAAGCCCAGGGCGGCTCGCTCCGTTTCAGATTTGGCTTCGCCAAAGCTGCTATCTTTATAGGCGTTGGCATAAGCGATGCATTGACCATCCAACCCCCAGAGCGCCCGAAATGCTTTAATGGTGTCCATCATTTCTTTATTACTGGGGTTCATTATCGGGGTGGTCAGTCCCGCTTCCAGCGCCATGGATAAAAAAGTCCGATTTAAAAGTTCGCGGTTAGGCAGCCCGAAAGAAATATTAGAAACCCCCAGCACTGTTGGCACTCCCAGCTCAGCCCGCAGTTTTTCCAAGGTTTTGATGGTTTCCCGGACTTCCTTCTGTTGCGCCGAAGCGGTTAACACCAGGGCATCAATAAGAATATTTTTTTTACTGATGCCGTAAGATTCGGCCGTTTTGATGATCTTCTTGGCAATGGCAAAACGATCGGCTGCCAGACTGGGAATACCGGTTTCATCCATGGTCAGTCCCAGAACAAGGGCACCATATTTCTTAGCAATTGGGAAAATCTTATCCATCGATGATTTTTTGCCATTCACCGAATTAATAATCGCTTTGCCGGGATAGCTTCGCAGTACCGCTTCAATGACTTCCGGATTGGAGGAATCAATCTGCAGCGGACAATCCACGAGTCGGCTGATCGTATCGACTGCCTCCTGCATCATTGTTAACTCATCAATATCCGGTAAACCTAAATTAATATCCAAAATACCCGCCCCGTCTTTTTTTTGATCAACGGCCAATTGGGTTACGACTGCGAGTTCACCCTGACGCAGGGACGCCTTAAGCACCGGGCTCGTGGTGGGATTAATGCATTCGCCAATAATATCGATATCCTCGCCTAAGATAATGGTCTTCGTGCTTGAGGATACGGCGGTAAAACTTTTTTGTGTTACCGCATAAAGGGGAAGATCTTTCGTGGCCTGCTTCATTTTTTTGATATAGTCTGGCGTTGTGCCACAGCAGCCCCCCAGAATTACGGCGCCCATCTCCGCAATTTGGGTCATATAATCGGTAAACTGATCGATGGTGATGTCATAGACGGTTTTGCCGTTTTTCATGTGCGGCAACCCGGCGTTGGGTTCCACCATAATCGGTACCGAGGCATAATAAACCAGATCTTTAATAATCGGCAGCATCGCATCTGGTCCAGTCGAACAATTAATGCCGATGACGTCGGCGCCAAGTCCTTCCAGGATGGCAACTACTGTTAAGGCATCGCTACCGGTTAAGGTTCGGCTATTTTCCTCATAGGTCATCGATACAATTACCGGCAGATCCGACACTTCTTTAGCAGCTATCAGGGCCGCCCGGGCCTCGCAGATATCGGTCATGGTCTCAATAACAATCAGGTCCGCACCGGCCTTATCACCGGCCGCAACCACCTCTTTGAAATAGTCTACAGCCTGGTCAAAAGACATTTCACCCAAAGCCCCGATCAGGGTTCCCAGAGGACCCACATCCAGGGCGGTAAAATCCGGATTCAGGGATTTGGCATTTTTTACCCCAACCGTAACCAGTTGCTCCACCGAGTAGCCGCTCCCCTTAAGTTTATAACCGTTAACCCCAAAGGTATTAGAAAGAATAATATTGGCACCAGCATCAATGTATAATTGGTGAATTTCTTTAATTAGTTCAGGATGGGTCAGGTTCAGGGCTTCCGGCACCGGACCGATTACATCTAACTGGTTCTGAAGCAAACTTCCCATGGCGCCATCGAGATAAAGCCGTTTCTTTTTGAGTATTTCTTTTATATTCAACGATCTGTCCTCCTTTTTAAGAATCTTACTAACTTACTTACCCATTAAACCCCAATATCCTCTCGATTTTAAAACAAAGAAAACCTCGTCGGTGACGAGGTTAATGTTCTGCATTAAAATCCCATCATGGCAAAATAAACTGCCGGTATTGGCACCGTGCTTTCGCTGGTTGCCGGGTTTCATAGGGCCTGTCCCTCCACCTCTCTGGATAGGTAAACTATTGAGTTACTTTTTTTAGAATAATACCCTTAATTCTTTTCTTTGTCAAGCACTAAATTCAGCACAACTCAATCTCTCCCCAGGCACCCAGTTGATCTTCAATGACAATAAGAACGCCTGCAATTTCGGGAATACCTTTGACCCAGGCGATTCCATGTGCAACATCAGCTGGTTTTTTAATGCGGTTGCACAGCGCCGTCGCCACAGCATCAGCCAGGGGAATGTCGGAACTGATGACGGTAACCGCATCAGCCTTCCCAAAGCTCAAGGAATGACCCATGATCCCGGATGAAGTGCAAATCCCCAGCGGGTTTTCGCGGGGTTTTATTTTTATACCCAAATCCGCAAAGTGAAGATTTCCGGTATGAAGAGCAATTCGCCGTTCTTTTTTTGTCTGAATAAACAGATCTCCGCCGTTCTCCACCACAATCTCGGCTGAATAGGATTTTAGCATCCTGCCGATATATTTTGAGACAGCACCGGCCACGGCTGCCATCGGTCCTACTCCGGCTCTTTTCCCGGCTGTTAACATATCCGAAACAATCGGGCTTGCACAGGGATTTAATGTCAGCGGTGTCAGTGACGGTATAAAATCCGGTTCGTCATTATTGTAGCTAGCAATGTTTTGGCGCAGCCTGTGAAGCTCAGTTTTTACGGCTGCGGTTAGTTGAGGGGTCACACTGCCATGATCTACCCCAATAAAAAGGTCGGATTCAAATTCGAGGACCTGGAAATAATCCAGATCCTCGGCTTTCATCACATTTCGATAGGTTCGCGGTTCAAACATCCTCAGATCAGGGCGTGTATGGCCCGCATTGGACAGGCTTTTACGCATAGCAGACATTCCAGACACTTGTCATCGTGATGGACTAGCGACCAGTCCTCGGTCATTTCAAGTGCTCCGACCGCACAGACCGCGGTGCAAGCGCCACAGGCAACACATTTGTCCGGATCAACCTCGACCACTGACTCGATGTCTCTGACACCAATCTGGTGTTCTCTTAAATAGATAATCCCAGCTTCTATATCCGCCTCTTCGCCTTTTATTTCGAGTAGCAAGGTTCCTTTGATATTATCGTCAATAAAGGCTTTCAGGATATTAAAATCGAGATTATAGGTTTTAATCAGCTCCATCGCCATCGGCTGACCGGCAGACTTTTGTGGGAAAGACAACAGTATTTTTTTTGTCATCATCGGGATTCTCCTTCCTTGATCAAAAGCCCCTTAATGGTATTTTCCATGGGAAAGCTCAAAATCGGTTCCTGAAGAAAAAACTCACCTTTTTTAATCCAGTTGCCCAGTTCTGCGGCGATTTCTCTGGCCATTTTCAGACTGGAAAGCGGTGAAGTCTTGATGATCTTACCATTAATATCCACTGATCCGCTCCTCAGCTCAGCATAGCTTACTTTTTTTAGATTCGGTTTCGCTTTTTTGGGGACACTATAGTCAATCACATTGGTATAAAGGTCTTTATTTTCCACCGCAACATAGGACATCATTTCCTCATTGAGAATCGGAATCGGGATGCCTACGCCGACAAACATCGAGGTGCCATAGCCTTCATAAACCGCACCCCGAATATATTTGGGATTCATTTCTTTCATGTTGCCGATTAAGGCCAGGGTCGCACCGGGAGTTTGGGGATAGCCCTTTTCGTCTCGCGGACAAGCAGTGTTAAATTGAGTCCCCATCCAGGATACATGGCCCTGAGCGCCGCCAAAAAAGATCCGGGTTCCCATACCGATGGTCTTAAGCAGGGGATCATTGAGGAGGGGACTTAATTCCCCCGCAGTGCTATAGGTGATGTTTCCCATATTCGGTTGTAAAATACCCATATAGGTATAAATCCTCCGGCTGGAGCCATTAATCGCGGCATTATAATTCTGATAAACATTTCTGGGATTAAACAGATAGGCTTCATTCAAATCTTCCAGTTTCACCCAGGTATCCAGTTCTTTTCTGGGATAACAATCTGTTCCTTGAGACTTTGCCACCAGGTGAACTTCTTTTCCGGCGATTAGGTCATGAATCACATGAGCACCACCATATTCAATGCCTTTATCCCGGGACGGTTGGGTTGCCCCCAGATAGGTATCCACTGCGGCCAAACCGCCGTATGCTTCAACCCCATTAATTTCTATCTCACCCATCCGAATAGGCGGATCCGAGTGACCAAAATTAAGAAAAGCCCCAGATGAGCACATCGGACCGAAGGTGGCAGTTGTGACCACATCCACATAATCGGCCGCTTCTTTGATGCCCCGTTCTTTGACAATTTCAATGACTTCTTCTGCCGTGACAACCACAGCCTCGCCACTGGCGATTTTTTTATTTATTTCCTGATAGCTCTTTGCCATTTTCCCCTCCAACAATTCTTCTAAACTTGTTATATCATCGTGTTCAGATAAGCGTTCATAAAGCCGTCCAAATCGCCGTCCATAACGCTACCGACATTGCCTACTTCGACATTGGTGCGATGATCTTTGACCATATTGTAAGGATGGAACACATAAGAACGAATTTGACTGCCCCAGGCAATCTGACTGTAGTCACCCTTGATGTCATCGATGTGATCCATCTTTTCCTGTTCCATGACTTCTACCAGCTTACCTTTTAGCATGTTCATGGCGACCTCTTTATTCTGATGCTGAGACCGTTCATTTTGACACTGAACCACAATTCCGGTTTTCAAATGCGTTATCCGAATGGCGGAATCCGTGGTGTTAACGTGCTGCCCGCCGGCGCCACTGGAGCGGAAGGTGTCAATCCGGATATCTTCCGGCAATATTTCAATTTCCACCGATTCATCCACCTCAGGCATCACATCCAGCGATGCAAAGGAAGTATGGCGGCGGCCGGATGAATCAAAGGGTGAGATTCGTACCAGTCGATGCACGCCCCGTTCGGTTTTTAGATAGCCATAGGCGTTAATTCCTTCAATCAGTAGGGTAACGCTTTTAATCCCAGCGACATCACCAGGTTGAAGATCCAGGGTTTTAACCTTGAATTTTTTCTTCTCTGCCCATCTTGTATACATTCGCAAGAGCATTTCGGCCCAATCTTGAGACTCGGTTCCACCAGCCCCGGGATGTAGCGAAATGATTGCATTGTTACTGTCAAATTCACCAGAAAGCAGGGTCTCAGTCCGAAAATTGTCGAGATTCTCGTCAAGTTCCCGGATTGATGCACTAAACCCTTCCAGCAACTCCCCATCTTCTGCCAGCTCCAGCATGACCATAATATCATCCAGCGTTTCAGCCAGCTCATTATAATGATCGACCTTTAATTTAATCAGCTTCTGCTCTTTTAAAACAATTTGCGCACTTTTTTGATCATTCCAGAATTCGGGATTCTCAGTTTTCTTCTCTAATGCTTCCAATTCTTTAACAAGCCGTGGCAAGTCAAAGTGAATTCCCCATTTCCTTAAGTTTTATCGCCATTGCATTGATGATTTGTTTTTCTTCATACAAATCCATCATCACGATCACACCCCTTCGTTTTTATTGTTAGCTTATTATGAAAATTATTTAAGATCGTCAAAAAAGATAACCCAGTACCGACAATTGTTACATCATGTTGTACGCATCGGAGCGGACACGGCAAAGCCTGCGTGGAGGCAACGAGCCAAGTACAAGCTTGCTTGTAGTTGGCGACTGCCCGCGACTAATAAGAAATATTATTTCTTATTAGTGTCCGATTCCGCGGCGAACAACAGATTAACAATTGGTCGGTACGGTAGTTTATCGTCAACCTCAATTATTTTTATGCGCCACAGCATTTCTTGTATTTTTTTCCACTGCCACAGGGACAGGGATCATTTCGGCCAACCTTATTTCCCGCACTGGCCGGTCCTGTTGGTTTTCCCTCGATTTCATTTTCATTGGTTTTCAGTTGACTAAAATCCACCGCTTTGGTCGGGGACTCCTCTGGTGTCGCTACCTGGATATTTAGATTAAACAGGTATTTTACCGTATCTTCCTGAATTCGCATGATCATGTCATCAAACATGTCAAAACCCTCTTTGGTGTATTCCTTAACGGGGTCGTTCTGTCCATAGGCGCGCAGTCCGATTCCCTGTTTTAGCTGTTCCATATTGTCGATATGTTCCATCCAGGCACCATCGACGCTTCTTAACAGAATCATCCGTTCAATGTTCTGAAGCTGTTCTTCGCCCAGTTGTTCTCTTTTATCAGATAAAACCTGATGACAACTTGCCAGGATGGATTCCACCAAAACTTCCTGACTGTCGGGTTTTTCCGGAAGATTGACCAGTTCTTTTGGCAATACATTGGCTTCTAGATGTTTATGAAGCCCTTCCAGATCCCACTCATCATAATATTGGCCATCGCCAGTATACATGCCGACATAAGCGTTAATCAACGTTTCTGTCATACTCCAGATTTCATTTTCCATGTCTTTTCCGTCAATTACCTGTTGTCGCTGTTCATAAATCAGCTCACGCTGGCGGTTCATAACATTATCATATTGAAGCACGTGCTTACGAATATCAAAGTTACGACCTTCCACCCGTTTCTGGGAGTTTTCAATCCCTCTGGTAAGCATTTTATTTTCAATCGGGGTTTCTTCATCAAGACCAATCGATTCAACCAGGCCCTGGATTTTTTCCGAGCCAAAGACCCGCATCAGATCATCTTCCAGTGAGACAAAAAATTGCGATGAACCGGGATCGCCCTGACGACCTGCCCGACCACGGAGCTGATTATCGATCCGGCGACTCTCATGACGCTCGGTCCCGAGAATATGAAGGCCACCCAATTCGATGACACCTTCGCCCAGAACAATATCAGTCCCACGACCAGCCATGTTGGTGGAAATGGTCACCGCATCTTTTTGACCGGCGTTAGCGACAATTTCAGCTTCTTTTTCTAAGAATTTGGCATTTAAGACATTATGCTTAACCCCGGAACGTTTGAGATAGGTGCTGAGCAGCTCTGACTTTTCAATCGAAATCGTCCCGATCAGAATCGGCTGACCAGTGGCATGGCGGCGTTTTACCTCTTCGGTCACGGCCAGATACTTCCCTTGCTCACTTTTATAAATTAAGTCATTAAGATCTTCTCGAATCAGCGGCTTATTGGTCGGAATGGTTAAAACATTAAGATTGTAGATAGTCTGGAACTCATCTTCTTCCGTTTTGGCAGTCCCGGTCATCCCCGAAAGCTTATTAAACATTCTAAAATAGTTCTGAAAGGTAACGGTTGCCAGGGTTTTGGATTCCCGGTTAACCTTGACATTTTCCTTGGCTTCAATCGCCTGGTGCAAACCATTCGAATAGCGGCGTCCCGGCATTAACCGTCCGGTGAACTCATCGACAATGATGATTTCGCCATCCTTCACCACATAATCCCGATCTTTAAACATCAGGGTATTGGCATGAAGAGCCTGGTTGATATGGTGGGAAATTTCCATATTTTCCATATCCGCCAGATTCGTCAGGTTAAAGTATTTTTCTGCTTTGATGACACCTTCATCTGAGAGCATCACTGATTTAGCTTTTTCATCCTTGATATAGTCATCAGCCTTCAGGTTTTTGGCAAAGCTATTAGCTAACGCATAAAGCTTGGTGCTTTTATCCCCACTACCAGAAATAATCAGTGGTGTTCTGGCTTCATCCACCAACACGCTATCCACTTCATCGATAATCGCATAATTAAGTTCCCGTTGGACCTGCTGAGCCTTGACTGAGGCCATATTATCTCTTAAGTAATCAAATCCAAATTCGTTGTTGGTTCCATAGGTTATATCACAAGCGTAGGCGTGCTGCTTTTCCGCAAATGATAAGCCATGAACAACCAGACCCACTTCAAGTCCTAGAAACTCATGAATTTGACCCATCCACTCACTGTCACGCTTAGCCAGATAATCGTTGACGGTGACAATATAAACACCTCGACCACCCAGAGCGTTCAGGTAAGCGGGCAGCGTTGACACCAGGGTTTTACCTTCCCCAGTTTTCATCTCAGCGATATTGCCTTCGTGAAGGGCCATCCCCCCCAGCAGTTGAACTGGAAAATGTTTCATACCCAATACTCGGGCACCGGTTTCACGAACGGTGGCAAAAGCATCCACCAATAAATCATCAAGCGTCTCACCCTGAGCCAGTCGTTCTTTAAGTATTGATGTTTGACCTTTTAACTGCTCGTCACTCATCGCCGCGAAACGGCTGTCCAGCTCCAGAATCTGATCCACCTTTTTTTGCATGCGCTTTAGTTCTTTTTTATTGCTATCAAATATTTGATCTAAAATTCCCAATCCATTCACTCCTTTGTCACTTTACTTACTATAATTATACACTAAATTTTATTATAGCATACTCTCTTTAATGAAACTTTATATAATTTAAAAGGAACTGTATTTTTTATACAGTTCCTTTTGTTTTATTTATGATCATCGCTTATTTTTTCTTTCGCCAGAAGGCCACATCTTTGCCGTCAAGCTTTAGTTCAACCAGTTCATAGCCCGCTCGTTTTCGTTCATCGACGGTTTGCTGAAAATCTTTTCGTTCATCATCATCCATGTCGGCCAGCATTTTTTCCTTGTCTTCATCGGTGCTTTCATAGACCCGTCCGACCACCGGCTCGGTAACTTCTTCAATCTCCTTCAAGGGAATACCGACCTCATCTCTGGGTGTTCCGTTGATCAATATTTCGGCTTCCTTGCTGGTTTCTTTCATCAGTTGTTTGCGTCGTGCGACTTTTCGTTTTTCATCTTCCAGATTCAGTCGCTGCCAGACGTTTAGCATTTCATCTTCAGAAAATTCCAGATCTTCCTCGTCTTTTCCTCTTACGCCACTATCATAGGTACTGTTTTCACTGCGCAAAACAAAGGGTTGGTCAAGATCGGTCAGTTTAAAACTCTCAACAATTCTCAAGTCCGATTCCGGTACCGGATGCGGTTCACCATCGGGATCACTCAGCGATTTTGCTACCTTATTGAGCTCAATTTCGCGCATTTGCAGAATCAGTCGTTCTTTTTCAACGGCCAGTTTTTCTTCGTAATATTTTTTTGTGAAGAATCCCGCATCATCACTATTAAGAATTTCTTCCATATCAGCGGCTTCAAGTTCTTTATCACCCTTGACATAGGTTCCAACTTCCTGGATATTGCTGATAATCTTGGTGCTGCCGTCATCCACCGGTTCCATAACCCGGGTTTCCTGGACATCACTATTACTGATAACAATTTCTTCGGTTTCGGTTCCAATTCCTGAATCCACCCCATCCAAATCGGCTGGAATCAGTCTGGTTTGCTCATCGCCGTTTATTTCTGCCGTTTGGCCGGAATTAAAACCTTCTGTTGGTATAACCGTGGTGGCATGTTCATCCCGATCCCCACGAATACCGCCGGTTGCGGCCATATCCCGGTAGTAATAATCGTCCTCATCTTGCACATCTTCCGGTTCATCATAACCTTCCTGAAAATGGTCTTGAGTGGATACCCGATCGATTCCGTTGTCTTCGTCATCGCCAAAAATGCCCTCATCTTCACCATGATCATTTCGTTCATCGTGCATGATTGAGGCTTTTTTGTTCATCACATACTGAATAAATCCAATTAATCCGATGACCGTTACAATTGTACCAACCGTAATTCCGGCTACTGAGCCATAAAGACTCATCACCAGTGGCACATAGGGTATTGGAAAAGGCAGGTTGATACCCAAAAACCATAACAGGGTATTGGGCTGAATCAATGAGTATATGGGACTCAGTCCCTGGGTGATCTGTTCCCCAAAAGCAGCCGGTAGAATATCAATAACGCCTTGCGAAACAGGCATGTGTCCGCCATTAATAAAAATCACCACAAAATTGGCGGTAATCCCCACTGCCATTAAAATTACCCAGAAGTCATCCAGATTAAATACCAGCATAACCAGGATTAGAATATAACTGGCAAAATTGACAATCTCAAGATAGGGTTCAACCAGTGCGATACCTCCGGTGTAGATGTAAAGATGCAAGGCAATTTGCAACACCAACCCTAAAATTCCAACTGGCAACAAGGAAATTTTTCTGACTTTGAAACCATGGAGGCTTCCCCGTCGAATTTTTCCAATTAAAAAACCTAACATAATCGCAATTAGTATTAACATATTAGTTTTAACCCCACTATTTATTTATAATCATTTCTTAGGTATTCTTATCTATATAAATGCTTAGATAATAATGCATATAGATCTATTTTAAAACAAAAGAAAAGTTCTGTCAAAACTTTATGCCTAAATAATGTATAAATTTGAAAATAAATTGAATTTATAAAATAACATCATCAAAAACACCCCTTAAAACAATTTTTCAAGGGGTGCTTATCACTATTTTCTCTTTTTCTTAAGTAATTTTTAGAAAGTTGGCTCGATCAAACCATAATTCCCATCTTTTCTCATATAGACAACATTGACATCATCGGTATCGCCATTAAGGAATACAAAGAAATCATGTCCCAGTAACTCCATCTGCAAGGTCGCTTCATCGACATTCATCGGTTTAACAGCAAATTTTTTGGTGCGGACAACTTTGGGTTGAAACACACCTTCGTCATCATTGTCCTCGATTCCTTCCAGATTAAATTTAGCGGTTTCATCCTGGTTCCGTTTTTGCAACTTTGTTTTATGTTTTCTGAGTTGACCCTCAAGTTTACTAACAACATCTTCAATGGATGTCACCATATCCTCAGATCTTTCTTCAGCTCTTAAAATTGTTTTTCCCACCGGAATGGTTACTTCCAGCATCTGGTAGTTCTTTTCTTTGCTGAATGTAGCATACACTTCTGTTTCCTGACCAAAGTAGCGATCAAATTTCCCCAGCTTCTTTTTTAATGTTTCTTTTAAACCTTCTGATACATGCATATTTTTCCCGTAAATTGTGAATCTCATAACGACAACTCCTTTCAAAAGGTCAACCTTACTCGTTTACACTTAATATAAAGTGTTTTTAAGTATATTTCTATTATACCCAATCGAATCCCCTTTAGTCAAAATCATTTGTGTCAATTTCTTGTCACAAAATATCATCTAAACAGAATGTAAAAAGGCTGTCTCAGTTGACCTGGTTTTTCCCCCCACACTCGCCAGCTGGAAGTTTAGCTCAGTGTTCGCATCACAACTCCTTCTCTCGGTCTACCCGGCTGGACTTACTTCTAAGACGCACTATGATCAACAACTCTCTATTGAGTTATCTTACGTGGATCGCTTGGCCTGCATCTGGCATCGACTTTCAACCACAAACCTGAGACAACGTCTATTATAAGATTGCGTTCCCAAAAATGTCAAGCGAAATTCGATACCATCGATATCAAGTGAATTTCGTCACCTTCTGCTGCAAGACTATTCCATTCATTACCTTTTATGTTATAATAGATGAAATAAACTTTCGGAGGTTTTTATGTTTTTGGGTATTGCCGCAATCTTAGCAACAATTATTTTTATCATCAATATAACGCTGACATTCACTATTATTTTTTTGGAACGAAAAAACCCTCAAAGCACTTATGCCTGGTTATTATTTCTATGGATGGTACCCATTTGGGGCTTTTTATTTTATATTCTCTTCTCGCAGAACTTAACCAAACGTAAAATTTTTAAGTATAACACCCCTGAGAATATTCAGTACCATCATTTGTTAAGACTGCAGCAACGGTCACTTTCCCGGATTATTGCGATCGATCCCGATAGTCCCATTGAAAAATACCGTCATTCCATTGAATTTCATTTAAATGTCAGTGAATCTATTTACACCAGTAATAACACGGTGGAAATTTTTACCGATGGAAATCAGAAATTTGATGCTCTTTTTCATGCCATGGAAGCCGCACAATCATCGATTCATCTGGAATATTATATTATTAAAAACGATACCCTGAGCGCTAAATTATTTGATATTCTGACGAGAAAAGCGCTTGAAGGCGTCGAAGTCCGGCTGCTTTTTGATGCCATGGGCGGTCGTTATTTACCCCGCACGGTGCTTGATGGCTTTGAGGCCGCCGGGGGGAAAATCGGTATTTTTTTTCCATCCCGCTTTAAGATGCTAAATCTCCGGGTTAACTATCGCAACCACCGCAAAATTGTGATCATCGACGGTGTCACCGGCTTTGTCGGTGGGTTTAACATCGGCAACGAATATCTGGGCCTGGAGAAAAAAATGGGCTATTGGCGGGATACTCATTTGAAGCTTGTCGGTTCAGCCGCCTACGAGCTGCAGCATCGCTTTCTGCTCGATTGGCGCGCCAGTTCCAGTGAAGAGTTCCTCGCTGATGATCAAAAACTTAACCAATATTTCCCCACCATCCCCCAAAAATCCGGAGGTGGCATCCAAATTGTTTCGAGTGGTCCGGATAACCTCAACCAGCAAATCAAACAGGGATTCCTACGGATGATTAATAACGCTGAGGATTATATTCTGATTCAATCGCCCTATTTTGTACCGGATGAAAGTATTCTGGAGGCTTTAAAAATTGCCTTGTTGTCCGGTATTGATGTCCGGATTATGATACCTAATAAGCCGGATCATATTTTTATTTACTGGGTCACCCTGGCCTATGTCGGCGAACTGATTGAATATGGGGCCAAGATTTTTATTTATGAAAATGGCTTTCTTCACGCCAAAACCATTGTGGTCGATGATGCGCTCTGTTCAGTGGGCTCCTGTAACTTTGATATCCGCAGCTTTCGGCTTAATTTTGAAACCAACGCCTTTATTTATGACCGTAAGGTTGCGATAAAACTTAAAAATATCTTTGTTGAAGATATTAAAAAATGCACCTATTATAACAAAGAACTCTACCGGAACCGCAGCCGACGAGTCAAGGTTAAAGAATCGATTTCGCGACTGTTTTCGCCTTTACTGTAGAGTCAACTACTATTTTCCGTTTTTCATCCCACCAGCCGTTTTTTAAAACAGCTGGTTTTTTTTGCCAAAAACGATTGACAAAAATATACTATGCATTGTATAGTATTATGTGAAAGGGGGTATCTACTTGGATATTCAATTAAAACGGGGGTTACTGGAAATTTGTGTACTGACGGTACTCAATCGGGGCGATTCTTATGGCTATCAAATCATCAAAGATGTGAATCCCTATATCGAAATCTCCGAATCCACCCTTTATCCCATCCTGAAACGACTTGAAACAAACCAGTGCCTGCTGGTTCACGCTGTTGAACATAATGGCCGACTTCGAAAATACTACAAAATAACCGCAACCGGTCGTCATCGAATTATTGAATTTATTGACAACTGGAAAGAGGTCATGAGTGTATATAATTTTATTAATGAAGAAATGAGGAACCATAGCGATGAACAAATCTGAATTTTTATTAAGTTTGACCGATAAGCTTGACCCATTACCCCAACATGAGATCGAAAAAACCCGGGGTTTTTATGCCGAAATGATTGATGACCGGATTGAAGATGGCATGAGTGAAACGGAGGCCGTCGCCGCCATTGGTGATATTGATACCATTATCCAGGATACTCTGCTGGAACAACCCTTACCGGCTCTGATGAAGGCCAAGATCCAGCCAAAATCCAGCTTAAAGATTTGGGAAATTGTCCTGATTGTCCTGGGCTTCCCGGTTTGGTTTCCCTTGCTGGCTGCTTTCTTTGTTGTCATTCTTTCTGTTTATCTCTCGGTTTGGGCGGTTATTATATCCCTTTATGCAACAGTTGCTGCCTTTGTGCTCGGTGGCCTGGCCGGGATTTTTAGCATCTTTTTTGCCCCGTCTTTTGTTTATGGACTGTTTGTCCTTGGTTTATCCCTTGCCTGCCTGGGCATCGGCGTTCTATCCTTTTTCGGTGTCACAAAACTATCCCACTGGTTGATCTTGCTTACCCGAAAATTTCTACGCTTTGTTAAATCATTATTTATTAAAAAGGAGGTCCTGTAAATGGAACCAATCAAAAAAATAATCATGCTGACTGCCGGTGGTTTAATTATCCTCGGATTTATTATTGCCATGGCCGCTTTTGCCCTGGGCGGATTTAACTGGAGGACCTTAAACGCCAGTCTTCCAGACGAGAAAAAAAGCTACACCTATGATCTGGCCGGTGTTTCAAATCTAAGTCTTAGTGAATTGGACACTGACGTAAAGATTGTGGGAATCGATGGCGATCAGATAAAAATTGAATGCTATGAGAACGAAAAGGATTCCTATACCATAAAGCTGTTGGAAAACGGTAATCTGAGCATCGATCGTTCCCTGTTTAAACATTGGTACGAACAGATCGGTTTTTTAAATTTCAACCTGCAAAATAAAAAAAGAGAGCTGACCGTGGCCATTCCCAAAAAGTTCAGCGGTGAACTTGAAGTTTCCACCGTCAGTGGCAATCTGATCGTGTCCGACCTTGATCATTTAAAGGATGTTAATACCAGCACTTCTGCCGGACAGATCGATCTGAAAAACCTTAGTATCGCCCAACAACTTGCAGCTTCCACCATCAGTGGTAATCTTGATCTCAGTCAGGTCAGTGCCGGCGGCAACCTGGAACTGGGAACCGCCAGCGGAACGATCCAGGTAAGTCAGGGAAAAACGGACGGATCTCTGTCTGCTTCCTCCCTAAGTGGTGCCATGAAATTTGACGAAACCACCATTGCCGGACCGACCACCATTGAAAACAGTAGTGGCAATATCCAGTTTAATAAGCTATCCGGTCATGATTTTTACTTCTCCAACTTAAGCGGCAATATTCGCGGCAGTCTTCTTGGCGATCCTGCCACCTATACCATCACCGCCGACAGCCTCAGCGGCAAGCAGAATCTCCCCAACTTTGGAAACGGGAAAAATAGTCTGGAGGTCTCAACCGCCAGCGGCAATATAGATATTGAGTTCCTGCCAGTTAATTAAACTATTTCCATTTCGCAACCACAAGTGACCCGGGCAAAGAAATTATTTTGCCCGGGTCTTTTTTACCTTTTTGTCGTTTTGCCGGGTGCACCCTAAAAAAGACGACCCGAGTTCCGAAGAACCCGAATCGTCTTTATGCTCTGTTTCTCAACCATCCTGCTCAATCATTTAAGTCGAATTCATCAAGTTGATCGTGACCGCTTTTTTTGACAATGTGACTGATTTCTTCTTGGGTCAATGACCGGCACAAAATATCGACCTCGCGGTTTATTAAGCTCTTTAAGAAAAAAGAGTTTTCGGAGCTTTCACAGGCACCGCCAATACTAGAATCTGAAATCCCGTTTGCCGGAGCTCAGCTCAGTTAGATGATCCGTTGCAATGCCACGGACCTTGTCACTGGGAATCGAAGCCAGTTCCCGGGCAATGGTTTTTTCACCATTATATTTGGTCGCCGGGGCGGCATAGTCTTCTAAATATTCTTTGAGGGTTATAATCGCGTTAGGCTGACAGCAATTGGCAATCTGACCGGATTTAACCAGTTGCATAAAGCGGTCGCCGGTGCGGCCTTCCCGATAACAGGCGGTGCAGAAGCTGGGAATATGTCCCATTTCTAACAGCCAGTTGACAATATCATCGAGTTTTCTGGTATCATTAAGCTCAAATTGGGCTGAGTTTTGATCTTCCGGTTCCGGCGTATCGTAACCGCCGACACTGGTGCTGGAACCACCGCTGATCTGCGAAATCCCCAGCTTTAACACCCGTTCCCGGGAAGCCTGGGACTCCCTAGTCGAAATGATCATACCAGTGTAGGGGACGGCAATGCGCAGCACCGTAACAATTTTTTCAAAGATGTCATCGGAAATCGCATTGGAAAAATCATCAGTGTCAATATCATCCGCCGGGCAGATCCGGGGGACCGAGATGGTGTGGGGACCAACCCCCATCGCGGCTTCTAAATGCTCGGCATGCATAAGCATTCCGACAAAATCATAGCGGTATTTATTCAGACCAAAAAGGACCCCAATCCCGACATCATCAATGCCGCCTTCCATGGCACGATCCATCGCTTCTGTGTGCCAGGCGTAATCACTCTTGGGGCCGGTGGGATGGAGCATTTCATAATTCTCCTTATGATAGGTTTCCTGGAACAAAATATAAGTTCCGATTCCAGCTTCCTTCAACTGGCGGTAGTCCTCCACCGTGGTCGCCGCAATGTTTACATTAACCCGGCGGATGTCGCCATTTTTATGTTTGATGCTGTAAATCGTCTTGATGCTTTCTAAAATGTATTCCAGGGGATTATTCTTTGGATCTTCACCAGCTTCCAGTGCCAGCCGTTTATGACCCATATCCTGAAGAGCAATGACCTCTTTGGCAATTTCTTCCTGGGTCAATTTCTTGCGGCTGATGTTTTTATTTTTAAAATGATAAGGACAGTAGACACAGCCATTGACACAATAGTTCGAGAGGTAAAGCGGGGCAAACATAACAATACGATTACCATAAAACTTTTTTTTGATATCCATCGCCAATTTTACCAAACGATCATTTTGTTCTTTTAGCTCGCAGGCCAGTAAAACTGCCGCCTCGCGATGGTTGAGTCCCTGATAAGTCCCTGCACGCTCAATGATTTCATTGAGCAGGGCGACATTTGTTTTGTTTTCTTCTGCATAGGCCAGCGTTTCTAAAATCTCCTGGTCATCAATAAATTCAACCGCTTTTTTCGACATGACATTATACATTGTTACGCTCCTAAAGTTTTATTTTTTTAATTCATTTATTCGACTGCATTTAATCTTTTGGATAATCGCCCCGGTGGGTTAAAATTTCGTAGCCAATTCCTTTCATCCGGTTACTTAAACAGACCCGGCATTCGGCGGCCTCATCCCCCGTGCAGATTTTATTATCATACAGGCTGTAATCCTTTCGGACTGACACGGGAGACAGGTTGGGCATGACCACATTGGCCCCAGCCAGAATGCCCGCTTCCCGACCATTGGGATCAATCGTTCCCAGTGCGGTCGTGGCTGGAATCAGCGCTTTAGGCAGCATCAGCCGCAGGATTGAGATAAGCAATAAGGTTTCTTCCAGCGTACCGGCTTTAGCGTCCTTATACGGGGTGTGCTGATGGGGAATAAACGGTCCGATCCCAATCATCTGGGGATTTAATTCTTTTGTGAAAAGTAGATCCGCAACCAGATTTTCAACCGTCTGATGGGGCGATCCCACCATAAAGCCCGTGCCTACCTGAAAGCCGATTTCTTTGAGATGGGTAAGACATTCTTTTCTGTTTTCCAGCCGCAGTTCCCGGGGATGAAGCTTTCTATAGTGCTCCGCACTAGCCGTCTCGTGCCGCAGTAAATAACGGTTGGCTCCGGCGGTAAAGAATGCTTCATAAACAGCTCGCGGCCGCTCACCGAGTGACAGGGTAATGGCACAATCGTCGTAGTCACTTCTGATTTTACCAATCAGTTTAATCATCATTTCATCGGAAAAATCCGGATCTTCCCCACCCTGTAGTACAAAGGTACGAAAGCCTAAGTCATATCCGATTGCACAGCAGTCAAGAATTTCCTGTTCGCTTAACCGATACCGATGAGCCTGTTCGTTACCGCAACGGATGCCGCAGTAGTAGCAATCATTTTTGCAATAATTACTGAATTCAATCAGCCCCCGGACATAGACCCCATTGCCAAAGATTTCTCCGGCCACTCTTTTGGCCCGGTTTGAAAGATCCGCTCGTAACTCGGGGGTGTTATTTTCAAGCAGCCATTTAAACTCATCTTTTTCTAAAAACTGCTCTTTTTCCAGTTTAGCCGGTAATTTATTCATGATTTTCATTAGCTTTTTCACCCTTTGGCAATTTTGAATAAACGGTTTTAATGCTCACCCCCTCAATCATACCCAGCTTCCCGGACAGGGAACTGATGATATTCGTCGGTGCATCAACAACCACGCTGATCACCGAAATGCCGCGCTGTTGATAAGGAATTCCCATTCGTCCGACAATATGCTCACGATAATCGTGAAGCACCTGATTGAGCTTTTCCACTGCTTCTTTTTTTTCAACTACAATTGCAATCAGTCCGATTCTTTTTTCCATCTTAAACTCCTTCACTCACCTTCTTTTTAACCAGCTACCCTTAAACTACCAAAAAATCACCTCAATTTCGCTCCCTCTTCGGTCGCGGGCAGTCGCCAACTGCAAGCGAGCTTGCGATTGGCTCGTTGCCTTAACGAAACCTCAATTCCGCTTTGCTTCATTTCGGTAACGAAACCTCAATTCCGCTTTGCTTCATTTCGGTAACGAAACCTCAATTCCGCTTTGCTTCATTTCGGTCGCGGGCAGTCGCCAACTGCAAGCGAGCTTGCGATTGGCTCGTTGCCTTAACGCGAAAATCCCTGTACCGGGATGGCACAGGGAAAAATACGCAAATAACCAAACCATTTAGAAAAAATGATATGGATGAATGACACATGATTCTCTCGCCTTTCCATTAGGGACGAACCCGGATGGCATCAGTACGATAGCTTTGTTTTTATTAATGCTTGTCAATGCTTGTCCAGTTTGCTGTCAGAATCTGAGGATTCGTCATCTTTTAGCTCACTGTTGTTGAAAAGGATATCATATAATTCAACATGCTTCAATAATTATCAGAGGGAAATTCTTGTCTTTTTTCCGGCTCCGATACAGTCTTACCCAAAAATTAAGGACCACACGCGATGTGATCAGAGTTTTCGGTGTATCTCCGAAACCCAGATCACATCGGTATGATCCTTTTTATTATTACAGATTATGAATGAACAATCCGCTTCTTAATTTTGGTTCAAACCAGGTAGATTTTGGCGGCATCACCATATCTGCGTCAGCAATGTTCATCAGCTCTTCGATGGCGGTCGGGTACATCGAAAAAGCGAGTACCATATCTTCACTAACACGGCGTTCCAGTTCGTTTAAACCCCGGATGCCACCGACAAAGTCGATTCGTTTATCGGTACGAATATCCCCGATTCCCAAAATTGGTATCAGGATATTGTTTTGCAGAATCGCCACATCCAGTGAATTAACCGGATCGGCGGGATCGTAAACCCCTTCTTTGACGGTTAGCAGATACCATTTTTTATCCACAAATAAACCAAAGCTGCCTTTTTGAGGCGGTGTTACCGGTTCGGCATCCTTAGGCGTTACATCAAATTTTTCCGACAGTACGTTTAAAAACTCCTCAACGCTGAGTCCGTTGAGATCCTTAACCACGCGATTGTAATCCATGATATAGAGCTGCTCATCGGGAAATAATACCGACAGGAAATAGTTAAACTCCTCTTCGCCGGTATACTCCGGATTTGCTTCCCGGCGCATCAGACCAACCTTAACCGCCGACGCCGAGCGGTGGTGTCCATCAGCGATATAGAGACTGTCAACATGACCGAATTTTTCAATTAAACCATTAATCACGGCCTCGTCGTCAACAATCCAGGCCCGATGGGTAATCCCATCTTCTGCAACAAAATCATAAACCGGTTCATTCGCTTTCCGCCAGCTGTCTACCATCTCATTGATGGCGTCCTGGGCCCGGTAGGTCAGAAAAATTGGCCCGGTATTGGCATTACAGGCATCAACATGCTTAATCCGATCTTCTTCTTTATCAGCCCGGGTCAGCTCATGTTTTTTAATCGTGTTATCAAGATACTCATCAATCGCCGTACAAACAACCAACCCGACCTGGCTTCGCCCGTCCATGATCAGTTCGTAAATATATAAGCAGTCTTTGGTATCCTGGGTTAGGGCATTCCGATGAAACAGTTTTTCCAGATTTTTTCTGGCGGTTTCATAAACAAAAGGATCATTGATTTTAATTCTTTCGTCTAAGGTCGTTTCCGGCCGGTCAACCCGTAAAAAAGAATCCAGTTTCCCCCGGGCAGCTATTGCCGCTTCTTCCCGGTTATAGACATCATAGGGCAGGGCAGCCACATCCTGAGCTTTTTCAGGAAAGGGGCGAACCGCTTTAAAGGGTTTTATTGTTGCCATTTTTTTCTCCTATTTTTAAATAAAGAAGTGGCTTCTGCTAAACGAAGACCACTTCTTTTTTTTTATTTTAGAATCCGTACTCGGGTAACGCCTTCAATCGCTTTTAAAGCGGTCTTCACGTCCTCACCAACATTGCTGTCAACATCAATCATGGTATATGCCCATGAACCTCTGTGTTTGTTGGTCATAACTGAAATATTAATGTCATAATCCGCAAGCACCTTGGTAATCTGGCCCAACATATTTTTTACGTTGGCATGGTTCACAGTCAATCGATTTACTGCTTCACATACACCCATATTACAATCCGGATAGTTGACAGAATTGATGATATTGCCGTTTTCCAGATACTCTTTTAACGAATAAATTGCCATTTCCGCACAGTTTTCTTCACTTTCCGGAGTTGATGCACCTAAGTGCGGAATGTTGATAACATTTTTCATTTTCAACAAGCGTTCATTGGGGAAGTCCGTCACATAGGTTTCAATGGTACCATCTTCAATGGCATTTTCCAGAGCATCGTAATTAACCAGTCCACCCCGGGCAAAGTTTAGTAATCGCAGTCCTTTTTTGGTCTCTTTTAACAAGTCGGCATTAACATAATCTTTTGTTTCATCCATAAAAGGAATATGAAGTGAAATGTAATCACAATTTTTAAAGATTTCTTCTTTGCTGACAGCACGTCTGACTTTTCGACTTAATCCCCAGGCATTATCAATCGAAATAAAGGGGTCAAAGCCGTAAACCTTCATCCCGAAATCAATCGCCATATTGGCAACCAGCACTCCAATGGCACCTAAACCGATCACACCCATTTTTTTGCCATATAGTTCTGGACCGCCAAAAGCACCCTTGCCTTTTTCAACCAGAGCGGGGACTTCCTCGCCCTTATCCGTCAAAGTGCCTGACCATGCTATCCCATCAACGACCTTACGTGAAGCGATCAGCATCCCGGCAATCACCAATTCTTTTACCGCATTGGCATTGGCACCAGGTGAGTTACAAACCACGATGCCCTGTTCTGAACACTTATCGAGAGGAATGTTATTAACTCCGGCTCCAGCCCGGCCCACAAACTTTACTGACTCCGGGATATCCATGTCATGCATTTTATAGCTTCGCAGTAAAACCGCATCCGGATTCTCCGGCTGATCTAAAACTGTATAATTCTCACTTAATAATTTTAGCCCTTTTTTAGAAATATTATTCAGTGTCTGTACTTTATAATTCACAATCAAATTTCCTTTCTTAGCAAAACGCCTAGGCGTTTTCTTTTTCAAACTTCTGCATGAAATCTATCAGGGTATCAATCCCCGCCATTGGCATGGCATTGTAAATGCTTGCTCGCATCCCGCCAACACTACGATGACCCTTCAGGTTTTCCATTCCGGCTTTCTTGCTTTCTTTAACAAACAGGGCATCTAACTCGTCAGAACCGGTAATAAAAGGCACATTCATTAGTGAACGGTCTTCAGCCACAACAGTCCCTTTATAAAGCTTGCTGTTATCAATAAAATCGTAAAGCTTTTGAGCTTTTTCTTTATTCGCGGCTTCCATGCCAGCAACACCACCGTTTGCTTTTACCCATTCATAAACAAGTTTGCAAATATAAATGCTGTAGCATGGTGGAGTATTGTAACAAGAATCATTGTCAACATGGGTCTTATAATCGAGCATTGTGGGCGTAAAATCTTTGGCATGACCCAATAAGTCATTGCGGATAATCACCGCTGTGACACCAGCCGGTCCCATGTTCTTCTGAGCACCAGCATAAATTAAGCCAAATTTTTTAACGTCATAAACTTCAGATAAGATATTTGAAGACATATCTGCTACTAAAGGTACATTTCCCGTATCAGGAATATTTTCTGGTTTAAATCGCGTTCCGTAAATGGTGTTATTCGCGCAAATATGGAAGAAATCAGCATCCGGTGTAAAATCCTTGGGATCCACCTTAGGGATGTAGGAAAAGGTTTTATCCTGGGATGATGCAATAACCTTTGCTTCTCCATAACGGGCTGATTCTTGACAAGCCTTTTTTGCCCAACTGCCAGTCAGCATAAAGTCGGCTTTATTGGTTTTTGAAAACAGATTGAGTGGGATCATGGCGAACTGAGTTGATGCGCCACCTTGTAAAAACAGAATCTCATAATTGTCAGGTACATTCATCAGTTCTCGATAAAGACTTTTTGCGGCTTGAAGAATATCATCAAAATAAGATGATCGATGACTCATCTCCATCACGGACATACCGGCATCTCCATAGGATACCATTTCAGACCCAGCTTTTTCCAGGACTTCGAGTGGTAAACAAGATGGTCCAGCTGAAAAATTATAAACTCTTTTCACGTTTAATTTCCTCCTTAAATAGTGTTTTGGTGTGAATTGTAATTCTCTGAAAAAATTACTTCTTGCTATTATATGTTAAATTATTGTCAAATGCAAGATTTTGTATTAATTTTTATGTTAATTTTCTTATTTACTCAGATTTTTATTCAATTGTTACTGTTGTTCTTGCTGGTGTGATGGATTTGACCAAAGCCTGCGATAAATTGGTCTGAATTGGCAATTCATATTCTCCCGGGGCTAAATTCGTACAATCCACAAAGGCTTCAATCTGCGCTGTATTTAAACTGTTTAGGACACTACTGGCACCCTCTAATTTTACGATAACCCGGGAATCCTTAATTTTTGACATCACCTGACCAGCGGCGAGATTTTTTGCACTTACCTTATCAAGGGTAAAACTCTTTTCCACCGGGCTTTCAATGGCAACGGTCACCTTAACTTTTCCACTATCATCGAGGAAATAGAATCCCGTCGGGGCAGTAAGACTAATATCTTTGGTAAATGTTTTTGATTGTCCCGACACGTTAATGGGATCGATGGCAATCGTCTCAATGGTATTTAGCAGGTCCTCTTTGGCTCCGATTATGACCTTTGAAGGTTCAACCATAATCTCTGTGACAATGGTCCCATTGGCCGGTTCTCCGACGGTGGAAGGCGTCATTCCTACGGACTTTGTTTTTCCTAAAAAAATCTCAGTTGGAACAACATTTGGCAATATTTCCAGATCATTAATCGGACTCCCGTCCACATCATAAGCCGTAACATCCAGGTACCTTGTCGTATCGGTTGCCAGTCCGTTAACATTGGCGGTTGCAGTTATTTTATCAATTCGCGTAATCGACGCTTCCGGACCTTCCACTTCCACTTTTTCCTGTGATTTAGCCGAGATCACCGACAGATCATTGGCTGGTATTCCTTCCAACACAATCCCCACATCCACGGCTTCCTTTATGATATTATCCACTTCAATCGAAAGAGTCGTCGGGTTCATGCTACTGATAATCACCGAATTGGCCAGGCCTTTCACCTCAACATCCAGATCATAGATCCCTTTTTCGTCAATATCACTGAGATCTACTTCAGCGGTAATTTCTTTCATAATAATATTTCTTAAATTCCGGTCCGTTCCCTTTACCTGCAAATTGAGATAATAATTTTTATTATCGACCAGCACCAAATTTTTTTCTGCGAGGGATTCCACATTGGTTAAGGTTATCGGGATACTGTTATAATCCTGGGTGATCAGCATATCAGCATTACCATTGACCATAAACCAAAGGGTGATGGCAATGCCCACTGCTGCAATCAGCCGAAATAATCGTTCATGCAAGGCTATCTTCTTTTTATTTGCTGCCATCGATTCTCCCCCAGAGCTTATGAATCCACCCGCTGTCTGTGTTGCCGTCCTCATTGATGATATAGTTTTCCAGAATAATTTGCTTGAGCACCTCGATGATCACATCCTGAAACAAGGTGCCCTTTGATGCATAAGAAATTTGACCCGTTTCTTCGGAGACAATAATGACCAGCGCGTCAGATTTTTCTGTCATTCCCAAACCAGCCCGGTGCCGAGTTCCAAATTCACTGCCCAAATCGCGATTGTCCGAAAGCGGCAGCAAACACCCTGCCGCCCGGATCTGCCGGGACCATAGTTTAATAATCACTGCGCCGTCATGAAGAGGACGGTTCGGCGTAAAAATATTCTCCAGTAGTTCACTGCTGATATCCGAATCCAGCTCGGTTCCGGTTTTAACGATATTATTAAGCCCGGTATCTTTTTCCAGAACAATCAGTGCACCAGTCTGCTCGCACGCCAGTTTGTCCACCGCTTTAATGATTTTTTCGACGTCTTCTTCGAGAAAGTCCATCGATGGTTTCTTCATCATCTCTTTAAAAATACGATTATTTCCCAGTTGTTCCAAGGCTGAGCGAAACTCCGGCTGAAATACCACCACAATGAAAATAAACGCCCAGGTAAAGGCGCTGGTAATAATTAAATTAAGGGTGGTGAAACCCAGCCATTCACTGACAGGCGACAAAAAAAGCAACACAATCAAGCCTTTAAAAACCTGTTCGGCCTGGGTTCCCCGTATCCACATTAATAACTTATAGACAATAAAAGAAATAATGACAACCTCGATGATACTGGCTCCCGTTATTCTTGATTGTAAATATAATAAAAACTCTTCCATTTTAATTCCCTCATTCATTCGTTACTATTAATTATACACTACCTAAGCCATTTCGTGAAACGGAAATTGAAATTTTTCATATTTTTACAGTCCCCATTAAGAATTTTTTTAAGGGAGACTTGTGAAATTCATGCTAAAATTGGCTTTAATTAAAACTCTTCCCAATCTTTTATAAAGAAAAAGGAGCTCTTTTACATGAAAAATCATCTGTTTTATTTACTCCCCAAAAGCGAAACTGTTTTTTTAACCAATACCGATTCATTCAACCAGGCCTACAATATGTTTGTGATTACAAATTATACGGCCCTGCCAGTGATTAACAAAAAAGGACAATACGTGGGAACCATCTGTGAAGGTGACCTGCTACGGGTTTTATCCCTGAGTCTGACCCACCCGGAAATCAATTTAGATGCTTTTGAAATCAAAGACATTGACTTCAAAATAAATCTGGAAGTGGCCAGGGTTAATGAAAGTTACGAACATCTGGTAGAACTGGCTGTGAAGCAGAACTTTATTCCCCTCGTTGATGATCAGGGAATTTTTATCGGTATTCTTAGACGCCAGGAACTGATCAAAGAACTGATCAATTTTTTATCTGATAAGGTCGCTGAACAAGACGTCGGTTAATTTCCTCTAATGACAACGATTAAAGCCAATTGATTCGTCCAACGCTGCCATTGCCAGAACTGTTTTTTCTGTTTTGCAATGAAAGAATCGGATGTATCAATTGGCTTTTTGTCGTCTTCACTGTTTATGTTGTTGTCTTAATCGTTTTAAAATCACCCCTCCACTGCGGGGACAGGGAATGGCCCCGGCTTTTAATAACGCTTCATATCGACCAATCAACCGGTCTGGTGGCAAATTGCTAAACGCTTGCTTCAAACCGTCCTCAAGTAAAAAGCCAGCCAAACTCAGATAGACGTCGACATCTGTTTCGGAAACTGCCTCCAGTGCAGGAATAATGCGTTGCAAAAGAGCCAGATCGATGACCTCTAATTCGCTATACAAACCTTCAACTCCGCTGTTGATGCCAAAAGCCAGGATTTCATTTTTCCCCCGATACCCCATTGGGCACTCATGTTTTATGAGTAGCTGTTGTACCTCATTGAGCAAGACCATGAGACGCTCCAGAATTTCCGGCAAGCCCTTAGCCTGACTATGGATTTTAAAGACACTGTTCTCCCAGTCACTGTCACCGGTAGGACTGCCATAATCGGCAAAAACGCCAATTTCAACCACCGGCATCCGAATCACATTGCCGCTATCAATCACTCGGGAATGGACCGGAAAACTGTCGGGACCCTCATTGATGGTTGCAACAATATAAAGGTTATCCGGAAAGCTTAAGTTACCGTATTCGCGAAAAGCTGTAATATCTGCGCCAAAATCTTCGCGTTTCAAAAAAGGCTCCTTGCTGCCATTAATTCCTTCTAACAAAAGTCGCAGATAATCGGCAGCCGGAGACTGGTCCATTTCATCGAGCATGAAGAAATGGGGTTTATCCGGATATTCTTTGGCTGCTTTTAAGATCAGCATGATGGGTCCGGGGATAAAGTGCCCACGACTGTCCAGATGTCCCAGTAGTGGAGTATGATCCTCCCAATTTTTTCCCACCAGCAGCCGTTTAAATCGACCGTTTTCCTGGTTCGCACCAATTGCCTCAGCAAAGAGCCGGGGAAAACTGGTTTTGCCGCTGCCTACCTGGCCTTTTATGATCACAAATGGTTTTGATTTTATCGACAGATAATAGGTCTTAATTAATTCCGCCGGATAATAATAGCCTTTGTCACCCATTTTTACCTGAACCAACTGAAGATAGGGGGGAAGGTAGTCGTTCTTTGCCGGATAGCGGGTAAATGATTTGCTCTCCGCCGCTTTCGTTTCTGCTTTGAATTGAATGTCATCCACATCAGCAGACGACAGGTTTGTTTCAGATTCTGCCATCACGACCTCACGTAAAGTACTGATCGCTGCATGCTTCGGCTGTGCCGGGGCTTCCGAGCCGCTTTCCGCCTGATTTTTGTTTTCCACACCGGGACGCTCTTCACCGATGCTTTCAAACAAAACGGTCTCTGCCGGTACCGGTTGCGATCCTTGCGGTGGCGGCGTCTGTTCCTCAAGTACAACTTCGGGCTTTTGCTTTATTTCTGCTATCATTTCATTTTCGACCTTGGCGTCCTGTCCTTTTATAATTTCTTCGCTTGGCTCATCACTGACTGCTGTTTCATCAGCCGTCTGACCCTTCGTCAAACATAACTTATACATTTTTCTAAACGCTTCAAATTCAGCGATCAGCACCTCATCTTCTGGCATCTCTGTTTCGGTATATTCGCGATAGCAGACGATCCCCGACACCAGGCTGGCATTCGCCAGCAAAACATCTTTATGATTGGTTCGATAGTGTTCTGTCACAAGGTTTTTTCGGTACGCAGCGGCTTTTTCCGCCAGACTGCGGACCCCCATCCCTTCTTCACCATAGACGATGGCCAGATAAAGCTTACGGCTGTCCATGGCCAGAAGATAAGCCAGATAGAGGTCGCTATCATCTAGAGCCTGTTTATCGCGTACTTTAACCCAGGGGATCTCGGCCCATTGGGTGTCTCCGGCAAAGCCCCGTACCTGATAGTGTCCGGATCGGATGGTTTTTAAGTTTTCAATCACTTTGGGAATCTCTTCGGTGATCGTCTCTTTAAAAGAAAAACGAAAGTCTCTGGGATAATAGTTGGGATAACCGGTAATCCACTTTAACAACAGCTCCTGGAGTCCGGCCGTTGGCGGAGTAGCGATTATCGGCATGTCACTTATTTTTTCATCACTATTTTCTTCATCGGCCATTATTAAGCGCAGATGAAAAACTTCGTTGGCTTTTATTATTTCCAGCTTTGGCGTTTTGGACGCATCCGGATCACCCTGAAACCACGATTCAAAATCAGGAAAGGCTTCACCCAGTTTGCGTATCAGCACCTTGCTCCATTTAAGTTTGGTATCGCCTTCGGTTTCCAGATAAGAAGGATATTCGCGATTCTGATAAATAATTGCCAGTCGTTCTCCGGGATTCCCAAAAAAGCTGATCCGTTCTTTTGGAATAGTCATCTCGGTATTAACAAAGTCCGATAATTCTGTTGTTTTGATCATTCGATCCGATCCTAATAATTCCCAGCTCATTGCTACTGCCTTTCTCTTCTTCGCTCATTCTTATGCCTTTATTTTTCTATTCATCCTGCTTGAGATGATTGTTTTCTGCTGTTTTTTCGTTGTTTTCTGCTTCCAGCTTTAGTCGATTTTCTTCCCGTAGACGCCATTCGTTACGCATTTCTTCCTTGATCTGTTCCTGTTCTGCTTCATGGGCTTTACGTTTTTCAAAAATCAATGCCAGTTCTTCGGGCATCGTTGCTTCCTCATTTTCAGCCAGCGTTGTCCCGGAACTACTGATAAAATACTGGCGCTCGCCCGGACCTTGAAATTCGACAAAATAAATACTCTGGTTTTTATCCAAGATCAAGGTTCCATCATGGACCATCACCTGGAGGGATGGCCCAAAAATCGTCGCTTTAACACAGGCGGTTGTCCAACCGGTAAACTTCATGCCGTCATACTTGGGCATCAGATGGTTTAGTTTATCAAAAAACTCCCGCTGCAGCCGCCAGTCATCGTTGATTGAAATAATCACCGAAGCGGTTCTTTCAGGAATTTGAATGTGTACAAAGCCATTTTTTAAACGGGACCCATTGACATACGCCCGCACACTTGCGGTAATATCAATCAGTTGCTCGCTGCTTGTTATTTCAATCTTGTTCGCTTTCATTTATGCTCCCTATTTTAGTATTCATTAAAGTGTTGTTATTTGGGCTGTCTCCATTATAAACCATCCGATTTGAAAAAACAAAAACATATCCATCGATGATGGATAAAAATTTGCAATATAAATCATTTTATTAGCGATTTATCTATGAGACCGTAAACCGATATGTTAAAATGATCCAAAGTTGTTAATTTGAAAGGAATCATTTATGTATTATAACTTAAGCTTACTTTTTGTTTATTTTTTTATTTATGCCATCATCGGTTGGATGTGCGAAGTGGTGTACTGCTCCATCCCGGCAAAAAAATTTATTAACCGCGGCTTTTTAAACGGCCCCTATTGTCCCATTTATGGAGTCGGTGCAGTCATCATTATTATGTTCTTAATGCCCTATATCAGTAATCCAATTTTAGTGTTTTTCATCGGCATTATACTCACCAGCTCACTGGAGTATATCACCAGTTGGGGGATGGAAAAACTCTTTCATGCTAAATGGTGGGACTACTCCGACCATAAGTTTAATATCAACGGCCGGGTCTGTTTGTTAAATTCATTTCTTTTTGGTCTCTTATGTGTCATGCTGATGTATGTGGTTCATCCCATCGCCTCAGATCTGGTTAACAGCTTTTCGACTTTCTGGATCCAGATTATTGCAACGGTGGCGGCAATCTTCTTTCTTAGTGATCTGGTGGAATCCACTCGTGAAACGGTTTCCTTTAACAAAAAACTTAACAGTGTTTATGAAGCAACCACCGAGCTTAAAGATAATTTAAAAGAAAAAGGCATTACCACTGCCCACGAAGTCACTGCCAGGGTCCGCGAGCTCAAGGATGATAAACTTACCGATGCCATGGATTCAGCTCAACATCTGATTGTTTCGCTAACCAATCGGATTAACGAAACGAAGTTTATCAACCGCTACTCACATCAACGCATTATGAATGCCTTTCCTAAAATGGCGCACACCTATCATCAGAACTCACTCGAGCTTTATAAAGCGTATCTGGAAAAAAGCAAACGGCATAAAGCGAAACGACACTCAAAATAGTTTTTCTTTAAAACCTATGTGTCGTTTGAATCACCCGAATTTCTTACCAAGGAGGTAAGAACCATGTTGTATCACAGTGAACTTAACCTCATCAGTCAGCTTGCCGCCCTGGATCTTCCGGTTTCTGTATCGCTACTACCAGCGTATACCGTAGGTGAAATGGTGACGGACTTGCTAAAAAATGTCAACGATCTTCAGGGCGATTGTGCCATGTCCGCGATAGAGTGGGACAAGTCACTGCGCCTGATCCTGGCTAATCACAACCTCACCTCGCTAAAGATTCTGGCCTACACAAACCAGCCTGACAATGGCCTGGTGGCCTATTGTTTTTCCGACCATACCCCGGACGCCGGAATTATCGCTTTTCGAGGTACCACCGGCATCGGCTGGATCGATAATATCAAAGGGGGGTTCTTAACCGATACACCCCAGCAATTAAAAGCCCTGGCGTTTTTTCATGCGGTTGATGCAACGCTTCGTTTTAAGCACTATACCTTAACCGGACATTCCAAGGGCGGCAATAATAGTCAGTACATTACCATTGTTGATGGTGTAAAAATTCGTTACTGTGTCACCTTTAACAGCCAGGGATTTTCGGCCGAATTTATCAGGAAATATGCCAAAGAAATCGCAACCCATCAGAAAAAAATAATTGCCTACGAATCGGCATGGGACGTGGTTAACATCCTTTTAAACAGCATTGCCGGAAAACGGATAGTGGTCGGTGGTGAATCCAAACTGCCACACAACAATCATCCGCCCAACCGCTTACTAAACCAAAATGGCGAGATCCGAAAACCGGATATGCGCCATCCCTTTTATTCCGGCTTTCAGAATTTTACAGTTAGTTTAACGCTAATGGCGTCCAAAGCTAAACAGCAGCTTAAAAAAAACAAACACAAATAAACTAAAAGCGCCCTTTAACGATTAAACCAATTGGTCAATCCGCTAAAGGGCGCTTTTTTAGATCGCGATAGATGTTCAGGCCGGTTCTTCCTGCCTTGCTTTCATTTTATCAATCCGTTCATTGGTTACTTTTCTAAACACCGCATAAAATACGGCAAAGGATGGAATTCCCAAAATAATCCCCAGAAAACCAAACAGACTACCGCCAATCAGCATCCCGACCAACACCCATAACCCCGATAAACCGATCGACCCACCGACTACACGCGGATAAATGACATTGCTTTCAACCTGCTGCAGGACAATAATATAAACCACAAAAATCAGGCAGTAAATCGGGTTCACCACCAATAAGATAAAGCCACTGGGTACGGCCCCCAAAAAGGCCCCAAAGACTGGAATTACGCTAGTCATGCCAACCATAACCCCAATCAGTAAGGCATAGGGAATCTGCAGTATTGCTAAACCAACGGTACACAGGGTCCCCAGAATAAAGGCTTCCGTAATCTGTCCGGCAATAAAGCCGTGAAAGACTTGATTGGCCGTGGTGCTGACATCTGAAATAAAATCGGCCTGATCTTTTTTGACATAAGCATAGATCAACTTATCTTTAAGGGCCAGTAAATTCTCTTTATCAGCCAACAGATAAATAGAAATAACAACCCCCATAATGGCATTAAAGAAACCCACGGTAATGCTTTTGGTCGCATTAAATATTTCCGGAACAGAACTCAGTAAAAGACTGCCAAACTGTTCCAGTAACGCATCCCATTCAGTCGTAATGTCGTTCCATAATGTTTCGGGCAAATTTAAGAACGCCAGAATATCATCCATCAGAGCATTAAAAGAGGTAATATAATCCGGTAATTTAACAATCAGTGTGTCGACACTTTCGCTGACCTGGGGAATTACAAAGGTAATCAGTCCGGCCAGAATACCAATCACAAAAATGAATGTCAGGGTAATTGCAATCACCCGTTTGCCCTTATTTAGATCCCGGTTTTTTTTAAGTTTAAACCGTCTTTCTTTTTTGGGGGTCTGCTTCATAAAGCCTAAAAGATGTGTCTCAATAAATGACATTGGAATATTTAAGATAAAGGCAATGCCCAGACCGATTAGCACCGGGGTAATAATATTCACAAACAGGCCAAAATAGCCCAGCAGGTATTTTATATTCAGAAGGGCTACCAGTAAACAGATTCCAAAGGTAATCAGAAAAAAATAATTCCTGAAGGTTTTGTCGCTCATTTCCTTGCTTTTCCAATTATTATTGTTTTCCATAGATTCACCGCCTTTTTTTATTGATAATGATAACATGCCGGACCATTAGCCCGCTTAATTTTTATGTTCCCAAGTAAAAAGCATCGCCTGGTTAAGCAATGCTTTTTATCTATCTATGATAATGTATGAAGAACGACCTAATAGGACTTAATCAGGGTAATCCCACCGATAAGCGGAAGCGGCTTGGCTTCAAGCTGCACCACATTGAGAATCCCGTAAATAGCCAAACCCACAAACGCCAACGGTGCCGCACTAAAAAGAATGGTGGACAGAATCCAGCCGATAATCGGTACCAGTCCAATAATACCGCCAACAAAAGTCAAAATTAACCAGGCCAGAAATAGTACCAGACCCTGATTGGTATGATATCGGGCAAATTGGTTGTCACCTGCCGCCAATAACGGAATCAGAAAAATAATATAAGCAAAGACTGCCATGATTTTGCCTTCTTCGGCTTCCTGCTTGTCAATATCAATCATTTCGTTTAACCTCCGTTTTAAAATCAGACCGATATTTGAAAAACCGCTGTCTCTGTTGACATCAGTTTAACTAATATTTGTACTGATTACATGATATCACACTAAAAGTTTAGCGGTCAATTGTTATTTTAAGCGCCAGTCCTCTATCTCATTCTTTTGTGTAACAAAAAAAGGAACGCGATTAAAGCGTTCCAGAATTTTTTAGCGGGCGCTGCGTTTTCGTTCCAGTTCGCCCAGTACTTTCTTGCGAATCCGAATATCAGTGGGCGTCAGCTCCACCAATTCATCATCATTGATAAATTCCAATGCTTGCTCCAAAGTCATTAGTCTTGGCTCAACCAGTTTCAGGGCCTCATCGGTTCCCGAAGACCGGACATTAGTCATTTTTTTATTTTTAGTTGGATTGACGGTCATATCATCGCTACGGTTATTAATCCCGATGATCATCCCTTCGTAAACCTTGGTTCCCGCACCAACTAACATTTCACCCCGGTCACTCAAGTTAAAGAGCGAGTAAGCCATGGTTTCGCCGCTGAACTGAGAAATAAGCACGCCGTTTTGTCGTTGTGGAATTTCGCCTTTATGGGCTTCAAACTGCGCAAAACGACGCACCATGGTGCCCTCACCATGGGTGTCATTGATAAACTCACTCTGATATCCCAGCAAACCACGGGTCGGCACAAAGAATTCCATTCTCGTCCAGGATTCTTCATTATACATGCTTTCCATCCGACCTTTTCGAATATTGAGCTTAGAAATTACCGCACCCGAGTATTTTTCCGGTACCGATATGATTACCAGTTCCACCGGCTCTACTAGTTTGTCATTTTCGTCCCGGTGCATGATGACTTCGGGCTTAGAAACAGCCACTTCATAACCTTCCCGGCGCATGTTTTCAAGTAAAATTGATAAATGAAGTTCACCCCGTCCGGAAACCTTGAAGCCATCGGTGGTATCTTCGAGTTCTTCCACTAATAGCCCAACATTAACTTCCAGTTCCTTTTCCAACCGCGCCCGAATGTGCCGGGTGGTCACAAATTTTCCAGAGTCTCCAGCAAAAGGAGACTTGTTAACCAGAAAGTTCATCGACAAGGTGGGCTGTTCAATCTCAATCAGCTCCATTGGTTGAACCTGATTGATTTCACCAATGGTTTCCCCGATTGATATCTCCGGGATTCCTGAGATCACAACAATATCCCCGGCCTTGGCTTCTTTGACTTCAACTCGAGCTAAACCACGGTAGACAAAAACCTGATTGATTTTTTCCTTTTTGAAGCTTCCGTCGGTTTTACATACTTCGATCTGTTCGCCAGCGTGAATGGTTCCAGAATAGATCTTACCAATCCCCAGACGGCCAATGTAATCGTCATAAGCCAATGAGGAAACCTGCATCTGCAATGGTTCAAGGCTCAGATCATCCTGAAGACCGACATGTTCGACAATGGTTTCAAAGAGTGGTGCCAGATTAACCCCTTCATCATCCATATCACGAATGGCAATGCCATCTTTGGCAATCCCGTAAAGAACCGGGAAATCCAACTGTTTGTCATTGGCTTTGAGTTCTACAAATAAGTCAAATACCATATCAACCACTTCTTCAGCACGTTGATCTTTTTTATCAATTTTATTAATGAAAAGGATCGGGTTTAGCCCTTTTTCAAGCGACTTATTCAGGACAAAACGGGTTTGTGGCATCGGTCCCTCACTGGAGTCAACCAGTAGCACCACCGTGTCAACCGTTCTTAAGATTCGTTCAACCTCTGAAGAAAAATCGGCATGGCCGGGGGTATCGACAATATTGATTTTAATGTCCTTGTACATAATGGAACAATTTTTTGAATAAATCGTAATTCCGCGTTCACGTTCAAGGTCATTGCTGTCCATTACGCAGTCCACGACCTCCTGATTCTCTCTAAAAACATTGCTTTGTCCTAAAAGGGCGTCTACCAGGGTAGATTTTCCGGCATCGACATGGGCGATGACTGCAATGTTAATAATGGGTTGTTTGTTATTCATAAATTCCTGCTTTCTTAATCTATTATGGCGTAACACTGAAAAGTCCTGCAACATTGAATGTCGCAGGACCTTGTAAAAAGTCTGATATTAACGTTTTGAAAACTGCGGTGCACGACGGGCTTTTTTGAGACCGTATTTTTTTCTTTCAACCATTCGCGAATCTCGCGTTAAGTATCCGGCACGTTTGAGTGCTGGTCTTAAGTTGATGTCAGCCTCGAGCAGGGCACGGGAAATCCCATGTCGGATCGCTCCAGCTTGCCCGGTGAAACCACCACCATGGACATTGACAATCACGTCAAAGGTGCCCAGCGTGTCCGTTAATGTTAACGGTTGTCTTGCGATAACCTTTAAGGTTTCCATTCCGAAAAATTCATCAATATCACGTCCGTTAATTGTGAATTTTCCACTCCCTGGTAATAATCGAACTCGGGCAACCGAGGTTTTTCTTCTTCCAGTTCCTAAATATTGTACTTTAGCCATTCTCTTATTTCCTCCTTCTCAGCATTAAAATTCGTAAACTTCAGGCAGTTGGGCAGCATGTGGATGTTCGGTGCCAGCATAAACTTTAAGTTTAGTCGCAACTTTATCCCCTAACTTGTTATGTGGGATCATACCCTTTACTGCTTTGAAAACCAGAAGTTCTGGTTTTTCAGCTAAGAATTTTCGGTAAGTCATTTCTTTTAACCCGCCGCAATATCCAGAATATGTTTTGTATAATTTCTGATCCAATTTGTTTCCGGTTAACACAACCTTATCGGCATTAATGATAATAACAAAATCTCCGCAATCCATATGGGGTGAAAAGATAGGTTTGTTTTTTCCTCGTAAAATATTTGCAACTTCTGTCGCCAGTCGTCCTAATACCTTACCTTCCGCATCAATCACATACCATTTACGGTCTATTTCATGAGATTTGGCCATTTTTGTGGCATTCGCATTCATCTCAAAAGTCCTCCTCAGTTAATAATTTCTTTTTTTTATCTATTGGCTCTCTGATAAGTGGGAGTTATCAGAAATCGTTTTTTTATCGTATCGGGGCTAGTGATACATTAACGTCCATTGTTAATTTTATAGCATCTTCCCGGGTGTGTCAAGTTATTTATGCATGTGTTTTGTATTTATTCCTAATAATCATTTAATAATAAACTTCCTTTAAGTAAAGACCATGAGCCGGTGCTGTCACACCAGCCTTATTGCGATCCTTACCCGCGATGATCGCTTTAATATCCTGTGGTTTTAAGCGGCCATAACCCACTTCATAGAGGGTGCCCATCATAATCCTTACCATATTATACAAAAATCCGTTTCCAGTAAAGGTTATTTCCGATAACTCGCCACGCTTTATAAATGATATGTCAGTAATGGTACGAACGGTGCTTTTGATGGCGCTGCCACTGGCCATAAAGGCACTGAAGTCATGCTCGCCTAAAAAACCGGCGGCCGCTTCTTCTATGGCCCCCCAATCCAGCGTTCGGGTGATATGAAATGCCAAATCCGCCAAGAAAGGACTGGCCACCGGGCTTTCTAAAATTTTATAAAGATAACTTTTACCGATGGTATTGTAGCGGCTATGAAAGTCCGGGGGGCACTCCCGGCTACGAATCACCCGAATGTCTACTGGAAGTCGGGTGTTCAGGGCCCGATACCATACCTCCGGCGGGATGGTCGAAGCGGTAAAAAAATTAGCACTCTGGCCCAAGGCATGCACTCCCGCATCAGTCCGGCCAGATCCGGTCAGATTGACAGTTTCGCCGGTGAGTTCTTTGATGGCTCTGATGATGACTTCTTGAATGGTAACACCATTGGGCTGAACCTGCCACCCACAATAACTGGTGCCCCGATAACTAATAATAATCTGAATATTTCTCATTATCTTCTTGCCCCTTAAACCGGGAACACAAGAGGAATTTGAATCAAGGTAGTCAGGTAAAGACCCACAATCATTGTAACCATCAGTGCCAAACTGACGCTATCCCGGAATTCAAAGGCTAATTGTTTCATCCGGGTTCGGTTCTCACCGCCTCGGTAGCAGCGGGCTTCCATGGCGGTGGCCAATTCGTCAGCCCTGCGAAAAGCGGAAATAAACAGTGGAATCAAAATCGGGATCAGATTTTTAGCCCGGGAAATAATGCTGCCGGTTTCAAAATTTGCCCCCCGGGCTTTTTGAGCCTTCATGATTCGCTCGGTTTCTTCCATCAAGGTCGGAATAAAGCGCAGCGCAATCGACATCATCATTGCCAGTTCATGGGCATATCGCCTGACAAACGGAATGAAACGCATGCACCACTCCATTCCATCAGTTAAATCAATCGGCGAGGTGGTTAAGGTCATAATACTGGTACCGATCACCAGAAAGATCAGCCGCAGTGCCATATAGGTTGCCACTTTCAAACCTTCCAGGGTCACCGTCAGCGATCCCAGCGTAACCACTGGTGTTCCAGGCGTCATAAAGAGGTTTAATACCACTGTGAGCATAATAATCAGCACTAAACCCTTAATCCCTCGAATAATATACCCCACCGGGATTTTAGAAAGCAGGGTAATGGTTGTCAGGATCAAAAATGTGGCGAGATAACCCCATAGATTATTCAAAAAAAACAACATCACAACAAAAGCTGTGGTAAACAGTATCTTCGTTCGCGGGTCCAGTTTGTGTATTACTGACCCGGTCGGATAATACTGACCAATCGTAACATCTTTTAACATTTAATTATCCTCTTATGACTTTGAGAATTTCTTTTTTGGCAGCTTCCACCGTAAAGATGTCTTCTCTGATTTCCGGATACTTTTCTTTCAGCCGCCGCATCAGATAGGTTACCTCCGGTACCGCCAATCCAATGCTTTCCAGGGTTGAGATTTGTGTAAACACGTGACTCGGCGTATCGAAAAAGACCACTTCACCTTCATTGATGACGAGAATCTTATCGACCATTTTTCCGATATCTTCCATACTGTGGGACACCAGAATAACTGTTATTTGCTTCTGAGTATGCAATAATTTGATCTGCGCCAGTATTTCTTCGCGGCCCTGGGGATCAAGGCCCGCGGTCGGTTCATCGAGGATCAGCACCGCCGGCTCCATCGCCAGAACACCGGCAATCGCCACCCGCCGCATCTGTCCGCCCGACAATTCAAAGGGGGATTTATCCTTAATGGTTTCAAAATCAAGACCAACCATTTTAATTGATTGTCTGACCCGCGTATCTATTTCTTCCTGACTGAGTCCCTGATTTTTGGGTCCAAAGGCCACATCTTTTTGGACGGTTTCTTCAAACAGCTGATGTTCCGGGTATTGAAAAACTAGGCCAATACGATGCCTAAGCTCGATCAATTCGGATTTTTTTGTGTCAAAGATATCTTTCCCATCGACCAGAACCGTGCCGGAGGTGGGGGTTAATAATCCATTCAGATGCTGAATCAGGGTTGATTTACCCGAACCGGTATGGCCGATGATGCCAATAAAACTACCGTCTTCAATGGTGATATTTATCTCTTTGAGCGCTTTGAATTCAAACGGCGAACCTTCTGAATAGGTATGCGAAAGATTTTTTATTTCTACTGACATAGGGCGTTCACCATTTCCTCAATACTTAACACATCATCGGTGATTTCTAGTCCTTCACGCCGCAGCTCATAAGCCAACTCCGTCATTTGAGGCACATCCAGACCAATCTCCTTGAGCCGTTTGACCTGTCTGAAAATTGTTCGGGGTTCACCTTCCATCACAACCTGACCTTTATCCAGAACGATAATGCGATCTGCAGCCACGATTTCTTCCATAAAATGGGTGATGTGAATCACGGTCATGTCTTTATCACGGTTAAGCCGTTTGATGGTTTCCATCACTTCCCGTCGTCCCGATGGATCGAGCATCGCGGTCGGTTCATCGAAAATGATACACTCCGGTTCCATTGCCAGAATCCCGGCAATGGCAATCCGCTGTTTTTGTCCCCCGGATAATTGATGGGGTTTTTGATGTGCATAAGCTTGCATTTCAACCGTCGCCAGGGCCCGATCGACCCGCTCTCTGATTTCTTGGGGCGGAACGCCGAGATTTTCAGGGCCGAAGGCCACGTCTTCTTCCACGATGGTGGCGACTAACTGATTATCCGGGTTTTGGAAAACCATGCCTGCGGTTTGACGAATTGTCCACAGATGTGTTTGATCCCTGGTGTTAAGACCACTGACAATCACATCCCCCTGGGTAGGAAAAATGATCGCATTTAGCAGCTTGGAAAGAGTAGATTTTCCCGAACCATTGTGTCCAATAATTCCGACAAATTCACCTTTTTCAATGTGTAGACTGACACCATTCAAAGCAAGGACTGCCTCATTTTCATCGTGATGAGGATATGTGAAGTGGACATCACGCACTTCAATCATTTTATTTTTACTTTGCATTGTCACTTATTTTTACCTTCTTTGGTGTTAAATCATAAGATTTGCAATATAAGAAAGGGATTAAGCGTAAACAACATCTTAATCCCCTTTTTGCATCTTAAATTATACTAATTCAATTATAGCCATTTCTGCGCCGTCGCCACGTCGTGGTCCCACCCGATAAATTCGTGTGTAGCCACCGTTACGTTCAGTATATTTAGGTGCAATTTCGTCAAACAATTGTTTAACCACTGCTTCTTGAGTGATATAAGAAATTGCCTGTCTTCTGGCATGTAAGTCGCCTCTTTTACCTAAAGTGACCATTTTATCTGCAATTCTTTTAACTTCCTTCGCTCTGGTTACGGTTGTTTCAATTTTACCGTGTTCTAAAAGGGCAGTCGTAAGATTCCGCAATAATGCTCTTCTTTGATCAGAGGGACGGCCTAGTTTTCGATATCCCGCCATAGTGTTACTCCTTTGCCTTTTCTTCTTCTTGACTCAAGGACAAACCAATCTCTGCCAGCTTGTGCTTGATTTCATTAAGAGATTTGCGACCGAGGTTACGAACTTTAATCATGTCCTCTTCGCTTCGTTGTGTTAATTTTTCAACTGTATCGATGTTCGCCCGTCGTAAGCAGTTACTGGATCTTACTGAAAGTTCCAGTTCTTCAATCGACATTTCGCGAATGCGTTCTTTTTCACTTTCCTCTTTTTCTACCATAATTTCTACAGTAGTCGCATGCTCAGTTAAATTAATGAACAAGTTTAAATGTTCACTTAAAACCTTAGCTGCCAAAGAGAGTGCTTCTTCTGGGGTTGTCGTTCCATCTGTCCAAATATCAATCGTTAATTTATCAAAATCGGTAATTTGACCGACTCGGGTATTTTCAACTAGAAAATTTACTTTAATAATTGGCGAAAAGATTGAATCCATTGGAATGGTTCCAATCGGCATGCCCGGATACTTATTTTTATCTGCCGCCACATAACCGCGACCCTTTTCGATGCGCATTTCCATATTTAAGGTTGAACCCTTAGATAAGGTCGCAATGTGCATTTCCGGATTCAGGATGTCGACATCAGAGTCGGCGATGATATCACCAGCAGTGATTTCACCTTCCTCTGAAGCTTCAATGTAAATAACCTTTGGCTCATCGGTATATATTTCTGCGGCCAGACCTTTCAGGTTTAGAAGAATTTCAATAACATCTTCTTTTACCCCGGGAATGGTTGAGAATTCATGCAATACGCCTTCAATTTTTACCGATGTGACTGCCACGCCCGGCAAAGAAGACAGCATTATCCGTCTCAGACTGTTACCAAGGGTGGTTCCATATCCCCGTTCTAAAGGTTCAATGACAAACCGCCCGTAGGTATCGTCGTCTTTTTTATCAACAATTTCGATGACTGGTTTCTCGAATTCGATCATTTATCAGACCCTCCTACTTATTTATAATCCATACATTAACATGAGGGTTAATTGGTTCCCGAACATGTAGCCTATTTAGAATACAATTCAACAATAAGATGTTCAGCAATTTCGACATCTAAGTCTTCTACTGCCGGTCTGCCAATGACTTTTCCTGATAGTGTTTCAACATCTTTAGATAACCAAGCTGCTACAGTTCTATTTTCTGTCACTTCTAAAATGTCTTTAAACTTCTGAGATTTCTTACTTTTAGGCCGAACTTCAATCACATCGCCATCTTTCATGATATAAGAAGGAATGTTTAGTTTCTTGCCGTTAATCAGGAAATGTTCATGATCGACCAGTTGGCGGGCTTCTTTACGGGAAGTTGCCAGACCCAATCGATAAACAACATTATCCAAACGTGATTCTAAATGAATCAGCAGGTTATGACCGGTAATCCCTTTTTGCTTTTCAGCAATTTCGAAGTATCCCCGGAATTGTTTTTCAAGCACACCATAAATACGTTTTGCTTTTTGCTTTTCACGTAATTGCAGGCCGTATTCCGATACTTTTGTTCGTCTTTTTCCGTGTTGGCCTGGTGGTGTTGGACGTCGTTCGAACGCACATTTATTTGTTGAATAACAACGTTCACCTTTTAAGTACAATTTTGCACCTTCACGTCGACATTGTCGGCATGATGCTTCTATATTTCTTGACATAATTTTCGCCCTCCTGTTATACTCGTCGTCGCTTAGGTGGTCGACAACCGTTATGTGGAATAGGCGTAACATCGCGGATCAGGGTAATTTCCAATCCAGCCGCCTGTAAGGCTCGAATTGCTGCCTCACGTCCGGAACCAGGGCCTTTGACTAAAACTTCTACGCTTTTAAGTCCATGCTCCATGGCTGCTTTTGCCGCTTCTTCTGCTGCCATTTGAGAAGCAAAAGGGGTGCTTTTTCGTGACCCTTTAAAGCCTAGTCCACCAGAACTTGCCCATGAAAGGGCATTTCCTGACATATCTGTAATGGTAACAATGGTATTATTGAAAGAAGATTGAATATGGGCCTGGCCACGTTCGATATTCTTTTTGACTTTTCTTACTTTTCTTCGTGCTTTTTTAACTGCCATTCTTTAGCCCTCCTTATTTCTTCTTACTGACGAGACGTTTAGGACCTTTTCGAGTTCTAGCATTCGTTTTAGTCTTTTGCCCGCGCACAGGAAGTCCGCGACGATGACGTAGTCCTCTATAAGATCCAATTTCTATTAGTCGTTTAATGTTTAAGTTGACTTCTCGACGAAGGTCACCTTCAACAGTGTATTTATCAATTGTAATTCTTAGATCATTCACTTCTGTTTCAGTCAGATCTTTCACTCTGGTATCAGGATTGATATTTAAAGCTTTTAAGATCTCTAAGGCTGTTGAATGTCCAATACCATAAATGTAAGTTAATCCAATTTCGACCCGCTTATCTCGGGGCAAATCGACTCCGGCAATTCTTGCCATAGGGTGTGTACCTCCTAAATTGTTTTCTAAATGCTGGTGAATCAATTAAGTTAGTGACGTAACGAAATTAAAACCCAGGGTGTTTTTATATCATGAACATGACTAAAATTGCCGCGGTCATGTTCTATTTTTCTGGACTCGACGGTTTTAACCTTGTTTCTGCTTGTGTTTTGGATTCTCGCAAATAACCATAACACGACCATTTCTCTTAATAATTTTGCATTTTTCACAAATCGGTTTTACTGATGGTCTAACTTTCATTTGTATGCCTCCTTTATGATTTCCCTTTCCCACGCCATACGATACGCCCGCGGGTCAAATCATATGGGGATAATTCAACAACTACCTTATCTCCCGGTAAAATTCTTATGTAATTCATGCGAAGTTTTCCCGAAATATGTGCAGTTATCTGATGTCCATTTTCCAATTCAACTAAGAAAATAGTGTTTGGTAATGACTCAATAACTGAGCCTTCTACCTCGATAACATCTTTTTTGGCCATTGATCAAACCTCCTCACGATTCTCATCCCCAATACCATCAGGCATGTGATAGGACTCGAGTATTTTTCTTAACTCAGCGTTAGTTATCATTTTTCCATTTAATATTTTATCACGAATATCTGTGGCTATGTGATTCGTCTTCGCCAAGTGTTTGACCTTTTTTTTCTTTGGATTACTCACTTTACGAAGCGCTCCATTCGATACAGTGGTGAAATGGTCGTTCACCACTTCAATAACCACCATAAACTGACCCTTATCACGGCCAGCTATAGAACGAACCACTTGTCCAACTTTAAATTCATTCATCCAGCCACCAACTAAATGACTGTCAGCAGTTCTGGATCGCCGGTTCCGGTAATGAGAATGGTGTGCTCGTAATGTGACGAGAGCTTACCATCTGTGGTTACCACCGTCCATCCGTCTTTTAATGTAACAACGTCATAGGTACCGACATTGACCATTGGTTCAATGGCCAGGGTCATCCCTTGCCGCAGCCGGGGACCGTGTCCTTTTGGGCCATAATTGGGAATCGGTGGATCCTCATGCATTTGCTTTCCCACACCATGACCGACATAGTCCCGGACAACAGAAAATCCATTGTCTTCGACGTAAGTCTGAACGGCATTTGAGATGTCTGACAATCGGAAACCATCCCTGGCATATGCAATGCCGCGATAGAATGACTCCCGGGTGACTGCAATCAATCGTGCTGCTTCATCGGAAATGTTGCCAACTCCGTGAGTAACGGCAGCATCACCAACGTAACCCTTGTATGTCGCGCCAATATCAATACTGATAATGTCGCCTTCCTGCAATCGCCGCTTCTCAGGAATCCCATGCACTACCACTTCATTAATTGAAGCACAGATAGAGTTTGGGAATCCGCCATAGCCTTTAAATGTAGGAATTGCATCCGCAGCGCGAATGTACTGTTCAACTGCATGATCCAGTTCTTGTGTTGTTACCCCAGGTTTGATCATACTTCCAACTAAGGCATGGGCGCCTGCCACAATCTTTCCGGCATGACGCATCAGATCAATTTCCTTTCGGGATTTTATGGTTATCATCTTTTCTTAACTCCACTTAGGATTTCTTCGATGTTTTCAAAAACATCGTCCATATGTTGCAATCCATTAATATTGATGATCTTTTGTTTGTCTTGATAGAATTCAATTAATGGTTCGGTCTGATCCTGATAAACTTGAATTCGCTTTTTTACGGTCTCAACTTTATCGTCATCCCGCTGATAGAGTGGTGTGCCATCTAAATCACAGACACCCTCAACCTTTGGCTTGCTGTACTTGATATGATAGGTTGCATGACAGGTCGGACAGATTCGTCGCCCTGAAACACGTTCAATCAAAATGTCAAATGGTACCTCAAGATTGATAGCAAAATCCAACTCACAATCACGCTTGGCATTGATTCGGCATAAAGCCTGAGCTTGATCAACCGTCCGGGGAAATCCGTCCAGTAAATAGCCATAACCAGCAGCCAGTACATCATCATGGGTCAAACGGTCTTCAACCATATCAATGACTAAATCATCGGGCACCAATAGGCCTTGAGCCATATACTCTTTTGCCTTTTGACCAAGCGGTGTATCTTTACTCATGTTTTCTCGAAAGAGATCACCTGTTGAAATATGTGGGATTTTATAGGTTTCGCAAATCCGCTTCGCCTGTGTCCCTTTGCCGGCTCCCGGAGGTCCTAATAATACAATTCTCATTTTTCACTTAACTCCAGTTCATTTTAAGATTTTAAAAATCCCTGATGGTGTCTCATCATCATTTCTGCTTCAATCTGTTTAACCGTTTCAAGGGCTACCCCAACGACAATCAGCAAACTTGTTCCGCCGAATTGAAGATTGACACCCATAAAATTACCTACAAAAATAGGAATAACAGCAATGATCGCTAAAAAGACGCCACCAAATAATGTTAATCGGTTCATAATTCTCGACAAGTACTCTACAGTTGGTTTCCCCGGTCTGATCCCGGGAATATAACCGCCTTGTTTTTTGATATTTTCTGCGATATCAAACGGATTAAATGTTACAGCTGTATAGAAATAGGTAAACGCAATAATTAATGTGATATAAATAATATTAGTAAGCCAGGATCCCCAAGCTAAATAAGTTGAAATAAAATTTGCAAAGGCCGATGTTGGGAAAAAGCTGGCAATTGTTGCCGGAAATAAGGTTAACGAACTGGCAAAGATGACCGGAATAACGCCTGCCATATTCACGCGCATGGGAATGTGAGTAGTTTGTCCACCATACATTTTTCTGCCAACAACCCGTTTTGCATACTGAACCGGGATTTTTCGTTGTCCTTCCTGAACAGCCACCACACCAAAGACAACCACCACAATAAAGACAAGAAACACGATCAAAGTGATCGGATTTAACGTGCCAATTGTAACATATTGATACATTTGGCCAATCGCAGATGGGATTCGGGAAACAATACTGATGAAAATAATCAAAGAAATACCGTTACCGATACCACTTTCAGTAATTTGTTCACCCAGATACATCAAAAACGCTGTCCCTGCAGTAATACATAAAACAACCGTAAATACGGTAAATGGCGTTCTATCAATTAACAAATCGCCGAAGGATAAGCTCATGCCCAAAGCCTGGATCAGTGCCAGCACAATGGTCAGGTAACGGGTGTACTGAGCTAGCTTCTTGCGTCCTTCTTCCCCTTCTTTTTGTAGCGCTTCCAAAGCTGGAATTGCAAATGCCAAAAGGTTCATGATAATTGATGCATTAATATACGGGGTGATACTCATGGCAAAAATAGTGAAATTACCAAAGTTACCACCGGATATAATATCAAACAGACCAAAAATCCCACTATCATTGACGAGTTGACTTAACTGCGCGGTATCAATGAATGGAACCGGTATGAAGGATCCCAAACGATATACAAACAGCAGTAATAAGGTAATGATTATCTTTCGTCGTAGATCTGGAATTTTCCAAGCATCCTTCAAGGTAGAGACCATATTAGATCACCTCTACCTTTCCTCCTCCAGCGAGAATTTTCTCCTCAGCTGATTTGCTGATTTTGTGCGCTTTAATGGTGAATGCCTTCTCAACTTCTCCGTTTCCAAGGATTTTCAACCCATCATTTAATTTTCGGACGAATCCGTATTCAAGCAATAGTTCTGGGGTAATCACTGTATTGGCATCAAATGCATTCAGCTCTCCCACATTGACAATTGCATAGGTTTTTTTGAATCGAGCGTTTGAGAAACCACGTTTAGGTAAACGACGTGCCAATGGCATTTGTCCACCTTCAAAACCTGGTCGAACACCACCACCGGAACGTGATTTTTGTCCATCCTGTCCACGACCAGCAGTTTTTCCAAGACCAGAACCAGTACCGCGTCCTTTTCTCTTGGGTGCCTTTTTTGAACCTGGGGCTGGACTTAAAGTATGTAACTTCATCTTGACACCTCCTATACTTCTTTTACTTCGAGCATGAAGTCTGTTATATGAATCATGCCACGAATCTGAGGGGTATCATTATGCTTTACGGTCTGGCCAATTTTTTTTAGGCCTAAAGCTTCTATGGTTGCCCGTTGTTTGGGGTTACGACCAATCAAACTTTTCTTTAGTGTAATTTCTAATTGCTTAGCCATAATGATTCCTCCTAATCTAAAATTTCTTCAGGTTTTTTACCACGTTTAGCTGCTACTTCTTCAACTGTAGTCAGTTCTGCAAGGCCTGCCATTGTAGCATTAACCATGTTACGGGCATTGTTTGATCCTAAAGATTTAGTACGAATATCTCTGATACCAGCAAGTTCCAAAACCGCACGGACAGGTCCGCCAGCAATAACACCAGTACCTTTTCCGGCAGGTTTTAATAATACATGGCCTGCACCAGCTTCACCATTGACTAAATGAGGAATAGTTGTTCCAACCATTGGTACTTTAATCAGTGATTTTTTTGCCGAGTCGATACCCTTACGAATCGCATCTGGAATTTCCATTGCTTTTCCTTTACCGACGCCAACATGACCGTTTTCGTCTCCAACAATCACAAGACAGCTGAATCTGAAGTTACGACCACCTTTAACAACCTTAGTTACGCGGTTGATGGCAACGACTTTTTCCTTCAAATCTAATGTACTTGGATCGATTTTTTTGTTTTGCATCAAATGACCTCCTTTACTTAGAATTTCAGGCCGGCTTCACGAGCGCCGTCAGCCAATTCTTTTACTCTACCATGATATACATAACCACCTCGATCAAATACAACTGCTTCGATGCCTTTTTCAAGAGCACGTTTAGCAATCGCCTGACCTACGGCTTTAGCTGCTGCTTTATCTCCACCTTTTGACAATTGACCTTTAAGATCAGAGTCATTGGAAGAAGCAGAAACCAATGTGATACCTTTAGTATCATCTATAATTTGAGCATAAATATTTTTATTACTTCTAAAAACGTTTAAGCGTGGTCTCATTTCAGTTCCGGAAACTTTGTTTCGGACCCGATAGTGACGTGCGATACGAATTTTATTTTTAATGGGTTTCTTAATCATCGAGTTTTACTCCCTTCATCATCTTTGACGGGCTAGCAGGTTATTTACCTGTTTTACCTTCTTTACGTCTTATTACTTCGTCAGAATATCGTACGCCATGACCTTTGTAAGGCTCTGGTGGGCGTTTCGCTCGAATATTGGCTGCATGCGCACCCACTGCTTCTTTACTAATGCCTTTAATGACGACTTTCGTATTGGTTTCTGGAACCGCTTCAACACCTTTTGGATCTTCCATCTCAACCGGATGTGAATACCCTAGATTCATGACTAATTTGGTTCCTTTTTTTTCTGCTCTATATCCTACTCCACTGATTTCCAGGGTTCTTGTAAAGCCAGTGCTGACACCAGTAACCATGTTTTGAATTAAAGCCCGGGTTAAACCATGAAGCGATTTATGCAGCTTACTTTCAGATGGTCGGGTCACAACGACTTCGCTCTCTTGAACATCGATGATGACATCAGGATGAAAAGTTCTAACGAGTTGTCCTAATGGACCTTTGACAGTCAACGTCTGACCGTCTTTTTTTATGTCGACTCCTGGGAGGATTGCAACGGGTGCTTTTCCTACTCTTGACATCTTTTTACCTCCTGTCTTAATTTGTTACCAAACGTAACATATCACTTCGCCGCCAACGCCGGCTTTTCTTGCTTTTTTATCTGTCATTACGCCTTTTGATGTAGAAACGATGGCAATGCCAAGGCCGTTTAGTACCTTTGGCACATCGTCTTTACCGGCATATACTCGTAAACCTGGTTTGGAGATTCTTTTAATGCCTGCAACGACACGACTTTTGTTTTCTCCGTATTTAAGTGCAATTTTTATGACACCTTGCTTTTCATCGGCAATGTAATCAACTTTATTAATGTAACCTTCTTCTAAAAGAATTTGAGCAATTGCTTTCTTTTCTTTTGAAGCAGGCATCTCAACTGTTTTATGACCTGCATCATTTGCATTTCTGATGCGTGTTAACATATCCGCAATAGGATCAGTCATAACCATACTCGGTACCTCCTTTTCTTTGCCAGTTTGTTTTTACCAGCTTGCTTTTCTTACGCCAGGGATTTCGCCTTTATATGCTAATTCTCTGAAACATATACGACAAATACCAAATTTCTGTAACACAGAATGTGGTCGTCCACAAATTCGGCAACGTGTATATGCCTGAGTTGAATGTTTTGCTTTGCGTTGTTGTTTTTCTTTCATCGCTTTTTTTGCCACTGTACTGTCCTCCTTATGCTCTACTGAATGGAATGCCAAGCAGTCTCAACAGTTCGTGAGCTTCTTCATCTGTATTTGCCGTTGTGACAAACATGATATCCATGCCTCGAACTTGTTCAACCTTGTCATAATCAATTTCAGGGAAAATGAGTTGTTCTTTGATACCAAAAGCATAATTACCACGTCCGTCAAATGATTTGTTGGACAAACCTCTGAAGTCACGTACTCGAGGAAGGGCAACGTTGAATAACTTGTCAGTAAATTCGTACATACGATCACTTCGTAGAGTTACTTTCGCTCCAATGTTCATGCCTTCTCGGACTTTAAAGTTGGCTACTGACTTTTTCGCCTTTGTAATTACTGGTCGTTGACCGGCAATTATTCCAAGGTCAATTACTGCGGCTTCTAAAGCTTTAGAGTTGTCTTTGCAATCTCCTAAACCCATGTTGAGTACAACTTTTTCTAGTTTAGGAACTTCCATGATGTTTTTATATTGAAATTTTTCCATCATTGCTGGAATTACTTCAGTAAGATATTTATCTTTTAATCTGGGCATATTGGTCCTCCTTCCCGAAATTAATTACTAAATGTTTCATTACATTTTTTACAAAATCTGACTTTTTTTCCGTCATTTAAAACTTTTTGTCCGGTTCTGACACCTTTATCACATTTTTCACAATAAAGTAACACATTAGAAGCCTCAAGTGCACCTTCTTGACGGATTATTCCGCCTTGCTGTACTTGTTGAGTCGGTTTCTGGTGCTTCGTTACCATGTTTACATTTTCCACAAGGACTTTTCCATCTTTAGGATAAGACTGAATCACTTTTCCCTTTTTTCCTTTGTCCTTACCGGAAATTACCATTACGATATCATCTTTTTTAATATGCATCTTTCATTTCCTCCTTAAAGTACTTCAGGAGCCAAAGATACGATTTTCATGTATTTCTTGTCCCTTAACTCTCTTGCGACAGGTCCAAAAATACGGGTACCTTTTGGGTTTTTATCATCTTTTATAAGAACCGCTGCATTCTGATCAAATTTGATGTAACTGCCATCATCTCTTCTAATTCCGCTTTTTGTTCTAACGACAACCGCTTTTACAACGTCGCCCTTTTTAACATCGCCACCGGGTGCAGCACTTTTAACAGCACACACGATGATGTCTCCGATATTTGCATATCGTCGACCGGAACCCCCGAGAACTCGGATGCACAGTAATTCCTTTGCACCGGTATTATCTGCTACTTTCAGTCTCGTTTCTTGTTGAATCATCCGAAATACCTCCTTCCGCACATTGACTTATAGTGCTTTTTCTACGATTTCTACTAATCTCCAGCGTTTGTCTTTGCTGAGTGGTCTTGTTTCCATTATTTTAACGGTATCACCGATATTACATTCGTTTTGTTCGTCATGGGCTTTGAACTTTACAGTGTGTTTCACTCGTTTTGAGTAAAGCGGATGTTTTACAAAACTTTCCACAGCAACAACAACGGTTTTATCCATTTTATCACTGGTTACTTTACCGATTCGAGTTTTTCTGTAACCTCTTTCTTCCATAAGCTAAACCTCCTTATCTATTGGTTTATTATGCTTCATCCGACTTCATGGCACGTTCCTGGATAATTGTCTTAATCCGTGCATAAGTCTTCTTAACTTCTTTGATCCGCATTGGGTTTTCCAACTGGCCTGTCGCATGTTGAAATCGAAGGTTGAATAATTCTTCTTTCAGATCACCCAATTTTGCTTCAAGCTCTAGCGTTGTTAATTCTCTTAATTCACTTGGTTTCATGCTTCATCACCCACTTCTTGTGCTTCCTGATCTTTACGAGTGATAAACTTCGTTTTGATTGGCAATTTATGTTGAGCAAGACGCATGGCTTCCCGAGCTACTTCCTCAGAAATTCCAGCGATCTCAAACATGACTCTGCCTGGTTTTACCACTGCAACCCAATACTCTGGAGACCCTTTACCGGAACCCATTCGAGTTTCTGCTGGTTTTTGCGTGACCGGTTTATCAGGGAATATTTTAATCCAAACCTGGCCACCTCTTTTAATATATCTGGTCATCGCAACACGGGCAGCTTCGATCTGATTAGCAGTAATCCATGCTGGCTCCAATGCTTGAATAGCGAAATCTCCGTAGGTAATCTTATTACCACGAAGGGCTTTTCCTTTCATACGACCTCTATGTTGTTTTCTACGTTTTACACGTTTAGGCATTAACATATGCGTTGGCCTCCTCTCTTAGTTTTCTGTCCTGTTAGTAGGAGCTTTTCGGCGCGGTGCACTTTTTTTCGCTTTAGCGTCATCTTCAGCGGTTACCGCTAAAATATCTTCGCGTCCAGTTAAAATTTCGCCCTTATTAACCCAAACCTTGACACCGAGTTTACCATAGGTGGTATCCGCTTCGGCAAAGCCATAGCTAATATCAGCTCGGAGGGTTTGAAGGGGAACTTGACCTTGGGCGTAATGTTCGTTTCGTGCCATTTCAGCTCCGTTTAAACGGCCTGCAACAGCAGTTTTAATTCCCTTGGCGCCTGCTCTCATGGTTCGCTGCATGGTTTGTTTCATTGCTCGTCGGAAGGAAATTCGTCGTTCCAGCTGAGCGGCAATGTTTTCAGCCACTAATTGAGCATCCATATCGACGTTCTTAACTTCAACAATGTTGATAAAAACGGTTTTCTTGGTCATTTTTTCAAGTTCAAGACGTAACGCATCGATACCTGCACCGCCACGACCAATAATCATCCCTGGTTTTGCTGTATAGATATGAATCTTTACCTTGTTACCAAAACGTTCGATGACAATTTTAGAAATGCCCGCCTGGTATTGGTTTACTTTTATATATTTACGAATATCGTAATCTTCTATTAAACAATCAGCAAAATCCTTGTTGTTAGCAAACCATTTTGCATTCCAGTCCTTAATAACGCCAACTCTTAATCCGTGAGGATTGACTTTTTGACCCATCTATGCCCTCCTTACTCTTTTTCTTTTAATACGGCTGTAATATGAGACGATCGTTTTCTGATAATTGTTGCTCGTCCCTGTGCACCCGCTCTGAATCGTTTTAATGTCGGACCCTGATTGGCATAAATCTGATCGATATATAAGTTCTCAGGGTTCATGTTGAAATTATTTTCAGCATTTGCTAAAGCAGATTTTACAACTTTGTCAATTATTTTAGCTGCTTTATTTGGTGTTAATGCTAGAATACTTAATGCTTCTCCAAGACTTTTGCCTCGAATTAAATCAGCCACTAATTTAGCCTTTCTGGATGAAACACGTACATATTTAGCTGTCGCTCTTGCTTCCATTCGTATACCTCCTTCTGGCTATCTTAATTTAGATTTCTTTTCCCCAGCATGACCTCTAAAGGTTCTGGTTGGCGCAAACTCTCCAAGTTTGTGTCCGACCATATCTTCAGTAACATAAACTGGAACATGTTTTCTGCCATCATGAACGGCGATGGTGTGTCCTACCATTTGTGGGAAAAGTGTCGAGCTTCTCGACCAGGTCTTTAGCACATTCTTTTCACCTTTATCATTCATTGCTTCAATGCGTTTAAGTAACTTTTCGTCACAAAAAGGTCCTTTTTTTAATGATCTACCCATTATTCAACCTCCTCTCGGTTCGTTATCTTATGGTTTTTAGCTTATTTTTTATTTCGTGATCTTACGATATATTTATCGGAAGGTTTGTTTTTCTTACGTGTCTTGTAACCAAGGGTTGGTTTACCCCAAGGCGTAACTGGGCCAGAACGTCCAATTGGAGCACGTCCTTCACCACCACCGTGTGGATGGTCACATGGATTCATTACTGAACCACGAACCGTTGGGCGGATGCCCATATGACGTTTACGACCAGCTTTACCAATACGGACATGCTGATGATCCAAATTTCCAACCTGACCAATGGTTGCTCGACATTCAATTCTCACGAGTCTCATTTCACCGGAAGGCAATCGCAGTGTTGCGTAATTTCCTTCTTTAGCCATCAGCTGAGCGCTGGCGCCGGCGGAACGAACCATTTGAGCACCTTTACCATTTTTTAGTTCGACACAGTGAACCGTTGTACCAACAGGAATGTTTTGAAGTGGCAAACAGTTACCAATGGTAATATCTGATTCTGGTCCAGAGAAAATAACATCGCCGACCTTTAACTTAAGTGGTGCAATAATATAACGTTTTTCACCATCTGCATAGTGAACCAGTGCTATATTTGAACTTCGGTTTGGATCATATTCAATTCCGGCAATTTTTCCCGGAATGTTATCTTTATTTCTTTTGAAGTCAATAATTCTGTATTTTCTTTTTGCTCCACCACCATGATGTCTAACGGTAATACGGCCATATGCGTTACGACCGGCATGTTTTTTAAGGGGCTTTAATAAAGCCTTTTCGGGTTCATGCTTGGTGATTTCCTCGAATGTATTGACGCTCATATTTCGACGTCCCGGGGACGTTGGTTTATACTTTCTAATACCCATTAATCGCTACCTCCTTTTTTTGTATGCTTCTCGGGTTGTAGTCTCGTTTGTTCGCTTATACGCCTTCGAAGAATTGGATACCCTTACTTCCAGGTGTTAATTTCACGATTGCTTTTTTCCAATCTGATCGTCGACCAACGAAACGTCCGGTTCTTTTGAGTTTGCCTTTCATATTCATAGTGCTCACTTTTTCAACTTCAACACCAAATATGACTTCAACGGCATTTTTAATTTCAATTTTATTCGCTCTTTTATCCACTTTAAAGGTGAATTTTTTTTCTTCGGCATCGGCCATACTACGTTCGGTAATAACTGGCTTGATAATAATATCGCGAGGATTTTTCATTATGCGTATACCTCCTCAATTTTTTGTAATGCTTCCTGAGTCATGATCAACACGTCATATTTCAACATATCATATACGTTTAATTCACTGACCGTCGTTGTTGCAACCTTTGGAATATTGTTTGCGGAACGGATAATTGCTTCGTTGTTTTCCGGAAGTACAATCAAGGCTTTTTGAGCATTGATATTGTTCAGCACAGCAATCATTTCTTTGGTTTTTGGAGCATCCATCACCAATTGATTTAAGACCCGCAGTTCATTTTCCTGAGCCTTTGCTGAAAATACCGACTTCATCGCTAAAGCTTTAACTTTTTTGTTAACCTTTTTGCTATAGTCTCTTGATTTTGGTGCAAAGATCACACCGCCGCCCTTCCACAATGGAGATCGGATGGTACCGGCACGAGCCCGGCCTGTTCCTTTTTGTCTCCAGGGTTTACGACCACCGCCACGGACTTCGGATCGAGTCAAGGCGGAACGTGTTCCCTGTCGTCTATTTGCAAGCAGTGCAACCACTACTTCATGTACTACGTGTTCGTTGGGTTCGATTCCGAAGATTCCTTCGCTTAATTCGACATCACCAACAACATTTCCTTTTACATCTAAAACGTCAATTTTAGGCATTTGATTTCCTCCTTTCAGGCTTGATTTTTTTATGCTTTAACGCTGCTTTTAATTGTAACAAGTGCTCCTCTAATGCCTGGTACCGCGCCCTTGATTAAGAGCACATTGTTTTCTGCATCGACTTTAACAACTTCCAAATTAACCGCAGTTACATTTTTGTTTCCCATTTGGCCAGGAAGTTTCTTGCCTTTGAATACTCTTGAAGGCGAAGAAGATGCTCCCATGGAACCTGGTCGACGGTGATATTTGGAACCATGAGCCATTGGTCCTCGGGATTGGTTATGTCGTTTAATAACCCCCTGGAACCCCTTACCCTTTGATGTTCCCGAAATGTCAACGCGATCACCAGCTTCAAACAGCTCAGCCTGAATTAATTGACCAGTTTCATAACTTGCATAATCATCAAGTTTGAATTCCCGGATTACTTTTTTATACTCGACACTATTTTTGTCATAGTGACCTTTTAGCGGTTTGGTCATGCGTCGTTCTTTAACTTCGCCAAATGCTAATTGGAGTGCTTCATACCCATCTGTTTCGATGGTTTTCTTTTGAAGCACAACGCAAGGTCCTGCTTCTACCACGGTAACTGGAATAACCGTTCCGTTGTCTGTGAAAATCTGGGTCATCCCAATTTTTCGTCCGATAATTGCTTTTTTCATTATTTCCTCCTAAATATCATTGGATTGCTGTGCAATCATAATACCAATGGGGTCTATAGTTTGATTTCTATATCAACGCCTGCTGGTAAGTTCAATCGCATTAATGCGTCTACGGTTTTTGGTGTTGGGTTTAAAATGTCAATTAACCGTTTGTGTGTGCGCATTTCAAATTGCTCTCTGGAATCCTTATACTTGTGCACTGCTCGAAGAATCGTAATGATTTCTTTGTCTGTTGGCAGTGGCACTGGACCAGATACGCTCGCACCTGTTCTCTTTGCTGTTTCAACAATTCGTTCAGCGGATTGATCGAGTAACTTGTGATCAAACGCTTTTAATCTGATTCTAATCTTTTGTTTTGCCATACCTAAATTTTACCTCCTTATCAATTTTTACTCGTCATTTAGGTACTCCAACCACTCGTCAACCCATCCGGGTGTTTCATCATTATTTTTTTAGCAAAATGACGGATCATTTTGCCGAAAATACTTGATTTTGAGTGGTTGTCGTCCGATTCAAAGATCGTGACATACTCCATGGGAAAAACCTGTCTAAGGCGACAGCAACCTCTCACTTCATCGCAGAGTGTCAACCTTTCACATTATACAAGAAAAAAACGCCCTTGGCAAGCGTTTTTTTTAATTTAACAATGATTTTATTTTTTTCTTACTTCAATATTTCGTCCGGCGGTGTGTCCAGAAAGTAAATCCCTGTTCCCTGAAGACCCAGATGGGCTGCCAGAACACATCCAATCGGAACAGGCTCGATATGCTTAACACCCATCAGGCGAAGTGCCGCTTCATAATCTTCGACCGGCTTCATCGACCCGGTATAGGCAATGCCAACGTTTTGATCCAGATATCCCACAATATTTTCTGCCGTCTTATCAATAATCGTCTTTTGGGCTTTTTTTGTTCCTCGAGACTTACCAATAATTTTTAGTTCGCCATCTTCCACCGATACGATCGGATGAATTTTTAAGAAACCACCGACGACTGCTGTACCCTTGGATACCCGACCACCCATGTACAGCCAGTTGAGATCTTCAATACTAAAATAAAAATGAGCATGAGGAATGAACTTCACTGCTGCATCAGCCAGATAATTCAGATCTTTTTCCTGGTCAATCAGTTTTAGCAGTTCCACTGCGATCAAACCAATGCTGCCGCCGCTGTGGAGACTGTCAACGATTCGGCACTTGAAATCGGGGTATTTTTCCTTCACCTCTTTTAAAATCAGACCAGCCGTTTCATAGCTCCCTGATAGTTTTGAGGTAAACGCAAGATAGAGGCACTCGATATTGTTTTTGGCACAGTTTTCAAAGTATTCCATGAAGTCCCCCGGATTGACCTGAGACGTGGTCGGAACAATTCCTTGTTTCATAAACTTGTTCATGCCGTCCAGATCAATTTCCCGTTTATCCCGGTAGACCACCCCTTCAATAATAACATTCAGCGAAACCATATCCAGACTGGGATGATTCACAAAGTCTTTTGGTAGATCGCACATACTATCAACTAAGAGTCTAATCATTTCTCACTTCTTTCTAAATTGCAGCCAGCAATTTTTTACTAATCGATCTAAAATCAGCAATTTCTCTAAGTTACTATTTTACCACTATCTTTAAACTTTAACAATACGCAAGTAAAAAAACCGCCCTCGCAAGGACGGTTTGACTTTTTAAAATCAGACTCAGCTTCAGTCCGCCAGCATTTTAGCTACAACACCAGAACCAACGGTACGACCGCCTTCACGAATCGCGAAACGTAAACCTTCTTCGATGGCGATTGGGGTAATCAGGGTGATTTCCATTTGCACGTTATCCCCTGGCATAACCATTTCAACACCTTCTGGTAATTTGATAACACCTGTTACATCCGTTGTTCTAAAGTAGAACTGTGGTCGATAGCCGTCAAAGAATGGGGTATGACGTCCGCCTTCTTCTTTGGTTAAGACATATACTTCTGACATATAGTGGGTATGTGGTTTGATGGAACCGGGCTTAGCCAGTACCTGTCCACGTTCGATTTGAGTTCGGTCAACACCACGACTTCTGACATATAGTGGGTATGTGGTTTGATGGAACCGGGCTTAGCCAGTACCTGTCCACGTTCGATTTGAGTTCGGTCAACACCACGACTTCTGACATATAGTGGGTATGTGGTTTGATGGAACCGGGCTTAGCCAGTACCTGTCCACGTTCGATTTGAGTTCGGTCAACACCACGCAGTAATGCCCCAACGTTATCCCCTGATCGTCCTTCGTCCAGTAATTTACGGAACATTTCGATTCCGGTTACGACTGTTTTGCGAACATCGTGAATACCGACAATTTCAACTTCTTCACCGACTTTAACAATCCCACGTTCGATCCGTCCAGTTGCGACGGTACCACGGCCGGTGATTGAGAAAACATCTTCGACTGGCATCAGGAATGGTTTTTCAGTATCACGAACAGGATCAGGAATCCATTCGTCAACAGCAGTCATCAGTTCAACAATCTTGTCTCCCCATGGGCCATCGGGATCTTCCAGACCTTTTAAAGCAGATCCGGCAATGATTGGTGTATCGTCGCCTGGGAATTCATATTCGTCAAGAAGTTCACGCACTTCCATTTCAACTAATTCCAGTAATTCTTCGTCATCGACCATATCGACTTTGTTTAAGAAAACAACGATGTATGGTACGCCTACCTGACGGCTTAACAGGATATGTTCACGGGTCTGTGGCATTGGACCATCGGCAGCGCTAACAACCAGGATCGCGCCGTCCATTTGAGCAGCACCGGTAATCATGTTCTTAACATAATCGGCATGGCCCGGGCAGTCAACGTGAGCATAGTGACGTACTGCTGTTTCATATTCGACGTGAGCGGTTGAAATCGTGATCCCACGTTCTCTTTCTTCTGGGGCTTTATCGATGTTTTCAAATGCAACGGCTTCCCCTGTTCCAAAGCGCTTATTAAGTACCGATGTGATTGCCGCTGTTAATGTCGTTTTACCATGATCGACGTGACCAATTGTTCCAACATTTACATGGGGCTTATTTCTTTCAAATTTTGACTTTGCCATTGTATTCTCCTTACAAATCTAAAAATTATCGTGTTACTACTATGTCAAATTTAATTTGTGATATAAAAATGGAGCCCTCATCCGGATTTGAACCGGAGACCCCCACCTTACCATGGTGGTGCTCTACCTACTGAGCTATGAGGGCTTATAATAAAATGGTGGGAGAAGATGGATTCGAACCATCGTAGACGTTGTCAACGGATTTACAGTCCGCCCCCTTTAGCCACTCGGGCATTCTCCCACGTGCTTATTAATTCAGCTTCTCTATGATAGTTTGTTTTTGCTTTTTTGTCAACCGTTTTTCATATTTTTTTGCCTATTTTTTTTCGGATTCGCTGTAATGCATTGTCAACTGACTTATTGCTGCAGTCCAACATCCTGGATATTTCATAATAGGAGGCTCCCTGAATGAAATAGGCAAGCACTTTTTTTTCAAAAGCAGACAATTCGCGTTTAACATCAATTATTAATTGCTCCAGCTCTTCTGCTTTGATTAACTCTACCCCAGGCTCAACACTTTTTTTGGCGGCCAACCGGTCAAGAATACGATGTTGCGGCTCCTCTTCTGAAACTGCAGCATAGATGGACACCGAATTATTCAGTGGTAGATGCTTTTGTCGATTGGCTGAACTGATAGCGGTTTGGATTTGACGTTCAATACAGAGATTGGCAAAGGTCGAGAATTGAACTTCCCGGTCGGGGCGAAAATTCCAGATGGCTTTGAGTAACCCCATCATCCCCTCCTGGATCAGATCTTCATTATCTCCCCCCACCAGATAGTAGGATCGGGCCCGGATCAGTACGTTTTTGCGGTATTTTTCCAGCAAAAATTCTTCGGCAGCCTTGTCGCCTTGTTGGGCTGTCTTTACTATTTCTAATTCTGATCGTTTTTCATTTCCAGGCTCGCTCATCTTATCCTCGCATCATTCTTTAACGCGCATTTTATTAAATTGATCCAGGGTCTCCGCATCCATAAAGTCACTGAGCTTAAGCCCTTGTTTTTGGACACTTTTCTTCTTATCATCACGAAATTTTTTGACAACTGCTTCCATATCCTGGATCAGCTCCCGCACTGGAACCCGCTCGGCTCCGCTGGCCATCACCATTTGCTGCAAGGTAAAATCCGATGTCACCACCCGGACACTGTAGGCTTTCGGCAGGCTGTAAACCAGTTTTTCAATGTACGTATCGGCAGTTTTATTCTTTTCGGTAAAAACCACCTTAATTTGCCCCACCAACTCTTCCCGTTTTTCCAGCGATTGTTGCAAATAGGCATCAAAAACAAGGATGGTTTCCCATCCTTTGAATCCGCTGTAGCCATTTAAATCACTAATCAACTTGACGCGTGCTTCTTCCAGTTCTATTTCTGAAAGGCGTTTTAAATCCTCTGAACCGTGGATGACATTATAGCCATCCACAATTAATATAGTTTTCATTGAAACCGTTGTTTGGCAGCCTCTGAAAAAATGATCGCTGCAGCTGCTGAAGCATTAAAGGATTCGATTTCGCCATGAATTGGAATAGAAACCGAAAAATCGCATTGTTTCTTTACTTTTTCGCTGATTCCAACGCCTTCGTTACCGATAACAATGGCCAGAGACCCCTTATAATCTGCTTTATAATAAGGATTTCCCTTCATATCGGTAGACATGATCCAAAACCCTTTTTTCTTTAGCTCATCAATTGTCTGGCTGAGATTGGTCACTTTAACTATCGGGGTGTGAGATACCGCCCCGGAGGAAGCCTTAACCGAAACGGCGGTCAAAGAAGCCGATCGACGGTTGGGAATGATCACCCCGTCAGCACCGCAAACATTAGCACTCCGGATAATCGCCCCCAGATTGTGGGGATCAGTGAGATGATCCAAAATGACAATGAAGGGGTCACGCCCCTTGGCCTTGGCATGACTTAGGATATCCTGAAGATCACTGTAGGGGAATGGTGCCATCAGTGCTACAATCCCCTGATGAACCTGACCATCGGCCAGATACTCCAGTTTCGCTTTTTCAACAGAATGGATAATAATGTTTTGCTTTTTGGCCATATCAGTAATTTTTTTAAGGACATGGTCGGTATTGTCTTTTAAGATCAGCAGCTTGTCAATTTCCTGACCAGAACGCAGTGCTTCCATCACCGGGTTTTTCCCCACGATTACAAATGTTTCTTCGGTTACACCATCATCTTCACGATTAAATCGCTCCTGTTTGCGGGGCGGTTTACGCTCGTCAAAACGACGGGGTCCCCGTTCTTCTTTAGGACCACGCGCATCAAATTTGCGGGACTTTTTATCATCCCTGGCACCGCGTTCTTCAAACTTGCGGGGTTTTTTATCATCTTTTGGCGCGTTGTCACTTTTTCTGCCTCTGGGCTTATCACTGGTCTTAGTGCTGTTCGATCGACTATTTGATACTCGTTTCATCTTTTCACCTATTCTTTATTTTTTCTTGATTTATCTCTTGATAAATCGATTCCTGCATTATTTACGCTATTATTCAGTTATTTCTGTATTGTTTAAGACCTCTGCTACGTCCTCTGGTTTTCGTTTCCGCGGTGGCAACGGGCCATAATATTGGTAATAATGGGTCTTAATGTCACCATTATAAAGTTTTCTGTTTTTGGTTGATGCTTCACCAAAGAATTTCTCAAACTTTTCATAACCGGTAATAATAAAATAGGACCAATCTTCCAGACTTCGAAAAACCTTACCCATATCCCGATACAAACGCTGAATTTCTTTTTCTTCACCAATTCGCTCCCCATACGGCGGGTTGGTAATAATGACCCCGTATTTTTTCTTGGTGGAAATGGATTGAACCGGCAGTTTCTGAAAAGCAACCAGATCCGCGACCCCGGCCAGCTCAGCATTGGTTCGGGCCTGTTTTAAGGCATCGGCATCACAGTCCGATCCCAGTAACAAAAATTCTTTGTCGTTAATGGCATCGCGAGCTTCCTGTCTGGCCTGTTCCCACAGCTCCGCCGGAATGGCGTCCCAGGTTTCAGAAATAAAATCCCGTTTCAGGCCCGGAGCTATGTTTTTACCAATTAACGCCGCTTCAATAACAATCGTTCCGGAACCGCACAGGGGGTCCAGAAAAACACGCTCCGGGCGCCACCTTGATAGATAAACCAGGGCTGCTGAAATGGTTTCTTTAAGCGGCGCCTCATTTCCATACTGACGGTACCCGCGCTTGTTAAGACCGGAGCCACTCGTATCAATGGACAGGGTCACCTCGTCCTTTAGAATTTGAATATGAATGGGATACTTGCCACCACTTTCTTCAAACCATTCGACATGATACTTCGATTTTAACCGTTCCACCACCGCTTTTTTGACAATCCGCTGCCCGTCCGACTTACTAAACAAGGTCGATTTGACGCTGGTGATTTTAGCCGCCGGAAATTCTCCGTCAACAGGGATCCAGTTTTCCCAGGGCAGGGCCTTTGTTTTCTCAAACAATTCATCAAAGGTTTCGGCCTTAAATCGGCCAATCTCCAGTAGTACCCGGTCAGCACAGCGCAGCCACAGATTTGATCGGGGAATAGCGTCTAAAGGGCCAGCGTAACGAATTTTTCCATTCTCAACTTCCGTTACCTCATAGCCCAGTTTTTTTATTTCGTCCTTTACCACACTTTCGATTCCAAACGCAACCGTGGCAATTAAATTTACTATTTTCGACATTTATTTATCCTTTATCGTTATTTTTGATCCTACTTCTAACTATCAATATTACATTATAACATAAGATTTCACTTTATTCTTAAATAGTTTCGCATTACAATCAAAAAATGACAACAAAACACCGGCATGACCGAGGCATACCGGTGTTTTAGGTAATAAAAACTAAATCTTTAAAATTTCTTGATTTCTTCATCCCGGCCAAATACCAGAAAGCCTTCATACTGGCCGTTATCCCAGGCTGCGATCTGCTTGCCAAATTTTTTCTTCATGGCTACCAGATTCACCCGATAACCTTCGTTCCGCCAACAGTCAGCTGCACCGATGACAGCTCCCATGTTATTGATTTGTGCGTCGTAGAACAGAATAATAGCCGGGTCGATTTGTCGGGCATCTTGCTGTTCTTCCATGAGAATTGAAATAATTCGTTCGAAACCAATCGAAAAGCCAACTGCTGGCACCGAAACCTTGTTGTACTTCCCAATCATGTTATCATAACGACCGCCGCCGGCAATGGAATACCCATAGGGTCCGTAACTGACTTCAAAGATCAGACCGGTATAATAGCCCATGCCCCGGATCAATGAAAAGTCAAAAACAACATCAAATTGCTCTTTGGCCAGCGTTTTGACAGTACTTATCACCTGGGTCAGGTCCCCAATTGAAGCAGTATCTTCCACCCACTTTTCCAAATTATCGAGATTGATACCGGTAACACAGGCCATCAGCTGGTTCACTTTTTGCTGCTCGTGTCCCTTTTCCAACAATTCACCAGTTACCCCAGCGGCTCCGATCTTATCCATTTTATCCAGCGAAATACAGACCGACCCAACCTGATCCGCTGCAAATCCGGCCTTTATAATGACCTCACTAAGTAGCTGGCGATGATTCACTTTAATGGTGAACCCCGAAAAACCGATCGCCAGCAGTGCTTTTGCGGTGGTATCGATCAACTCAATCTCGGCCGAAACGGTTGGATCGCCGATAATATCGATGTCGCATTGTTTAAATGCCCGGAATCGTCCTTTCTGGGGCCGTTCTGCCCGAAAGACGTTACCGATCTGAATGGCCTTAAACGGCGTTTCTAACACTTCCTGATTATTTGAATAAAAACGACTCAGGGGCAGGGTGAGATCAAAGCGCAGTCCCATATCGCAAAGATCTAAGACACTGGCATCGGGATTTAAGTTAAGCTTTTCACCGCGTTTTAAAACGGTAAAAAGCATTTTTAAGTTTTCGCCCCCGTCACTGCCCAAAAGCAATTCCAGATTTTCCATTACCGGGGTTTCAATCCGACTAAATCCATGCGCGCGATAGACTGCCAATATCTGCTGTTCCAGGCGATCCCGGATTTTTGCTTCCTCGGGTAGAATATCCCTTGTACCTCTAACTGGTTTTGAACTAATCATCTGGTCACCTTCTATACAAGATTAATTTGCTTGAATGCTTTTTTGCCCTTTTTCAGGACAATTCTTCCGTCTTTAAAAGCTGTCGGGGTTACCAACAGCTTAAAGTCTGTTACTTTTTCGCTATTTAGCAAAACTCCGCCCTGTTTAATTAAGCGCCGTCCCTCACTGCGGGTGGGAATCAGTTTGGCAACTTCTAACAAAGCAAGAATATCCATACCTGCTCCCAGTTCAGCCTTTGATAGTTCTACGCTTGGTATCTCGGCATCGCCCTGGTCACCGCCAAAAAGCTTCCGGGCCGCATTTTGAGCCTCCTGTGCGGCTTGCGAGCCGTGAATAATTTCAGTGACTGTGTAAGCCAGAATTTCCTTAGCCTGGTTGATTTCTGAGTCTTTAAGTGCTCCCAGCCGACGCACCTCGTCCATCGGAATAAAGGTCAGCAGGGCCAAACATTTTTCGACATCGGCATCGGCAATGTTTCGCCAGTATTGGTAAAATTCATAGGGCGATGTTTTTTCCGGATCCAACCATAAGGCACCTTTAGCGGTTTTCCCCATTTTGATCCCTTCACTGGTCGTTAACAGGGAGAAGGTCATTCCGAAAACCTGTTTAGCATCTTTGCGCCGGACCAATTCAACTCCGGCAATGATGTTGGACCACTGATCATTTCCGCCGAACTGCATCTTACAGCCCTGTTCTTGATGTAAGACGTAAAAATCATAAGCCTGGAGCAACATATAATTGAATTCTAAAAAGGTCAGCCCTTTTTCCAGCCGCGATTTATAACAATCGGCAGTCAGCATCCGATTCACTGAAAAATGTGCCCCAATTTCCCGCAAAAATTCGATATAGTTTAGAGGCAGTAACCACTCGGCATTATTAAGCATCACAGCCTTATCATCTTCAAAGGTCAAAAACTTTTCAAACACACGCTTGAATTTTTCACCATTTTCTACAATCCGTTCTGCTGTCATCACCTGACGCATGTCGGTTCGGCCAGAAGGATCACCAATCATGGTGGTTCCGCCCCCGATTAGGGCAATCGGACGATGTCCATGCCGTTGCATGTGGGCCATTACCATAATCTGAATGAAATGTCCGATGTGAAGACTGTCCGCCGTCGGATCAAAACCAATATAAAATGAAACGGATTCCTCCGCCAATAGTTTTTTAATTTCCTCTTCGTGGGTACACTGTTCGATAAACCCCCGCTCCTGCAATACGTCAAATACACTTTCCATCAATCTGTGTCCTTTCCTTTTTCAATGGGGTTTCCCCCAGCAATTATGCACATTTTTATTTAGCTGATTATTCAAGCGGTTTCTCGAGCAGTTCTTTTTTTCGTTCCCAGCGTGTTAAGCCTTCTTCAAAAAAGACCTTAATTACGGCAAACATCGGGATCGCCACAAACATGCCCGGAATGCCGAAGAGACTGCCTCCGACGATGACAGAGAACAACACCCAAAAGGGATTGAGTTCGACAATTTTCCCCAGCACATTGGGGGCTAAAACATTCCCGTCAAACTGTTGTACAACCAAAATCCAGATCCCGACCCAAAGCGCCTTAACCGGTTCATCAATTAAGGTAATGATAACGGCCGGAACTGCTCCGATAATGGGACCGAAATAAGGAATCACATTGGTAATCGCCACAATAACGCCGAATAAGGGGGCATAATCGACACCGATCACCAACATTCCCAAATAGAAAAGAAATCCAATTAACATCGAAGTAAGTATTTTCCCGGTAAAATATTTGTAAAAAATTTCATCGATGGTCAGGATCGCCCAGTGGGAACCGTTGTATAAGGTTTTATTCATCACCGCTTTGGCAAAACGGTCCACCTGTTCACTAATTTTTTCTTTATCCAGCATCAGGTATAACCCCACAAAAAACACAATAAAGAAAGAAATAACAAACCCGATGGTTCCTTTTAAAAAGACGAAGGCAAAATTCCCAATATTTTTTATGGAATCCGGATTTGTTCCAAAATATGATGCAATCTGGTTTATTATATCCCTGGTCGTCATACTTTGAAGGCTGTCAATAGCAAACTTAAGCTCTGCTAAAATATCCTGGGCAGCACCGCCGTTGGCCAGGCTTTCACCCAGATAATTATCAATGGTTATTAAATACTGCGGCGTTTGGGAAATCAGCCCCGTCAAACTTTCTACCACTGATGGAATGGTTGCATAAAAAAACAAGACAATCAGTACAATGGTGATCGCATAGACGATCAGGATCGAAATCAGTCGAATCGCTCCGGCTTTGTCCCGACTTTTAGGAATGGTCTTAAAAATAAACTTTTCAATTCCCCGCATTGGTTTAAACAAAAAATACGCCAGCACTACGCCCACTAAAATAGGCCTCAATACTTCCAGCGTTCTGGTAATAAATCCGCCAACAGTTGCCGTCACCACGCCAAAATTATCCAATAGTTTGTAAATCAGAACCAGAATCAGAACACCAACCAAAAAGTAGCTATATTTTTTTACAAGTTCGAGATCAATTTTAAATTTCAAATGCCCCTCCAGTACTGTTATCAGCTCGAACTATATCTTAACATTTTACCAGAATAATTTAAAGCAGTTTCAAACAGATTCTTAAATTATGATTAATCTAAAATAAAATCGCCGTGTATTAAAGTTTTCCTTGTCTTTTAGAGAAAACTATCATAATATTTTCATATACTTAATTATTTGTTTAGGAGCAACCATGATTTATATCGCTATTATCCTTTTTGTTATTTTTCTGGACCAGTATACAAAATACCTGGTCATTGCACATATAAAACCCCTTGACACTCTACCGCTGATCCCAAATGTTTTTCATTTAACCTATATCGAAAACACCGGTGCAGCATTTAGTCTGTTTACTAACATGCAGATATTTTTAATTATTATGACCCTGGTTTTTCTTGGTGTACTCATTTACTTCTTAATCAAAATACCCAACATCAAAGAAAATCGCGTCATTAATGGCTCGCTTGCCTTTATCATTGGTGGTGCTGCTGGTAATTTACTGGACCGGCTACGCCTTGATTTTGTGGTAGATTTCCTTGATTTTCGAATGATTAAATTTGCCATTTTTAATTTCGCCGATGTTTTTGTGGTATGCGGCAGCATCATTCTTGTTCTGGCATTATTTAATAATAAAAATTTCTTAGAGAACAATGATTTCGGCACTCTAGAGTAAAGTTTGCTTCCCGCTATCCACTTTAATCAAAACGCTTCCCTAAAAATAACAAATCATTTTTTCAGGGAAGCGTTTTTTATCTTTCGTTACTCTGTTTTTTTCAACAATCCAAGCATGCTATCGCCGGTGGTGAAAATATGGTCGCAGGCGGCAAGATTGGCTTTTTTACACGCACCCTTTTCAATTTGCCGGATAATTTCCATATGCTGATTCACCAGCGGCGTTTTATCTTCAATCCGATGCACATACTCGGCCCGAAACCGCTGCATCTGTTCCCGCAGGCTGTTAATCATCGTTTGCAATTTTACATTTTTCGATGCCCTATAAATGGTCTCATGAATATGCATATCGTGTTTGATGATCCCCTCTTCGTCATTATGCAAAGCGGACTCCCCAAATAACTCATTGGCTTCATAAAGCCGGCTAATTTCGTCTTTTGTAGCATTCATGGCCGCCAACTCCGCCGCCAGACCTTCCAGCGCCCGGCGGATTTCCATCATTTCTTTGAGGTCATTAACCGACATTGGCGTCACATAAACGCCCTTTCGTGGCACCATTTTTACCAGTCCTTCCAGTTCAAGTTTTCTGATTGATTCTCTCACCGGTGTTCTGCTGACACCCATTTGCTCTGCCAGTTGAACCTCCATTAAGCGTTGTCCCGGCTGAAGTTCACCAGTAATAATGGCGCAACGAATGGTTTCAAAAACAATTTCTCGCAGCGGCTTGCAAGAACTTATATCGAGGCTTAAGCCTTTTTTTTCACTCCACATAATTTTCTCCTCCACTTTCCTCCGTTTTACTCAAAAAACACAGGGGGTATATTTCTTTAAATTGCTGCCACATTTTTACTGCTAATTCCCGGTCCGCGTAATATCCAATAACCGTGGAACCACTACCGGTCATGATCGACGCCAGTGCTCCCGTAGCCAGCATTTCTTTTTTGATCGCTGCTATTTCAGGATAATCTGCAAAGGCAACGGCTTCAAAAACGTTTCCGACGACCTCGTTAAGCTCATGATAAGCATCTTGTTTTAGCAATGCCATAAGCGCCGAGATATCCGGGTGTTTTTTTATGATTGAATTATCCAGTTTTTTAAAGGCCCAGGGGGTAGCGATATCAATATCCGGTTTCACGACCAGAATCGTCATCTTTCTTAAATCGCCAATGGGTGTAATCTTTTCTCCGATTCCTTCCACCAGAGCCGTACCACCAACCAAACAATAGGGAACATCTGCTCCAATGGTAACCGCAATTTTCAAAAGTTCCGACTGCGAGAGTCCCAGTTGCCATAAGGTATTTAGCCCTTTTAAAGCTGCGGCAGCATCGCTGCTACCACCCGCCAGACCTGCCTGAGCGGGAATTCTTTTTTCCAGATGAATCTTGGCGCCTCGTTTAATCGTGAATTGGTTTTGAAGTTTTAGGGCCACTTTGATGACCAGATTTCTCTCATCCAGGGGAATGGTGTGCTCATTGGAAGTCAACACAATTCCTTGCTCCCGAGGGTAAAAGGTCAGTACATCAGCCAGTTCGATGGAATGATTAATCATCCTCATTTCATGATAGCCATCTTCCCTGATCCCGGTCACATCCAAGGATAGATTGACCTTTGCTCGAGCTTTTAAAATAATCTTACTCATACGCCCTCTCAATGCACTCATAATATTGTATACTTTATCCATTATAACATAATCCCTCTTTTATGGAAATAAAAATCCGGGTTGAAAACCTGCTTTTATAGTGTATAATCAAGAGATCATACACGATAAAACCAATGCATAGGAGAACGCAACCATGCCAATTCATTTTAATAACGATTGGGAAGAGCCCATTCAACAGGAAATCAAAACTGACTATTATCAAAACCTGCGACTTTTTTTAATTAAAGAATATCGAAGTCGGGTGGTCTATCCGCCGATGGATGAAATTTTTAATGCCTTTCACTTAACGCCATTATCAAAAACCAAGGTTTGTATTATCGGCCAGGACCCCTATCATGGACCAGGCCAGGCTCATGGCCTGGCTTTTTCTGTCAAACCCGGGGTTTCGATCCCCCCTTCACTGCTTAACATCTACAAAGAACTGGAAGCCGATTTGGGCTGCCCGATTCCCAGCCATGGCTGTTTAACTGCCTGGGCTGAGCAAGGGGTACTACTGCTCAATGCCGTTCTGACCGTCCGGGGCGGTGAAGCCGGTTCCCATCGCAATGCCGGTTGGGAGATTTTCACCAGCCGGATCATTGAACGATTGAACACCCGGGCCGAACCGGTTATTTTTATTCTCTGGGGTCGCGATGCTCAAAACAAAAAAGCCCTGATTACCAACCCCCGACATCCGATTATCACCTCACCCCACCCTAGTCCATTGTCAGCCCACCGGGGATTTTTCGGCAGTCGACCTTTTTCCAAAGCAAACGACCTGCTGAAGGCCCAGGGAATTGAGCCCATTGACTGGGGTATTAAGGATCTTGATTTCCCTATCATCGAAAAAAAATAGCTCTGATATTTATATCAGAGCCATTCTTTTTCGTAAGTCGATTATTTCTTCCAGACTGAGCTGACCAGGCGCTGTTTTCCCGGCTCCCGCCGCAAAGGTCAGGGAACCGCCGCACAAATCAGGTGCTATTCGGGTTATTGACCCCAATGATCCCATCGCAATGGCAATCATCGGCTTCTGGGATTTTTCGTTGTAAGTGAGGGTGGCCTGGATCAGGTGGCGGACGTCATCCATTGACTGCGGCATCACTGCCAGTTTTAGGACATCGCCGCCGACCGCTTCCATGGCTTTAAAAACAGCGTTTATTTCCTCTGTAGTCGGGGTCTTTTCAAAGTTATGATGAGAAACCAGCCATTGGCTTTCACTTACTTTTAAAGCCCCTCTAATCCGCTCCAGAAAAGCCGGCTCGCTATTAAGTTCCACGTCCACATAGTCGACCCGGTTACTTTTTATCGCCGCAATGATTGCGGCTGTCCGGATTTCATCTGCGGTTTCACAAACGCCGCCCTCCAGATGACTGCGATAAGTATAAATAAGTCCCTGATCGGGCATTCTTGTTTTTATTTCAACTAACAAATCCTGTTCTTCTTCCGCCGTGAGCAGTTCCCCCCCGCCATGAAATGATCGCGACGCCACTCCAGAAAATCACAACCATTTGCCACTCCCACTTCAACATCAGCTATTAATTCATCGCGATTGGCACTGATCAATGGAATACACGAGATAAAGGTGTTTTTTCTGATTAATTTAAATGCTTTTTTCGTCTTCATAAAATTCTTCCTTCCACATTTATGATTCATCATTGCAAAAGTGCCCTCCGGTTAACGAAACGACTATTTATTTCTGGTTTAGTAGTCCAATATTCTTGATTTCCACGGAGATGGTACCATCCGGATTATTTTTAAACTCAATGATATCATTTCGCTTCAGCTGGTCCATCGGAATACTGATTTCAATGCCCGTATCGGTAATAAATTTTTGTTTGCCAAAGATCTTCTTTTCAATATTCGGGGTGACCGGGATCTTTTTTTCGTAGAGCCCTTTTTCTTCCAAGGACGACCTGAACCGCTCCTGAATGGTCGAATCCCCGTCAAAAACCGTTTTGGCCAGATTGTCCACGTCGATTTCGCTTTCGGTTTCATAATCATCAGCCAGCACTGTTTTAGCGGCATTGAGCTTTTGATAATCACCGCCATATTCTCTGACAATCACTTCTTTGACTGTTTTATCGATAATGTCATAGGCCTCTTTTTCTGACATCGCCGGCTCACAGAAAACTAATTGAGTGGAAATATAATAATCTTTCTCATTATTGATTGGATATTTCTTTTCCTTGATCAGAACCTCATCACAAGCCAGATTAACGAGAATGAATTCATCCAGTTTCTGACTTTCTGTTGGCAGTACACAGGGTTGAACCAGAATATCATTGGTCAGACCTTTGTCAGTATTCACATAGTGAATATAACCCTGCTTATAATTAAACTTGAATATACCCAAATAAGTTTCATGCTCGACATTAAAATCCACAAAAACCAGATCGGCAGATGGTATTTCGATGTTTTCTTGCATATACTCAAAAAAAAGCTGGGATATTTCCGAACTAATCCGAACAAGCTCGTGAGGATTATTCTTGTAATCAATAATCCGGTCTTTAAAAGGACTGCCCGTCCGAAAGACAGTCCGTTTGATCTCCGGATCTTTTATTGATCTTTCCACATGCTTTTCCACATATTCTTTCACTGTTACGGTCATGTTCAGGAGCATATCCGATAACACCGGGATGTTTGCGTTGGTGTCCAATACATGCAAGATTGCTTTGTTAATGCTGATTTCTGATTTCATTTTATTTTCCTATTCTGATTTTGTCTGATTTCTCTTAATCTCATTTACATCTTCTTTTGCGTAAATAAAAAACAGCCACGAATGACTGTTTAAGCACGTTTATGGTACGCCCAGAGGGGCTCGAACCCCCAACCTACTGGTTCGAAGCCAGGCACTCTATCCAATTGAGCTATGGGCGCACATAAGTAGATTAAAAAAGAATGATTGGGATAAATACCCAACCGATTCAGATTTATTAAATTTTGGAGCGGAAGACGAGATTTGAACTCGCGACCCTCGCCTTGGCAAGGCGATGCTCTACCACTGAGCCACTTCCGCTTATAAATGGTGCGGATGAAGGGACTTGAACCCATACATCATTCGATACTAGATCCTAAGTCTAGCGCGTCTGCCAATTCCGCCACATCCGCTAAAGCAATTGTTGTATCTGTAACGTGCCTGATTATAATAACAAAATACGTAGGTTTTGTCAACCCGTTTCGGAACTTTTTTCGACTTTTTTATTTATTCAATGCGATTTTAAAAGATTCCCAATATTTCGCTTTAATCCGTTAAAAGAGCGTAAAATCGCTATTTGCAACTTTACACTCCTGATTCAATGCCACTATTATCTTAATATGGAGCGGAAGACGAGATTCGAACTCGCGACCCCCGGCTTGGGAAGCCAGTGCTCTACCACTGAGCCACTTCCGCAACGGTACTATTATAACAATTAATTCATCATTCTGCAAGCATTTTGTTCTTGCAATTCAATTTTCATTAGTGTTCCATCCTCCAGCTAAAAGGTTTTATTGCTACATCATTTTAGTTGATATGACATTTCTAGGTTTTTCAGCTTCTGATTTCTTATCCCAGGGCAAGATATCACCTTCATCTTTGAGATAATCAAGGATTTCCCAAATACCTTCACCAGTATAAGAGCTTACTCTAAAAATCGTATCACATCCAGCTAATTCCAGCCAACTCACTGCCTGTTCCACATCAGCGCCAGAGGCATCAATCTGAGTAACCACACCAATACAGGGTCGATTTGCAACGGGAGTAATACATGGCGGATAAAGCGAATAAGGCTCCGTTGCATTAATTAAAAGAGCTACCACATCCGCCTCATAAGAATACAAGGCTAATGCTCTAGCTAAACCTTTCGTTTCTGCATATTCCCCTGGGGTATCAATCACTACATCATAATGATTGACATACTGGGTTTTTTCGTAACGAATCTCTTTTCCTTTTAAGGCTTGTCGTAATGTTGTTTTTCCACATTCACTTCGACCGACTAATATCATTTTTTTCATGTTATGCCTTCACTCTCAGGTTTTTGTAATCTCACAAATTGTAAATTTCAAGGTGTTTTGCAAATAAGTTAAAATCGTTGTGATCGCAGACTCCACCTCTGATATTCTCCCGGTAAACATCAGCGTACCACTGAATCGATCAATAAACCCCAAATCAATAACCGATGTTTTTATAGCTAAATCTCCAGCAATCACCGATATTTCTGATGGTGTCATACTCAGTATCCCGATCGCTGCTTTCTGATAATCAACACTGGGATTCAAGCCCAGTTTTTTATAAACAATTTCATCTGGGCTGGCAATGATATGAGCTAATGTTACTTGCTTACCGGGAACTGTTTCTTGAATAATCCTTAGTTTTCCGTCATTCATATTTAAAATATTTTCCATTAAAATGCCTCCTTTTCTTGATGTCTTTATATTCATTTAGTATTACCGAGTAATTATATCACTTTAAGAAGAAATTAAAATGGAATCGTCTAATTTTTAACTGTATTTTTTCTATAATATCATGGAATATTTCAGCCTTTTTATGCTTGCTAATTCAAAAAAGCAAAAAAACCGCATCATCTGCGGCTAAATTTAGAAATTGGTGACCCATGGGCGACTTGAACGCCCGACACCCTGATTAAAAGTCAGATGCTCTACCAACTGAGCTAATGGGTCATGCTATAATTTACTTTTTGTCTGTCTCCAAACGATTATGAATACTCCCGTTTGCCTAACTAAGTGATTCACACCAAATCAAAGATTTGGGTTCTCTACTTGGCAACTGAGCTAATGGGTATTTAGAGGAGCGTATTTTATTCGAAAACTCTTCTCATCCTAATTGGATGAGTTTTCAATTAAAATGCGTTAGCTTTATCACTGTTGTCTCGCTATGCTCGCCTGCCGACCAATTTCAGGTATGAAATTGGGATAAAGCGTTGGTGGGAGAAGATGGATTCGAACCATCGTAGACGTTGTCAACGGATTTACAGTCCGCCCCCTTTAGCCACTCGGGCATTCTCCCAGATGTTTAAATAATTCTTGACATAAAAATGGAGCTGATGAACGGACTCGAACCGTTAACCTGCTGATTACAAATCAGCTGCTCTGCCAATTGAGCCACATCAGCTTAATCATAAAAATGGAGCTGATGAACGGACTCGAACCGTTAACCTGCTGATTACAAATCAGCTGCTCTGCCAATTGAGCCACATCAGCTTAATCATAAAAATGGAGCTGATGAACGGACTCGAACCGTTAACCTGCTGATTACAAATCAGCTGCTCTGCCAATTGAGCCACATCAGCTTAATGATAAAATATTGACACATATAAATTACGTTGCTTTAAGTCACAGCCAATCAACTCAGCGATTCATTCAAAAATGTTCACTCACTACGTTCATGCATTTTTGGTTCTCTGTTTAAATGGCGACCTGGAAGAGACTCGAACTCTCGACCTCCAGCGTGACAGGCTGGCATTCTAACCAACTGAACTACCAGGCCGCGTGAATATGATGGCGACCTGGAAGAGACTCGAACTCTCGACCTCCAGCGTGACAGGCTGGCATTCTAACCAACTGAACTACCAGGCCGCGTGAATATGATGGCGACCTGGAAGAGACTCGAACTCTCGACCTCCAGCGTGACAGGCTGGCATTCTAACCAACTGAACTACCAGGCCGCGTGAATATGAAATTGGTGACCCCTAGGAGACTCGAACTCCTGTTACCGCCGTGAAAGGGCGGTGTCTTAACCGCTTGACCAAGGGGCCGTAATAAATGCGGATATGAATCATTATGGTTCACACCCGCTTGATGTCTTAATGGCTCCCCAGGCTGGATTTGAACCAGCAACCTATCGGTTAACAGCCGAGTGCTCCACCGTTGAGCTACTGAGGATTATTTAAAATCCCGCAAYGTCCTATCCTCCCAGGCAGTTGCCCACCAAGTACTTTCGGCGCTGGAAGACTTTACTTCTGTGTTCGGTATGGGAACAGGTGTRGCCCTTCCGCCATCATTACGGAACTAGTTAGACTAGTTWNAAACTATTTAATTATAATTGCANNTWTATSAATTKYTTTYYRGTGATCRTNNCGATCACTSGAAACAGCAYAGTGTATAAAATCTTGGATCAAGACCTCGGTCGATTAGTACTGGTCAGCTCCATATGTTGCCATACTTCCACATCCAGCCTATCTACCTGATCGTCTATCAGGGACCTTAACCTTTCGGTGAGATATCTTATCTTGAAGGGGGCTTCGTGCTTAGATGCCTTCAGCACTTATCCTTTCCAAACTTAGCTACCCAGCTATGCTCCTGGCGGAACAACTGGTGCACCAGTGGTTTGTCCGTTCCGGTCCTCTCGTACTAGGAACAGCTCTTCTCAAATATCTAACGCCCACGACGGATAGGGACCGAACTGTCTCACGACGTTCTGAACCCAGCTCGCGTGCCTCTTTAATGGGCGAACAGCCCAACCCTTGGGACCTGCTTCAGCCCCAGGATGAGACGAGCCGACATCGAGGTGCCAAACCTCCCCGTCGATGTGGACTCTTGGGGGAGATAAGCCTGTTATCCCCGAGGTAGCTTTTATCCGTTGAGCGATGGCCCTTCCACTCGGAACCACCGGATCACTAAGCCCGACTTTCGTCTCTGCTCGAGATGTCTCTCTCGCAGTCAATCACCTTTTTGCCTTTGCACTCTAAGAGATGGTTTCCAACCATCCTGAAGGTAACTTTGGGCGCCTCCGATACTTTTTAGGAGGCGACCGCCCCAGTCAAACTGCCCGTCTGACACTGTCCGATGACCGGATTACGGCCACTCGTTAGAATTCCAATCGTACAAGGGTGGTATCCCAAGGGCAACTCCTTCGAAACTAGCGTCCCAAATTCTTTGTCTCCCACCTATCCTGTACGTGCACGATCAAAACTCAATGCCAGATTGCAGTAAAGCTCTACGGGGTCTTTCCGTCCTGTCGCGGGTAACTCGCATCTTCACGAGTACTACAATTTCACCGGGTGTGTTGTCGAGACAGCGCTCAAATCGTTACGCCTTTCGTGCGGGTCAGAACTTACCTGACAAGGAATTTCGCTACCTTAGGACCGTTATAGTTACGGCCGCCGTTTACTGGGGCTTAAATTTGCACCTTCGCTTGCGCTAAGCACTCCTCTTAACCTTCCAGCACCGGGCAGGCGTCAGCCCCTATACATCATCTTTCGATTTAGCAGAGACCTATGTTTTTGCTAAACAGTCGCTTGAGCCTCTTCTCTGCGGCCCCCATAAGGGGGCACTCCTTCTCCCGAAGTTACGGAGTCATTTTGCCGAGTTCCTTAACAACACTTCTCCCGCTCATCTTAGGATTCTCTCCTCGCCTACCTGTGTCGGTTTACGGTACGGGCACCTTCTCTCTCAATAGAAGCTTTTCTTGACAGCGTGAAATCAGCGACTTCCCTACTTATTTTTCGTTCCCCGTCACGCCTTGGCCTTATGAGTAAGGGGATTTGCCTCCCTACTCAGCCTTGACGCTTGGCCCAGCTTTTCCAACCGCTGGGTTCGCTTATCCTTCTGTGTCACTCCATCTCTCAAACAATTAAAGGTGGTACAGGAATTTCAACCTGTTGTCCATCGCCTACGCTGCTCGCCTCGGCTTAGGCCCCGACTTACCCTGAGCGGACGAACCTTCCTCAGGAAACCTTGGGCTTTCGATGGTGAAGATTCTCACTTCACTTTCGCTACTCATGCCAACATTCTCTCTTGTCTTGTGTCCACCAAACCTTACAGTTTCGCTTCGCCCTCAAGACATTGCTCCCCTACCACTATGGTAGTACCATAATCCATCGCTTCGGTGCCAGATTTTAGCCCCGTTCATCTTCGGCGCACAACCACTCGACCAGTGAGCTATTACGCACTCTTTAAATGTGTGGCTGCTTCTAAGCCAACATCCTGGTTGTTTGTGCAGTTGCACATCCTTTCCCACTTAATCTGGACTTGGGGACCTTAGCGGATGGTCTGGGCTGTTTCCCTTTTGACTATGAGACTTATCTCACACAGTCTGACTGCCGTATATAAGTGBATGGCATTCGGAGTTTGATAAGGTTCAGTAAKCTTTACGMCCCCTAGCCTATTCAGTGCTCTACCTCCATCACTCTCTCTACAACGCTAGCCCTAAAGCTATTTCGGGGAGAACCAGCTATCTCCGTGTTCGATTGGAATTTCACCCCTATCCACAACTCATCCAAGCCTTTTTCAACAGACACTGGTTCGGACCTCCACTTGGTTTTACCCAAGCTTCATCCTGGTCATGGATAGATCACACGGTTTCGGGTCTACAGCATGCAACTAGTCGCCCTATTCAGACTCGGTTTCCCTACGGCTCCGTACCTGAAGTACTTAACCTTGCTACATACCGTAACTCGTTGGCCCGTTCTACAAAAAGCACGCAGTCACGTTAGCTCCTGCTGCTTGTAAGCACAGGGTTTCAGTTTCTATTTCACTCCCCTTCCGGGGTTCTTTTCACCTTTCCCTCACGGTACTTTCCGCTATCGGTCAATCAGTAGTATTTAGCCTTGGGGGGTGGGCCCCCCATCTTCCCACAGGGTTACACGTGTCCCGTGGTACTCGTCGATTACCCGTCCATACTATTTTCGTCTACGGGGATCTCACCCTCTGCGTCCGACCTTCCCATGTCGTTCAACTAATAATACAGCCTTGATGTAATCAGGGCTCTTCCTCGTTCGCTCGCCGCTACTAAAGGAATCGATGTTTCTTTCTTTTCCTCTGGGTACTAAGATGTTTCAGTTCCCCAGGTTCCCTCCATAACGCTATGTATTCACGTCACAGTGACTGGTCTTCTACCAGCCGGGTTTCCCCATTCGGATATCTACGCTTTATCGGTTATGTGCACCTACACGTAGCTTTTCGCAGCTTGTCGCGTCCTTCTTCGGCTCTGATTGCCAAGGCATTCACCCTGTGCTCTTTTCTTCTTGATCCTRACGTTTTTACCCAAATTTGTTAAAATTTGGTAAGTCACTAAGCGTTAGCGTGTGACTGATGTAAAAACTAACGCATTTTTCGGCAAAATTCTTCCTTAACTGAATAAGGAATATTGGCGAAAAATACGATCCTAAAATTACGTTTTCGTGTTAAGAAATTGTATTTCAATTTTTTTTTATACACTATGCTGTTTTCAATGATCGACGCTTTTACCCGAATTGAATCAATCCGGTCCTTGCCATGTGTTTGCATGGGGCTGGTGTAATCGCAATTTTTGATGGTGGGCTTGGGAGGACTTGAACCTCCGACCTCACGCTTATCAGGCGTGCGCTCTAACCACCTGAGCTACAAGCCCATGCGTTTGTTTTAAAAATTGGTGGAGATGAGGAGACTTGAACTCCTGACCCCCTGCTTGCAAGGCAGGTGCTCTCCCAACTGAGCTACACCCCCCCAACATTAAAACGTATTAAGTTTATGCTGATTGCTTSTGTCTTGTATAACCAAATGGTCATACAAAAGAAAATAGTACCATGACTTCCTGTATTCCCTAGAAAGGAGGTGATCCAGCCGCACCTTCCGATACGGCTACCTTGTTACGACTTCACCCCAATTACTGACCCCACCTTCGGCAGCTGGTTCCTTACGGTTACCTCACTGACTTCGGGTGTTGCCAACTCTCGTGGTGTGACGGGCGGTGTGTACAAGACCCGGGAACGCATTCACCGCAGCATTCTGATCTGCGATTACTAGCAACTCCAACTTCATGCAGGCGAGTTGCAGCCTGCAATCCGAACTGAGATCTGTTTTAAGGGATTAGCTTCACCTCGCGGTTTCGCAGCCCTCTGTTCAGACCATTGTAGCACGTGTGTAGCCCAGGTCATAAGGGGCATGATGATTTGACGTCGTCCCCACCTTCCTCCGTGTTATCCACGGCAGTCTGCTTAGAGTGCCCAACTAAATGATGGCAACTAACCACAGGGGTTGCGCTCGTTGCGGGACTTAACCCAACATCTCACGACACGAGCTGACGACAACCATGCACCACCTGTCTCTCTGTYCCCGAAGGRAAAGYCYRATCTCTYRGRTKGTCAGAGGATGTCAAGACCTGGTAAGGTTCTTCGCGTTGCTTCGAATTAAACCACATGCTCCGCTGCTTGTGCGGGTCCCCGTCAATTCCTTTGAGTTTCAACCTTGCGGTCGTACTCCCCAGGCGGAGTGCTTATTGCGTTAGCTGCGGCACTGAGTCTCCCCAACACCTAGCACTCATCGTTTACGGCGTGGACTACCAGGGTATCTAATCCTGTTTGCTCCCCACGCTTTCGCACCTCAGCGTCAGTATTTGTCCAGCAAGCCGCCTTCGCCACCGGTGTTCCTCCTAATATCTACGCATTTCACCGCTACACTAGGAATTCCACTTGCCTCTCCAATACTCAAGTCTTTCAGTTTCAAATGCATGTCACCGGTTGAGCCGGTACCTTTCACATCTGACTTAAAAAACCGCCTGCGTGCCCTTTACGCCCAGTAAATCCGGACAACGCTTGTCCCCTACGTATTACCGCGGCTGCTGGCACGTAGTTAGCCGGGACTTTCTTCTTGGGTACCGTCTTTTTTTCTTCCCCAATAACAGAGCTTTACGATCCGAAAACCTTCTTCACTCACGCGGTATTGCTGCGTCAGGGTTTCCCCCATTGCGCAATATTCCCCACTGCTGCCTCCCGTAGGAGTCTGGACCGTGTCTCAGTTCCAGTGTGACCGTTCGCCCTCTCAGACCGGTTACCCATCGTCGCCTTGGTGAGCTGTTATCTCACCAACTAGCTAATGGGACGCGGGTCCATCCTATGGCACCGGAGCGTTTAATACATCTGCCATGCGACAAATATATCTTATAAGGCATTACTCCCAGTTTCCCGAGGCTATTCCTTTCCATAGGGTAGGTTACCCACGCGTTACTCACCCGTTCGCCACTTTCTAAAAGATCCGTGCAAGCACTTCTCTTTTGTCTCGTTCGACTTGCATGTGTTAAGCATACCGCCAGCGTTCGTCCTGAGCCAGGATCAAACTCTCAATAAAAGTTTGTATTTAAAGCCGTTAGGCTTAAAATGCTGTCTCATGAATAACTGTATTTTATACTCTACCGAGTGCACTTTATCCTCTGCCGAGTTAATGTTTTAAAGAGTACATCTCTCTGTTTCTATTTTAGCCTCATTCATCCTTGCGGATGTTTCGGCTGTTTTACAGGTTTTATGGTACTATTCTCTTTTCTATGACCGCTGCATCTCAGGTGATTTTTAATCATTCCCCACCGAAGAAGCTTTTCTATTGTATCGTCGTTTCTCTTAGTTGTCAAGCTGTTTTTTGAAATTCTTTTAAGTTGTGTTCTATGTTGCTCTGTTTTCGCTGTCGCCGTTTTTGACGACCTTGTTAGTATAAATATTTTCCAACTCTTTGTCAACTGGTTTTTGCAAAAACGTCACATCTTTTTTACTGCCGGTAAAACACTCTTTCCATCCTAAACATCCTGACCAATTTATCACCATCAGTAAGGTTAACAAACGATCCAAATAATATGAAGATCAGTCCAATCCCGATATTTAATGTAATGGCTTCACCCAGAATAACGAATGCAAAAATCGGTGCAACCATCGGTTTGATAAAGAATGCTACTGAAGCCGTGGATGGCCCGGCAATTTCGACCGTTTTCAGATAAAAGTAATAGCCGATCCCAGTCACACATACCCCCAGATAAAAAAGCAGCGGTGCGTTTTTCAGACTTACACCCTGAAAGACGGGTTGACCGCTAACAAACAATATGACCAATAATACCCCCGAGCCCATCAAAAAACTAAAACTGTTTTGAGCTACACCGCCGATTTTACCAATCTTTTTTTTACCATAGGCGGTATACAACCCAAAGGCAATAGCTGCCACCAGGGTCAATAACAAAAACCAGATATTACTTTCGCCGGAGACGAGTTTTTGAGGATTCATCACAATAATCAACCCGATTATACTAATGGTAAGCGCAATGGCCTTTTTTTTCGTGAATTTTTCATGAACAATAAAGTGAGCAAAGACCATGGTAAATACCGGATTGATCGAAAAAATCAATGCCGCCAAGCTTGCGTTAATGCCCATTAAACCGATTTGGAAAAGCACCATACTAAAGCAGATGCAGATTAATCCCAGTATAAAAAGATAACCCAGGTCGCTTTTGCTCAGCTTTATCTTTCTTTTCCTGATATCGCCAATTGCAAAAGGCAACAAAAAAAGCCCTCCTATTAAGAAGCGGATAAAGGTCAGCTGAATTGGATTAAAGGTTGCTCCCCCAATTTTCAAGGCAACCTCCATCGATCCGAAAAGCATCCCGGTTAAAAAAACATAGATGTAGATTTTTTTCATTATTTCCTCTTTCCAGTTATAATTTTACACGGCTGGCACAGAACTTTGCACTTGTGCTGCATCGTCATCATTGTGAGAATACTAATCAGCAGTTTAGTAGACTTCCTTCTTTCCCCTTATATTGCCTTTAATAAACAGTAGTTGATTACCAACTCTACGGCAGACTCAACAATTCCCGCTGTCATCCCCCAAATCACATCATCTCGATAGGTATAAAAATTTATCTCATAAGTCCCTTTAACCCAAGGGTAATCTTTTCCACCGGGAATACACTCGTAGGGAAAATCGCCGGGTTGCTCGTGACTCAGATGATTGAGATACTTTTTAGGTTCATGTTCTTCAAAAAAACGCACTGCCACAGTAAAAACTTCGCTAACTTCTTCTCGACTGAAACTATACTTATAATCCCTAAGAATTGCAATAAAGGGATGAACAATAAAATTAAACGGCGATATGAAAACATCACCGGGTCCCAGTATTTCGATTTGCTGACGATCAACCAGCAGCTCTTCGATGGTTTCGCGAATTGCTGCTTCCAAAGGTGTTTCACCTTCTTCCAGCCGCCCCCCCGGAAAACAGATTTCTCCCGGCTGACGATTTAATGTCTCTGCGCGTTTTTCAAAAAGAAATGCCGGGCCTTCTTCGGTTTCTAATAAAACTACCAGAACCGCATACTGACTGAAATTTCTTTCACCAATCATTCCCGGTCGCCGCTTATAAAAATTATTTTGCTCCAATTTTTTTACCTCAACTCATCTACTTGAAATACCACACTGACAATTCTCTATTTGCATCGTTCTACGGACTCTATTCTAACATAGAATGACATCCTTGAAAATTAACAACCGTTAAATATTATGTTGTCAATTGCAGAAAAGACTTGCACTACCTAGAAGTTCTATGTATAATACGTTTATACCTAATAGATCTATGTATATAGGAGGTTCTTAATGAATGTATCAAAAGATTTAATTGCAGCCTCTACAACGCCCTTTATTTTATCGATATTAAAGGAGAACGACAGTTATGGCTACGCAATTATCAAAAAAGTTAAAGAATTAACCGGAGACGAGCTAGTCTGGTCCGAGGGGATGCTCTATCCGGTGCTCCATCGTCTTGAAGAAAAAAATTTTATTGTGTCTTATTGGAATAATTCAGATGGTGGACGGAAGCGAAAATACTATAAACTAAAAGAGGAAGGACTGATTGAACTGGAAGTACAAAAGAAACAATGGGATATTATCCATACCGCACTTTCGAAAACCTGGTTTGAAATTATGAACAAGGAGGACTGCTTGCCATGTTTGATTTAGAAAAAAACATCCGTGCTTGGAGTGACTGTCTGCGAAGTCAGGGACATTTTAAGGAAACGGACATTATCGAATTGGAAAGTCATCTGCACGATGAGATCGACGATCTGATCCACACCGGATTATCAGCGGAAGAGGCCTTTTTAATCAGTGTTAAACGTTTTGGCGATACCCATTCGGTTTCTCGGGAATATTCAAAAGTAAATACCGAAAACCTCTGGAAGCAATTGATGTTAGAACCCGAACCCACTGGGATTTCGAGCGAAAATCAGCGCTATATCGGGCTGATTATTCTCTTTTCTTTTTTGGCTGGTACTTTTTTCAAAATTCCCGAACTTTTAGGCTACAGTTTCAATGATCCTCAATATCAACTGTTTTATTTTAAAAATTTGAGTTTTTTCATCCTGCCATTAATTGCTCTGTTTTTTCTGTATAAAAATAAAGCCAATTTAAAAACGATTGCCGTGATTCTAGGCATTTTTGCCGGTGCGGCCATCCTGATCAACCTTTATCCTTCGCATTCGCCGAATAATACCGAATTATTGACCGCCCTACATCTGCCACTATTTTTGTGGCTAATCACCGGAGTTGCCTATATCGGTTCGGATTGGCGCAGTAGCCAGGGACGGATGAATTTCATTCGGTTTACCGGTGAATCCGTGATTTACGGCACCCTTATTTTCTGTGGTCTCATCGTTTTAGCGATGTTTACCCAGGCGATTTTTTTCGCTATTCAAATTGATGCCAGTTGGTTTATACAAAATTATTTAATTGTTTATGGCGCCGCAGCAGTGGCCATGATTACTGTCTATCTGGTCGAGACCAAGAAAAGCGTGGTCGAGAATTTTGCTCCGATTCTGGCCAAAATATTCAGTCCGCTTTTCCTGATCATTATGATTGTTTTCCTGCTGGTCCTGGTCGTATCCGGGAGCAGCCCTTTTATGGAAAGAGATTATCTGATCGCCTTTGACTTTATGCTGGCATTGGTTCTCGGCCTGGTTCTTTACACCATTTCGGCCCGAAATCCCTATGCTAAAAACAGGCTTTTTGATTATCTGAATATGGCTCTGATTGTTGCGGCAATGATTATCGATGCGATAGCCTTATCAGCCATCCTGATTCGATTATCCACCTTTGGGATAACACCGAATAAACTAGCTGCACTGGGAGAAAATTTAATTCTACTCGTTAATCTGGGAGGACTGGCCTGGTTGTATGGCCGCTTTTTTCTAAAAAAAATAGATTTTATTAAAATCGAAAACTGGCAGACCACCTATCTTTACATTTTTGCGATCTGGTTAGCTGTCGTTGCCTTTATTTTCCCGATTATTTTTGGTTTTAATTAATAATACCAGCAAACCAAATCGTTGGATTTATTTCTCAATCAAAAATGACCAGTCTGCCCGAATGGGTAACTGGTCATTTTAACTTCAAATTTGTTTTTTAATTTTTCTTAATCAACCGGATCAAACCCGCAATTGCAGACGAGATACCAATTTAGATTTCTGCTGAACTGGATCAGCTAAGCCTTTTTAAGATTTATTTTAGGACATCCAGTCCTGCTTGAGCGACGGTCATGTCTTCAGCCACGCTTCCGCCGCTGACTCCGATCCCGCCAATGATTTTTCCATCTTCAACAATTGGGAAACCACCCCCAAATACCACCATTCTACCTTTGTCACAAGATGCAATCCCAAAAAGCTGACCCGATTCTTTGGCAAGATCTGCCGCTGTATCAGTGCTCATTTTAAGGGCTACTGCTGTATAAGCTTTATTGGTAGCAATATCCATGCTGGCTAACAATGAATCTTCCATCCGGTTAAATAACACCATATTTCCACCCGCATCACAAATCACGATCACCATCGGCACATCAATTTGGATAGCTTTCTCAGCAGCCGCTTCTGCCATTTTTTTGGCCATTTCTAATAATTTCCCTGTTTTAGTCATTTTTTCCTCCACTTTCTTAGTTAAACATCCATTTTTACATTTCGCTTTTCTGATTCAATTCAAGTATATTTATTTATACCCATATCAACAGTTTTTAATCAGCAGTTTATTTCTAAATGAATGCTTAACCTAAATGTATCGCAATTTTTATGCCAATTCAAAAGACAATTTTTTATCCTATTTTCGATGCTTTTCGTCCTGCGATGCTTAATTTTTAAGCATTTTCGTGTTCTTTTTTCTAACATATGATCATATTTTAAACATCACTTTATGATATTCATTTCCGATGCAGCACGACTTTTGGACAGCCTTCAAACGCTTTCTCACTGATTTCTTCAATGGTAGCGGGTAAATAGACGTCCGTTAAATTAACACAATCTTTGAATGCCCAGGCCAGTATCTTTTTTGTTCCTTCATTAATTTTTACCGTTTTTAATTGCATACACTCGTTAAATGTAAAAGCCGCGATCCGCTCCACTGTTCCCGGTATATCAATTTCTTCAATACCGCATCGGGTCATGGCATATTGCCAGAAATCTTTGAGCTTGGCAGGAAGCTTGACAAATTTCAGATTTTCGCACCCGTCAAAAACGAAACCGCCAATCTCAATGACGGTATCGGGAAATTCTACCCGTACCAATTCTTTGTGCCCTTTAAAGATGTCATCACCAACAATTAGAATATCTCGATCAGTAGGAATGATGGCTTCTTCCCCAGATCCTTTTCCTTCCATCAGGCACATCCCAAAATCCTGTGTTTTATAATAATATTCGTACATTAACTTTTCCCCTCTTCATTTGCTTTAAATTGTCGTTCTCCGCCCAAAATCAAAATAAACCATTAATCAGCTAGCGGATAACGCACATTGGCTTTCATTTGTGAGTATAGCATAAAAAGGTTTTAAAAAAACACCCTTAATCGGATTCGCACATGCCTAAATTTCACTGTTGATAAAATTGGTATTGACAAAAAAGCAACCCGGCCTTACAATAGTAACATAGTTAGTTAGTCGACCAACTAACTAACATTCACGAAAGGGGGTAACCCTTTGCAAATAAATTTCGACGATGAACGACCGATTTTTGTTCAAATTGCCGATGGCATTGAAGACGCCATCTTAACTGGAGCATTTGCGGAAAGCGGTCAGATTCCATCCATAACTGAATTATCGGTCAGTTATAAAATCAATCCAGCCACGGCCCTTAAGGGCATCTCAATTCTGGTTGACGAGGGCATTATTTTTAAGAAGCGGGGTGTTGGCATGTTTGTCGCTCCCGGTGCGGTTTCAAAACTGCGGGACAAACGCAAAGAATTATTTTTCGATCATTATATTAAAAAACTCATCGAGGAAGCAAAAAAATTAGGTATCACCAATGAAGAAATATTGGGAATGGTAGAAAGAGGTTATCAGGAATGAACGGAATAGAAATAAATGATGTGACAAAAACATTTGGGGATACGTTAGCTTTAAATCAGGTAAACCTGACTTTTGAGCCCCACAAAATATATGGATTATTGGGTCGAAACGGTGCCGGAAAATCGACACTACTCAATATTATCACCAATCGTCTCTTTGCCGACAGCGGCACTATTACCATTGATGGTCTAGCTGGCTCCGAAAATGATCAGATCCAAGGCCTGATTTATTTGATGTCCGAAAAAAATCTGTATCCCGAGAGCATGACCTGTAACGAAGCATTCAAGTGGACGAAACAATTTTTCAAGGATTTTGATTTGGACTATGCGCACAACTTAGCCACGCAATTTAAACTAAATACCAAGAAAAAAATCCGGTCATTGTCGACTGGTTACACGTCTATTTTTAAAATCATCATCGCCCTTTCTGTCAATACCCCCTATGTCTTGTTTGACGAACCGGTATTAGGACTCGACGCCAATCATCGGGAACTATTTTATCGATTGTTAATAAAAAAGTATAGCGATAATGCGTTCACTGCTATCATTTCCACCCATTTAATCGAAGAAATTGCTAATCTGCTTGAGTATGTCATGATTATCAAAAACGGTGAAATATTGGTGAACGAATCCTGCGAAACCTTACTAAGCAAAGGATATTCCGTAGCCGGCACAATCAAGCAAGTCGATACCTTCATTGCCGACAAGGAAGTTATTGGCGAAGATGTTCTGGGCGGATTAAAAACCGCCACTATTATCGGTTCAATCAATAAGAGCACGTTGCCTGATGGCATTGAAATTACCAGTCTGGATTTGCAAAAATTATTCATTAAATTAACCAACGAGGAGCAAAGCAATGAAACTACATACAATTTATAAATATCAGCTTTTAGATCACCGAAATGCTGTCTTAATCTTCTGTGCGGTCATCCTTGCCGTGATGGCGCTTGTTCCCATTCAAGTCACCTTTTCCAACACTTTATCGACCTCTTATGAATCCACCCGAATAACGGGCATCGATATGGCTCCCGCCGTATTTCTTTTCATTTGCGGGCTGAGCGCTTTTAAGGAGAACTTTCTGTTTGCCCTGCAAAACGGTGTCTCCCGAAAATCTTTATTTGTAAATCGGAATTACGTCGCAGTAACATTAGCGGTTGTGATGGCACTGTTTTCACTGCTATTATTGGCGCTCGGAAAATTAATCGAATCGCCAGCAAGTGGCATCGCGTATTCTGGCTTGTTGAGCATGATCTATCAATCCACTGGTACCGCTTCATTTAGTGGTCTATTGGAATATCTTGTCAGTTTTCTTTTTCTGACGGTTCTATTTATTGCCGCTCAAGCACTTGGTTATTTCATTACCGTAACACTCTATCGCATGAATAAAAAACTAAAAATTAGTTCCATCGTTGGTTTTTATATTGTTATCTTTGTGGTTTTACCCATCATTGATATGTTCTTATCCGGTCGGATTTCAACCATCCTACTAAGTTTTTTAGACGTGTCTATGGGTATTTCTGCCCATAACCCCTTTATCGGAATGTTCTCGTTGATCATCTTAAGTATTATCGTAAGTGGATTTACCTGGGTACTTTTAAAAAACGCCGGGGTAAAAAATTAATCTAAGAATATAGCCGTGACTGACCTTTTTGTCTGGGACCATCACGGCTACTTTTTTTATCTTTTTCGTTTGGTTCTTATTTCTAAAAACACGCTTTCCACGCTGGCAGTTGACGCATCATATTCTCCACCGCCTTTTCTGCGACAGCTTCGTCAAGTCCCTGGGTTTTGATGGTGAAATTAATTAGGCTCTGCTTCTTTTCTTCAAAAGATTGCATCGAACCATCTTCCTTTGCACAATAGACACAGTACGCCTTACTGGTGTCGCCCATGGCAAAGTCGCTTTCTTTCTTCATTGGCATTCCGCATGCTATACATGTTTTCATCTTTTTACCTCCTTGAATCATTTAATATCGATAATTACCTGCCATTAACAATAATCAGTCATTCCCAATCGATTGCCGAATAAATCTTCAAATTCAACCGCATTACCCGTTCCAATTTGAAACGGCTTACTTATAAAACTAACCCCATTATTGTGAAGCCGTTCGTACTCATCATTGACATTATCCACAACAAACCAGATCGTCGGTTTTGCATCCGGGAATTTATTCTTTTCCTTTAAAATAATCGCCGGTTCTTCATCACCAACATTAAATGCCGCCATGCCCTTGTCTGAAAAATCAAACTTTAATTTCAAACCTAACACATTAGAACAATAGTTTTTTGCTTCTTCCAAATCATCGACAGGCAGAAAAAAATTATCATAAGCTTTCATATCATTGATTCCTTTCATTTTCTAATTAATTTTATATAGTTCAAAATCAATTCATCCTTATGATCCGTTAGTACTGACCCTGCTGCAAAAAGATAGTTATTGGTAAGATAATAGTGTATCAAACCTAACCAACTGTTAAAAATTATATGCATCGGTATTTCTTTGATTGCCTTTTTTTCCTTATCACGTTCAATCACCTGATTAAGATGAAACGAAACCACTGATTGGATATTAATGAATACATACTTTGCTTCTTGGGGCAAAATATTTATTTCGGAAATAAGCCTTTTATAAAAATCTTCATAACTGATCAGAACATTAATATGGGCCGCCAAAAAAGTCTCCAGACTTTCATCTTTTTCCGAGAGGAGATGCAAATGCTCATTAATTTCAGATCCAAAACGTTCAAGTAAACAACTAATGAGATTATCTACCGTTGGAAAATGAACGAAGATAGTGCCATGAGAAACATTAGCTGCCTTGGCTATTTGATTGGTTGTGGCACTAAACCCTTCCTCTGCATACACTTGATAAGCGGCATCTAAAATCAGTTTTCTGGTTGCTTCTTTTTGGATCTGACGTTTCGTTTTCATTTCACTGACTCCAAACTCATTGACTTTATACTTATTATAATTAATTATGTTCCTGGTGTCAAGAAATTATTTTTTTGTGCGTAATTTATCAAATAGTCTAAGCCAATCAAGGTTAAACGTGCTACTGTTATGTTATTGTATAAGCAGGTGAAAGAACGAAATATTTTTTAGCCAAACCAAAATAAAAATGATATGGAACCAAAACGATGAGCCATTTAGAGCAAAAACTAAACCAGATACCACCACTTCCCGGTGTTTATAAGATGTTGGATTCCGCCGGTCAAATTATCTATATCGGAAAAAGTAAATGTCTGAAAAAAAGAGTGAAATCTTATTTCACTAAATCCCCTAAGCAACCAAAGATTGAAAGAATGGTTTTTTTCATTGATGATATCAATTATATTGTCACCGATACCCATTTAGAAGCCCGACTGCTGGAATGTCAGCTGATTAAAGAGATCCAGCCATACTTTAATTCGCAAATGAAAAACGACAGACGGTATTTCTATCTGAAAGTTACTAATTCAGCCCATTCCAAGGGATTGTCGATTGTTCCGGAACGAGAAGACTATAGCTTTGGACCGTTTCGGAGAAAACAAGCAATCCAATCATTGATCGATATGTTCACCCACCTCTTTCCCATTGTTCAAGATAACCACCGTTTCAATTTTCACTATCATACGCTGCCTGAGATCATGAACCCTGATGATTTTTCGAAAAACAGACAGACCCTGCTTCAGATTTTTTCAGAAGCCACTACGCTTAACTGCTTACTTAATCAATTTCAGATCTGCATGAATAAAGAGTCTGCCCAATATCATTATGAACGAGCCACCACCTACCGGGATCTGATTAAAAGTCTGACCTATATCAGCCATATACTTCATGATTATAAGCACCTGACCACCAGAGATGTGCTTTTAAAAATACCGGTTGAGGATGGCGAAAAGGTTTTCTTTATCTCAAAAGGCAGAATCGTGTTAAAAAAATATTTTTCCCTTCTGACCCAAGCAGCGATTGATACTTTTTTAGCTGAAGGCTGTCGAAGCAAAGCAGCTATTGTCCCCTTCCCGGATGAAAAAGCAGCAGTCGATTTTCAAAATATCCTCTTCTCTGAAATCCAAGCCCTGCCGGATGAGTGGATTTTGAAATAAACCAATTTGCAATACTTCAATTGTATAAGTAGAATTAAATATTTAATGTGGGGGGCGATCAATGATCGCCCCCACACTGCACAATTGCCAGTTCATTTTGCAAAACTCTTTAACCAAACGCATACAGCAAAAAACTTTGGTTCCTCCTTTTTCATGAACAAATTCGTCTATCTTCAATCTCAGTTCAGCGTGAACTAGCCATCCGCTTGCTTCTTTCGGCCCCAAAACTCGCCGAATGCTGCTCCCCCTAGAATTAACACCGCTCCTACAACCTGAATGGATGTTAATCGTTCCTGGAGAAAAATCGCTGAAAAAAACAAGGCCGAAAGCGGTTCCAAATATCCCAAAATGGCTACAGATTGAGCCGGAAGCTGCTGAATTGATGAAAAATAAAGATAACATCCGATTCCTGTATTGACGATTCCCAATAATAAAATAGGAACAACGTCCACAAGCGTAACAGGAATCACCAGCCCCTGTTTGATCACCGTAAATATGCCAACGGTGACCAAACTTGCCAAGAGCTGCCATACCGCATTTTCAAGCCCGTTTATACTGACTGCTTTTTTATTGAAGATCACCATGACAGCGTACATAAATGCCGCCATTATTCCACAAAATAATCCCCAGGTCAATCCGCTTTGTATCAGCGTATCGCGATTGACCAGAAACATCCCCAGCAACACACTCAAAAAACCGATTATTCTGGTGGCGACCATTTTTTCTTTAAAAATCAAGGGTGCCAGCACCATCACAATTACCGGCCCGCAATAATAAGCCAAGGTTGCCATACTAACCCCGATTTGTGCATAACCTTCATATAAAAACATCCAGCTTGCACCCATCGCTCCACCGGAGATCAACAGCCAGACCAGATGCTTTTTGTGTTCCAGTCCCTTAAACTTTCCCCTAGTGATTAAAAACATCGCACCCAGAAATAAACTGGCGATCAAGGTTCTCAAAAAAACTATTTCATAACTATTCAGTAAAATCGCACTGGCCACAATTCCATTTGTGCCAAAAAGCAATAACGCCGATATGTATTTCGTATAATCTCTTTTTATTTTCATCAATAATAATCGCCTCCTGCCCTTCCTCTTTTTGTTTCAAACTTCATTTTTTTAATACTTGAAACACCGTGTATAAAAGTATATCATTAACATAAGCATTACATAAACGAATTCTTGTCATGTTGCTTATGACAAAACCAGATGATTGAAGGTGAACCTGATCATGAATATTCAAAAATACCTGGCTTTCGTAAAAACCGTTGAATGTGGCAGCTTCACAAAAGCTGCCACATTATTAAACTATTCCCAATCCGGCATTAGTCGAATGATTAACGATTTAGAAAGAGAATGGCAGATCTCACTCCTTGAACGCGGTCATACCGGTCTGCGACTCACTTCCGATGGACTCCAACTTCTTCCTTACGCCAAAAGTATCTGTTTGGAGTACGAAAAATTACAAACACAGATTAACGAACTGCACGGTCTTGAATCTGGCTTGATTCGGATTGGAACCTTTTCCAGCGTGGCTACCCATTGGCTTCCAAATATTATTAAAGCTTTTCAGAAAAAATATCCCAACATCGCTTACGAGTTGTTACTCGGTGACTATACCGAAATCGAAAGTTGGATTTTGGAAGGGCGCGTCGATTGCGGTTTTCTTCGACTTCCCACAAACCCTAGCCTGGAAACTATTTTTTTGGAACAGGATCGTCTGCTCGTTATTTTACCTGAGAACCATCCTCTGGCAAATTGCGACCGTTTTCCTGTTGAAGCCTTATGTAATGACCCATTTATGCTTCTGGAAAAGGGAGCAAAAGCCGAAATTTCAGAAATATTTGAACTTCACCATTTGGAGCCAATGACTCATTTCACCACCTGGGACGACTATGCCATTATGTCAATGGTGGAAAGCGGACTGGGAATCAGCATTCTGCCAGAACTTATTTTGCAGCGTCTGCCTTATCGGATCATTATCAAAGAGCTGGAAGTTCCTGCCTATCGCAGAATCGGAATAGCTATGAAAAATCAAAAAAACGCATCACTAGCGGTTAAGCGATTTTTAGATTACCTTCCTGATCGAAATAAACTGTAAAAAAAAGAAGCCCCGGAAATGAAAGTCTCAAATCTGGCTGCTTCTTTTTAATTTGTTTAATAATCTTCACTTTCCTTTTCGTCAATAGTCCCCAGCGCTTTTCTCAAAACATCTTTGATCTGTTCCTCTTTATGGTTCGGAATGGTGATCACCTCATCCAGGGCATCAATAATGATTCGGATTTTATCATCTTTACTCATTTTCATTTTTTCCCTCCTTATTTTTTATTGATTCAACATCTATTATAAACATTTAGCCATTGTCAGCACAATCAAAATTGCTGAATTTTGTTTCTTAAGATTATTTCCGTCTGGCCACACCTGAATCCTTTGCCGCCTGATAGACGGCTTTTGCCACAACCTTTCCAACCCGGGGATCAAAGGCTGGCACAATAATATAGTCGGCACTCCGTTCGTCATCACTGATTAGCTCGGCAATGGCTTTTGCTGCAGCAACCTTCATCGCTTCGTTGATGTCACTGGCTCGGGCATCCAGTGCGCCTCTGAAAATACCGGGGAAAGCCAGGACGTTGTTAATCTGGTTGGGATAGTCCGACCGTCCCGTTCCGACAACCCTCGCGCCGGCTTTTATGGCCAGCTCCGGATCAATTTCCGGATCCGGATTGGCCATTGGCAGAACTATGGCATCTTGTGCCATGGTCTCTACCATTTCGGGTGTGACGATACCCGGTGCCGAAACACCAATAAAAATATCAGCCCCGTTGATGGCGTCGGCAAGACTCCCTTTTTTGTGATGCTTATTGGTCATCTGGGCTATTTCCTGATGAACCCAGTTGCTGTACTCTTCGTCTTTTGAGAGAATGCCCTTGCTGCTGCAGGCGATAATATCCTTAACGCCGACATTTAATAGCATCTTGACGATGGCCGATCCGGCTGCTCCGGCGCCGCTCATGGCTACCGTCACCTGCTGCCATTGTTTGCCGACGACCTTCAGGGCATTCATCAGCGCTGCTGTCACCACCACTGCCGTGCCATGTTGATCATCATGAAAAACCGGAATGTCCAGTTCTTTTTTTAAGCGTCTTTCGATTTCGGCGCATCTGGGCGAAGCAATATCTTCCAGATTAATCCCGCCAAATCCCGGTTCAATCATCTTGACCGTCTTGATGATGACCTCCACATCCTGGGATGGAATACAGATCGGAAACGCATCCACACCACCAAATTCTTTAAATAAAGCGGCTTTTCCTTCCATCACTGGAAGGGCGGCTTCGGGACCAATATCGCCCAGCCCCAACACTGCCGATCCGTCAGTGACCACTGCCACCATATTTCCCTTTCCAGTATACTTATATACATCATCTTTGTTCTTATGGATCATTCGGCAGGGCGCTGCCACCCCTGGGGTGTAGGCCATGGACAAATCGTATTTGCTTTTTACTGGAACCTTGCTGTCAATGCTGAGCTTCCCTTGCCATTCTTCGTGTAATTTTAATGCTTCTTCCTGAATTCCCATCATGTCTCCTTTAATCCAACAATTTTATTTTCTTCTTTTTTTCTATACTCTATTCTGTTCTCTCAATCAACTCGCCAACGTAATCTGATAATTCCAGGACTCTCTAACTTCTTTTATTTGCCTAGATAATTCATGTTTACCTCTAACAATCGATCGCTTTCAACTAACATTAAGCACTGGTAAAATTATAACATTTATCCCCCAAGACAACTATAACGATTTTTAATCTTTGACTTTGAATCCAACCTCTTATATAATACGTTTGTTGAGTTCATACAAAGATTATCCACTTCCAAGAATCTGTGCGGTTGCCATATTCCCACCAAAGCGAATATCCTTTTGACCTCAACATTAAATATTGCAGGAGGTGCAAATGTCAATTTTTACACTGATTATCCCCATTATTGTCGTATTGTTAGTTATTGCCATCTTAATGATGAGCTACGTTAAAGCTCCCCCAGATACAGCCTATGTCATATCTGGTATTAAACGGCGTGTCATCATCGGAAAAGCGGGAGTCAAGATTCCGTTTCTTGAACGCGTAGACAAACTGGACTTAAAAATGATGTCTGTTGATGTCAAAACTGGTGAATCCGTACCAACCAACAATTTCATTGATGTGATGGTTGATGGCGCTGTAAAGATCAAGATCGGTTCATCACCGGACGCCATTTTACTGGCTTCCGAAAACTTTCTAAACCAATCAACTGATGCCATTATTCCCCAGGTAAAGGATGTCCTTGAAGGAAATGTCCGTGAAATCATCGGCTCACTGGACCTAAAAGACATGTTAACCGACCGAAAATCCTTTTCCGAAAAGGTTCAGGAGAATGCTGTTCCGGATCTTAAACGGATGGGGCTTGAAATAATCTCCTTCAACATTCAATCGATCCGCGATCAGGCTGGGGTAATTGAGGACCTGGGGACCGAAAACAAATCTCAAATCAAAAAAGGCGCTGCCATTGCTCGTGCCAATGCGGAAAAAGAAGTCGCCATTGCCGAATCGGAAGCCGCAAAAATTGCCAATGATGCCCGAATTATAGCTGATTTGGAAATTGCCCAGAAAAATACCGATTTGGATATCCGCAAAGCTGAATTGAAACGGCAGTCTGATCTAACTCAGGCTCAGGCCGATGCCGCTTACCAAATCGAGCAGGAAGAACAGCGAAAAACAATTGAGACTAAAACTCAGGAAGCCAACATTGTTAAGCAGGTCAAAGAGATTGAATTAGCCACCAAAGAAGTTGAAGTGCGTGAACAACGATTAAAAGCTGAGATCAACAAAACTGCCGATGCCGAACGCTACCAACGTAACCAAAAGGCTGAAGCTGATTTGTTTGAAAAGCAAAAAGATGCTGAAGCGAAACTGTTTATTGCCACCAAAGATGCTGAAGCCAATCGATTGGCTGCTGAAGCTGATCGCTATGCCAAAGAACAGGAAGCTGCCGCAATCGAAGCGAGAGGTTTTGCCGAAGCTGCGGCAATCAAGGCCAAAGGTCTGGCCGAAGCCGCCGGAATTGATGCCAAAGCCGAAGCGATGAAGAAATACAGTGATGCCGCCATCATGGAAATGTACTTCGATGCTCTTCCCGAAGTCGCCCGTAATGTTGCCGCGCCACTTAACAACGTCGATCGTATCACTATGTATGGTGATGGCAATTCCGCCAAAATGGTCAAAGACATCATCAATTCTATGTCACAAGTGACCGAAGGCATCTCAGAAAGCACCGGTATTAATCTGCAGTCGTTAATTTCCGGGTTCTTAGGCGGTAAAATGTCAACACCTGCCGATTCTTCCGCAACACCAGTAAGCACACCACCCATTACTGCAACCAGCGAACCGCATGACCTGGATTTAATAACCGAGTTTACCGCTCAGATTCAATCCGATCATTCCAAAACCAACACCGAAGACACTGAAGACCCCGAAGAAGTCTAATTTTTAAAAACGAATCCTAATTTTCCAGTATTTTATCACTGTCGCTGTTTGGTTCTTCCCTTTCAGGTCGCGGGAATTTAAAAGAAAAGCATCGAATTTTGGTGCTTTTCTTGCTTAAAAGGGTAATTTGGCTTATCATTAAATTAATCCATATTTATAACAAGGGGGTATCGCTATCGTGAACGCTTTAACCTTTTTTAGTCAGTTGTTTGGCTTAGAAAATTCACCAGTTGCTCAATTGTCCCTCTTTATCGGAGGCGCATTTTTAACGATCCTGTTTGTTTTTCTGATTTATTATGTTGTTTTTCGGGTGAAACAAGAATCACCCGAAAAAATTAAGCAACCCTCAGACGGATCTTACCAGGATCTATCGACGCTTACAGCAAGCCCCGATTCAGCACCGCTTCAGGATCGTGCGATTAAAGAACAGGCCCGGTTGCAAAAACTAATCGGTTTATTAAAAACTGCCAAACGGCGGGAGTCACTCTATCCCCAGGAAGCCATCCTCGAAGATCTGGAAGCGGTTGTTTCAAAGGTTCGGGACAAAATCTGTAAAGATCAGGAACTTCGGGTTTTTCCGCAGTACGCCAGTTATCATGCTGAAACGGCCATTACACTCCTTAATACCTACCTTGATTTAGATCGAACTCACGATGAATCGGTAGAAAACATCAACAAGATCAGACTTGAAATTATCGCATCATTCCCCCCACTGCTTGACTATTATCAGGATTATTTAAATCGCTTGTATGATACTCAGTATTTTGATGTCGCCAGTGATGTTAATGTGGTCAAGTCGATTTCAGGGGATAAAAATAAAACATTACTTTAGAATTTTATAGCTAAGACCGGCTTAATTATGTTATACTATTAAGCAATAAATCAAGAAGTAAGGAGGAAGAAACATGCCAACAAATCATATCGAAGCTGATTTGTTTTGTGTAATCTGTGAGAAAGATACCCCTCATGAAATAGAGTATAAAAACGACCAAATTTCCCAGATTACCTGCAAAGAGTGTTATATCGAAATTTCGATTAACCAGGAGTTTGTCAATAATCATTTTAAAGAAGACTTTGTCAAACGCGTTTTATCAAAACCAACCCGAATGACGGCAGAGATGGAAGCTGATTTAAGCATTTTCTTAAAATCCTTACCCTCCCGGGTAATTTCAAAACCTTTTCGAGTGTACAAAGAATATAAGGAGAAATAGCACTCAAAAGCTTTTTTAACTGGTCTTATCTACCATAATTAAGCAGCTATTATCACACTTCAATTAAAAAAACAGAACCAGCCTGATGTTTAGTAACACCATCAGACTGGTTTTTTTACTGCGTAAATTTTATCAATTAAACGCTACTCATCAAAGCGATCCTTAATCATTTGCACCAGTTCCGCCACTGCTTTTACTTCGTCTTCGCCTTCTGCTTTTATCTTAACTGTCGTTCCCTGGGTAATTCCCCCCGCCATAACCCCGACGATACTTTTGGCGTTAATCTCTTTGTCTGCTTTGATCACAAACACATCGGATTTAAATTTTCCGGCCGCCTTGACAAATAGGGATGCCGGCCGGGCATGGATACCTGTTTCATTTAATACCGTTACTTCTTGTATTTGCATAATTCTAATCTCCTTATCGCAATAAAAATTCAAATCTCAATTTTTAGTTTCTTCATCGATTCAAGAACATGAGCCATAACTGCAACGCCCGTTTCAAGTGTCAACGCTTCTGCGGCAATTTTTTTCGCATCCTGATAGCGGACATTGCGAATAATTTTTTTAACCTGGGGAATCGACAGGGCACTCATGCTAAACTCATGCAGCCCCAATCCCAAGAGCAGTAGGGTTGCCAGGGGATCGCCAGCCATTTCTCCACACATCCCGGTAAAAAGTCCGGGCTGATTCTCCGATGCCTGAATCACTTGCTTTACCAGACGCAGTATCGCCGGATTAAACGGATCATAAAGGTAGGAGACCGCCTGGTTCATACGATCCACCGCAATCGTATACTGACAAAGATCGTTGGTGCCAATGCTGAAAAAATCAACTTCTTTGGCTATAATATCGGCAGTGATTGCGGCTGATGGAATCTCAATCATCACTCCTACTTTTACATCTTTACGATAGGCAATCTGCAACGCATCCAGTTCCGCCATACACGCTGCGAGGATTTTCTTTGCCTGTCTCACTTCATCCACATTTGAGATCATTGGAAACATAATATAAGCATTTCCATAGACGCTTGCTCTTAAGATGGCGCGAAGCTGGGTCTTAAGCAGTTTAATTTCTTTAAAACACAGGCGGATCGCCCTAAGTCCTAAAAATGGATTTAATTCATCATCCAACGGGAGATAGGGCAATTTTTTATCACCGCCAATATCCATGGTGCGAATAATCACCGGTCCATCCGGGAACGCTTCCAGAACAGATCGATAAGCAGCCATTTGCTTATCTTCCCCTGGCATGGTGTCACTGTTCATGTATAAAAACTCTGTTCGATAGAGACCAATCCCGGTGCCGCCGTTTTTAAGAACCCCCTGGATATCAGCCGGTTCGCCGATGTTTCCGACTAACTAGACCTTACGTCCATCCAGCGTGATGGCCTCAAGATCTTTTATACGCTCCAGTTCTTTTAAGTGTGCCTGATACTTCCGCTGATCTTCTTCCGCTTCTTTAATCTGATAGCGATCCGGATTTACGGTAACCCGGCCATTAAGCCCATCCAGAATAATCATCTCACCAGTATTCACTTTTTGATCAATATCGCTCAAACCAAGTACCGCCGGAATCTCCAGACTCCGGGCCATAATCGCCGTATGTGATGTTCTGCTCCCAATATTGGTTGCAAAACCCCTTACCTTTCTTTTATCCATCAGGGCCGTATCTGAAGGCGCCAGATCATCAGCGATGATGATGACGTCCTCCTTGAGTTTTGACAGGTCGGCCCTGACAATACCTAAGATATTATTTCGGACCCGGTTCCCCACATCTTTGACATCCGCCGCTCGGGCACTGAAATAGGGATCATTCATTTGTTCAAACAGTATCACCAGACGATCCGTCACGATTTGAACCGCATAAGCGGCACCCACCTTATTGTCAGCAATTTCAGCTCTAACACTCTCCACAAACTCAGGATCCTGAAGGATCATCTCATGGGCTTCAAAAATAGCGGCTTCTTCTTTGCCCAGCTCACTTACTGTTTTTAATCGAATTTCTTCTAATTGACTTTGACTTTTATCTAACGCCTGTTTAAACTTTTTTATTTCTGCATCGCTGTCTTCATAATGATCCGCACTTACTTTAACATCTGCTTTTTCATAAATCAGTGCTCTGGCGATGGCAATACCTGGTGCCGCTATAATGCCCTCTTTAATAAACATGCCTGGCCTCCTTGTTTTTTGTCTTTATTTCCGATCGAACCAATTGGCCAAATCATAAACCCTACCCTTTAAACCGTTTTTTTCTACTAAAACACCTCCAAACTGATTTGTTCTACATCCACAGTTTGGAGGTGTACTGAATCCTGAAAATTGGTTCATGCGTTTAGATTACTGACGATCTGATCAATCATAACTCCTTTGTTTGACCTTTTAAACGCTTTATTTTCTGGGCAGATGAATGCATTTCCCCAACGCATCGGCACACGCTTCCATAAAGGCTTCGCAGTAGGTGGGGTGGGGATGAACGGTGGCGGCAACCTCATGAGCGGTTATTTCCATGCTCATGCATAGCGCCGCTTCACAAATCATTTCTGCTGCCACCGGACCCACCATCTGAACACCTAAAATTTCTCCATATTTTTTATCGATGATCACCTTAACAAAGCCGTCCGTTTCACCCGAAGCCAAGGCCCGGCCGTTGGCGTAAAGCGAAAAAGTCCCGATCGAAATATCATACTCTTTTTTTGCCGCTTCCTCGGTTAAGCCGACCGTGGCCGCTTCCGGCAGGGTATACAGACAATTGGCAACATAGCGCAAATCAACCTTTTCGTTCCCACCCATGGCATTAACTGCTGCGGTCTCTCCCATTTTAGATGCGGCATGGGCAAGTTGCAGCTGTCCGTTCATATCCCCGATACAAAATACACCCGGAATACTGGTTCGCATTTCGTGATCAACCGCAACAAATCCACCGTTCATTTCGATCGCGCCGTGCAATTCACCCAAACATTCCAGATCAGCACAGCGTCCGGTTGCCACCAGCACCTTTTCCGCTGTTATTGTTTTTTGATCCGAAGTCGTCACCACAAGCATGCCCGCTTCATTTCGCTCAATGGATGCGACGGCGGCATTTAAAACAGTTTTAATGCCCTGGGCTTTAATGGCTTTTCTAAGAACCTTATAAATATCTTTACCCATCGGTTTGACCAATTGATCGGTAAATTCGACCAGCGTTACCGCACTGCCAAAGGCTGCAAATGCGGTGGCAAACTCGCAACCAATTACACCGCCACCGATAATCACCAGACTTTTCGGGACCGTCTCTAAATCCAGCAGCGTATCAGAGGTTAACACCCCCTGACTTTTGATTCCGGGGATATCAAGAAGCCGCGGTTTTGAGCCGCCCGCCAGAATAATGGTTTTTGCCTCAAAGTATTGTCCATCACAACGAATTTTCCCGTCTTTTGTCAGCTCCGCCGTGCCTTTAATGACTTTCACCCGGTTACTGTCAAGCAGACCGGCCACACCGGTTGTCAGTTTTTTTACGACCTCATTTTTATTGGCAACCACCTCCACCATGTTAACACCAGGCTGACTCACATCAATCTGAATCCCCCGGGACCGGGCATTTTTGATATGCTTGATATACTCCGCTGTTTTAATATATGTTTTGGTGGGAATACACCCTCTGTTTAAACAGGTTCCGCCAATGGCATCTTTTTCAAAAATAATCACGGACCCGCCCAATTGAGATGCTTTAATGGCGGCAACATAGCCTCCCGGACCACCGCCGATAACGGCGACATCAAATCCATTTTTCATTCTGCCACCTCCATCAGATCAGAATGTCCATTGGATTCTCCAATAGATCGCGTACTTTCAGAGAAAATTTGGCTGCCACGTCCCCATTTACTAACCGATGGTCATAGGTCAGTGAAATCATCATTTTTTTGCGGTTTTCCACCTGGTTGTCAACCAATGCCAACTCATCTTCAATTGAACAGATACCGATAATCACGGCATTGGGCTGATTCACAATGGGAGTAAATGAATGGACCCCGAACATCCCCAGATTGGAAATAGAGATGGTCGACCCCTGATAGTCATCCACCATCAGTCCGCCGGATTTGGCTTTGGCACTTAATAACTTAACCGCCGCCGAAATTTCTTCCAGACTTTTCTGATCAGCATTTTTCACCACCGGAACAATCAAACCCTCGTCCAATGCCACCGCAATACCGATATTCACATCCTGATGATGAATGATCTCTTTATCACCCAGACTGACTAGCACGTTTTTATCATAGTGCAGCACTTTGGCAACCGCCTTAACAATAAAATCGTTGATGGTCAGCTTATTATCCCGGTTTTCATTAACCTGTGTTCTGAATGCCAGCAGACTCGTCATATCGACCTTGGTATTCTGGGTGACGCAGGGGATTTCACTGTGGGCTTTTGCCATCCGTTCACCGACCACCTTCTGCATTCCCGATAGTGGCGTAGTATCAAGCACCGCCGCAACTGCCCCGGAAGTTTGCTGATTGGCTATTTTTGCCAGCACATCGCTTTTCATCACCTTGTTCTGGTGACCCGAACCCGTAACAGTACTTAAATCAAGGCCCTTGTCTTCGGCAATACGTTTTGCCAACGGTGATTTAGCAATTTCTCGCTCAACATCCCGGCCTTTGATTTCCCCGGCCGGACCGGTTGGCCGCACCGCACTCAGATTGATGGCGTTAGCTGCTGCCATTTGTTTTGCATAGGGCGTCGTTTTTACCCCGTTTATTTCGTCGGTAATCGCCGCTATTGGGGTTTTGACACTTTCTACTGTTTTTTCCGGAACCGCGGCGGTTGCACCGCCAGCTGTCTGTGGCTGATCCGGAACCACTTCTCCCGGTTTACCCACATAACCAATCGTGGTGACCACGGGTACTACCGCTCCGTCTTCAAAATAGCGACACAACAGCACCCCGGTCGCCGGTGCTTCAACTTCCATCGTGACCTTATCGGTTTCAATCTCTAACAGGCCTTCACCTTCTTCAACCTGTTCACCGACATGTTTAAGCCACGCAATAATGGTGCCTTCCTGCATATCCATCCCGGCTTTGGGCATAAATACTTCTACTGCCATTTTTTCTCCCTCCTGTTTTTTAACAACATCTTAAGCCAACATTTCTTTGACGGTTGCAATAATTTTGGCTTCGTCCGGGAGAATTCCCTTTTCCAGCACCGGGCAGAATGGTACCGGCACATCTTCCGAGGCCAGCCGCTTAAGCGGGGCATCCAGATAGTAAAACGCTTCACTATCAGCAATTCGGGCAATGATTTCACCGGCAATACCGCCTGTTTTTACGGCTTCATGAACCACCAGAGCATGACGGGTCTTGATCACCGACTTGATAATCGCTTCGGTATCCATCGGCAGTAAGGTTCGCAGATCAATGACTTCCACATCGATCCCTTCTTTTTCCAGGCTTTCTGCCGCGGCCAGACACATTTGCACCATCCGGCCATAGGTGATGATGGTACAGTCCTGGCCTTCGCGCTTCACATCCGCTTCGCCAATGGGAATCGTAAATTCTTCTTCCTCCACCATCCCTTTGGTCCGATACAAAAGTTTTTGTTCCAAAAAGATGACTGGATTGTTATCCCGAATCGCTGACTTTAATAATCCTTTAGCGTCTCTTGGCGTTGACGGCACAATCACTTTTAGCCCCGGCACATGACACAGCATCGCTTCCAGGGATTGGGAATGCTGGGCGGCCGCTCCGGTTCCGCCGCCGGATGCCGTTCGCAGTACCATCGGCACACTCACCTTGCCCCCAAACATATAGCGCATCTTTGGTGCCTGATTGACAATCATATCCCAACAGACAGTCATGAAATCCGAAAACATAATTTCCACAATCGGGCGCATCCCCGCCACTGCCGCACCAATCGCGCAGCCAACAAACCCCTGTTCTGAAATCGGCGTATCAATGATCCGGTCTTCGCCAAAGGTTTCGACCAGATCTCCCGAAACGCCAAAGGCGCCCCGGTAGACACCAATGTCTTCGCCCATCATAAACACGTCTTCGTCCCGGATCATTTCTTCACTGATGGCTTCTTTTATCGCATTTGCGTAGGTTATTTCTTTTTTAGGCATTTTCTGTCCCCCCTCTTATAACGCATAAACATCATGATACACATCATCAAGCTCAGGATAGGGACTATCCAGGGCAAACTTAACGGCCTTGTCAATCAGTTCAGTGGTCTCTTTATCCACGGCATCGAGTTCCTCAACCATGCAGGTCTTTGCCTCCAGCAGGTCATTTCTCATTTTATCAATGGGATTTCGGGCCTTCCAGGCATTGATTTCATCTTTGGTTCGGTATAGATTACCGTCACTTTTCGAGTGTCCTGAAATCCGATAAGTGTTTTCAACAATCAGCATCGGACCATTTTTTGCCACATAGTCGCGGGCGCTTTTAATGCATTCATAAACGGCCAACGAATCATTTCCGTCGACTGTTTCTGCCGGCATGCCATAAGGGATCGCCCGCTTGGCAATATCGGTATCTTTCATTACCTTGGAAATATGGGTCGACATGGCATAGGTGTTGTTGGTGCAGACAAAGAGAACCGGCAGATCCCAGGCCGAGGCCAGGTTCATCGCTTCGTGGAAGGCTCCTTCATTAGCCGCTCCATCGCCGAAAAAAGCTACCGTGACGACATCCTGCTTTCTTCTTTTGGCGGCAAAAGCACTGCCACAGGCCAGTGGCAGGGCCGCAGCGACAATCCCGTTGGCTCCCAGCACACCCTTGTCCTTATCGGCAATGTGCATGGAGCCGCCTTTTCCTTTGCAAACCCCGGTTGCCTTGCCAAATATCTCAGCCATCATCAGATTAATATCAATCCCCTTGCAAATGGCCTGGCTATGCCCGCGATGAGTGGCATACATCAGATCCTGGGGCTCTAAACCTTCACAGGTTCCGGCTGCGGCCCCTTCTTCACCTATACTTAAGTGGGTCGTGCCATGGATCATCCCCAGCGAAAAATAATGCTGAACCTTTTCTTCAAATTTTCTGCACAGGTACATATCTTTTAGTAACTTTAGTCCCAATTCCTTATTCTCGTTTTTCAATGGTGTTCCTCCCATATTGTTTGCTTATTCGAATTCTTGCTTAATGGCTATTTAGTAAATGGTGTTCACGTTTAGATTTATTTTAGCAAGAATCCGATTTTTTCAGGTGTTTTAACTTTCTTTCGAAATTTTTTTACCGGAAAGCTGATTCATAGGATTTAATTGTTGGTGTGCGTTTTTAATCAAATCCTATGAATATGCCAATATTTACCGTTGTAACAACCACTCTCAATGTAGCGTTTAAGTGTTGCTAGCACAAACAGATTGGTAAATCAGTTCCCTATCTTATAATTTTCTTAATGATCTTATAAATACAGTGTATCTTGAATCTTACGCAGTTGAACCATCAGCGAATCGTTATCCAAGGCAACATCAGCGTAAGTGACGATTTCACCTTTTTTAACGGCATTAATCATTTTAGTCTTTTTATTGACAATGCCCATCGGCAGCGCCCCTTTTTCATTGGCCACTGATGCTTTTTCAAAACTGCCATAAATTGAGAATCCGCCAATACCATCCAGGTATTCACCTGCTACTAAGTCCCGTTTTGCCACTGTAATGGTTTCCGAAACAAGCCCTTTTCTTGGAGCGATGGTCGGCACCCCATCAATTACCGCTTTTGCAACCGATAATGGTGTTTCCAGACTGCATAAATGATACGGTCTGTACAACACATAATTGGGACCTTTTCCCATACTGAGGTAGTTCAGTTCATGAATAATGTCGGGTTGTTCGGTTGATACAATAATGAATACACCTGGAGCAACACCATCAATATAATCAACGATCCCATAATTATTTAAAATTCCGCCTTCACTCTTTAGTCTGAACAGATCTGGTAACTCCGAAACAATGCCTTTTGCGCCATGACCACCCATTATATCCGGCAAGTAGCCGGTGGCATTGGACATTGCTGTCATTTCAACCATGGTTTTTGTCCCATCTTTAAATGAGGTAAGCATTTTCGGGCTGACGCCTTTTAAGGTTGCTTCTTCTAATACCGAGTCCGGATTGGACGTCTTATCAACCTTGTTATTTTTTCCCTTACCAATGACCCGCACATCAAATCCCAGCGCATCGGCAAAATCATATAATTCAAGCACGGAGCCCGGTTCGTCTCCTGCCGATCCGGTATAAACCACACCGGCACTCTGAGCCATTTTGTAAAGCATTGGTCCAATACAAACATCTGCTTCCACATTTAACATGACAATGTGTTTGCCGGCATTAATACTGTCGATCGCAACTTTTGCACCTACCTCAGGAACGCCAGTAGCATCCACGGCACAATCGATTAAATCTGTCTTTGTTGCAATTTCCGGATTGTCGGTGACAATGAATTTACCTTTGGCAAGCAGTTCATTGGCTTCTGAGATGGTATTGGCAATCATATAATCGCCTTCTTTTAAACCGGCATGTTGGTAGGCATTAATTGCATTTTCAATGTTAATGTCAACCACCACTGCAGGACGCATCCCTTTCATCGACATAATCTGTCCAACCATGCCCCGTCCCATTTGTCCTGCACCAACAATACTGGTCATGATGTGTTTTCCGTTTTCTTCTAATTGTGCTAGTTTGTAGTTTAGTCCTAACATTTTTTCCTCGCTTAATTTTATTTTTTATTTGTAAATAATTTGGAAGGGATCACCAATCTTAACTGCCGGAATCCCCTGGCCTTTTAACTCAATTTGTCCCGGTAGTTTTACCTGATCTTCCCCGGTAAAGCAAAATGAACAATGCCCCATGCTCTCTAATGTTATGTTTGCTTCATGTCCGACGGCTGTCACTTCATAAACGACATCCCCAAATCGTACCGCGTCTCCTTCTTTCACCTCCCTGATAAATTCTTTTTTGGTGTGTAAAACTGCTATTTCTGCCAATTCTGGCGGGGCATTTTCATCAAAAACGATGAGCAACTTTTCTTTTAAAAATTCCTCTACCATTTCTCCAATTTGGGTTATTTCTGTTGTGAAATCCATTTTATCTCCTTGCCTTTTGCTTAACTTTCTACTTAGCTGTACATTCCGATACTCAATACAAAACCGATCAGTACAGCAGCTGGGCCGGTAATTAATCGACTAAAGAGCACTGCCGGGACACCAATTTCGACTGTTTCTGTTTCAGCTTCTCCCAAAGACAAACCAACCGGAATGAAATCACACCCAACCTGTCCATCAATAGCAAAGAGTGCCGGTAAAGCCAATGCCGGAGCAATCGCGCCAGCGCCAATCTGAACCCCTACCAACGTCCCAACAACCTGGGCGATAACTGCCCCTGGTCCAAGAATCGGCGATAAAAATGGAAGGGTACATACAATTGAAATAAGCACAAGTCCTGGTAAGCTTCCCGCAAATGGCGAGATGGTATTCGCAATAATATCTCCCAGCCCGGTGACGGTAATGATCCCAATGAGCATCGCGATGAAGGCCATAAAAGGAAGCACGTTTTTAATAACCATGTCGATCGATTCCCGGCCCGCCTGATAGAACTTACCAACGACACCCCCAACAGCTTTTCCAAGCCGTGAGATAAAGCCAACAAAGCCCTTTTGCTTTTCTGCTGCTGCTTTTGCTTCAGCTTTTACTTCCTGATAGTCTTTTTTCTTTGATGGTTCACTTACGGGTGCTTCGCCGTCATACAACGATATATTATTTTCTTTTACCCCCGACACATAAATATCTTCTTTAATATACTGGGCTAACGGTCCCGCCTGACCAACCGGGGTCAGGTTGATGGTTAGGATTCCCTTTTTAGGATAAACCCCACACCGTGCGGTACCACCACAGTCTACAACCACACAAGCCACCTCACTATCTGGCGCACTGCTTAGAAATCCATCCAGAGCGATTCCGCCAGTCAAATCAGCAATTTTCTGGGCCACCGGATGAATGCCACCACCGGTAACCGACATAATATAAGCCTTTTCTTCAGTGGGTTTGATTACCAATGGACCACCCCATCCGCCTTGACCTTTTTCGATAAGAACTGCTTTATACATTATTCCACCTCCGTAGTAGCTTTTTTAGATGCCATGATTGCATAGATTCTTTCAGTAACGATTCCTCTTAAAAGAATAACCAAAACACCTGCGATAAAATACCGCACCGCTAAATCACCAAGCGGCAACCCCAAGGTTGTCAGCCCTGCTGCGATTCCCAGGTAGACAAAGAGTTCACCAGGATTAGCATGAGGAAATAAACCGGTAATCGGATGGCAAAATGAAACTGCTGAGTCATAAAATGCGGCCTTATGTTTTTCTTCAACAAATCGTCCAAAAGTATACGCCATCGGATTTGTGAGAAAGAACATGGCCAGAACCGGTAATACGGTGTAGCGCAAAATAAAGTTCTTGCTGCTAAACTTAGCCGCACGTTCCACCCGTTCTTCACCGATAATCTTAATCAATGAATTGACTGCCGTCATTAAGACGATTAATAGTGGTAAAATACCCGTTACCAAACCAACGAATGTTTCTCCTCCAGCTTGAAAGAGACCTATAAAATTAGTTGCCAATTGTGCTAAAAAATCCATTTTTTCACCTTCTCCTTATTTTAAAATCAATACCCAATAATGTGACCGCTCCAATAATTACCCCTAAAACGTTCCCCTTTTCACCTCCAATAATTTGTAATACTCTGCTAACTACATTACGTCACTTTATTTTCCAGAACTGTCAGGCTTGACAGTCCTGACTGTCAACACTGATTTTTTACTCCACCACCATGCCTGCTAATGCTTGTTGTTCTCTTCTTTTCTCATGAAGTTTTTGTCGCTGCTCTTTTTTCATATGTGTCTCAATGGCTTCCACTGCCTGAAGCAATGCTCCTCGCTTTTGAGGCGCCACTTTTTTTGATCCGTCTTTTCTTGTTTTCTGGGGTTTATTCAATTTCTGATCTTCGAGTATTGCCAGTTTTTTTATTTCATTCAAACTTAAACCAATATAGTCATCGGCTGTTTTAAATCGCTCAAATGAAGTGATTCCTCTCATGGTTTTGCAATTATTGATTGTTCCGGAATTTCTGTCATAGGACAAAATCAGAATTTGTCCACCTTTTAGCACCCCTCTTCGATACCCAACTCCCAGTAAGCCCTTGCCTTTAAGAGACCCCATGGCATTTTGATAGCTTTTGACCTGATAAAAAGTCAGAAGTCCCTGCAAACACATCCCAATAAAAATCAAAGCAATAATATAAGTCATGATTTTTCCTCCACTTCCCTTTCTTCAATCAACTTTCTGGCACACCCTGCATCGGTAATTAAAACATTAATGTATTGACCAGCAATAGCACCTCGAATGGCACTAACTTTCTCGGCACCACAGGTTACACCGATTGAATCCTTAACTGACTTTAGTTTTTTGATGTCAATGCCGATAACCGTTTCATTCATTTCAAACTGTTCAGTACGACCTGCACTATCAAAGAAATTCATACAGATATCACCAGCGACATTCTTTTTGCGCATCAGTTCCATCTCCCGTTCATCGTAATAGCCCGTCGCCATGGTTGTAGAATTTCTGGTTGGAACACCTAAACCGACCAAAGCAACATCCAATTTGTTAGTGAGTTTAATAATCTTTTCAATGTACGCTTCTCCAATTAGTCCTTCTTTGATGGATTTTTTTGAAACCTTAGCTGGTGCATGAAGTAAGATATATTGAGCTTTAAAGGCATTTGCCAGCTCTTCCACTAAATAATTTGAATGGAGCTCCATCCCTACCTGGCCAATACCGCCAACCAAGGGGATAAACATCGCGTTTTTTACGACTTTAGGCTGTATATATTTAGCAATATGCCCTAATGTCGTCCCCATTGAGACACCAATATTTTTCCCGTCTTTGACTAATCGCTCTAAATACTCAGCGGCAGCTTTTCCAACTTCATCTTTTTGAGCGTATAGATCTTTTTTCTCTTCAACAATAATCGCCTCTTTAAGTCCGTACATCAACTCCAGTTTTCTTTCCATTTCAAAATAACTATCTTCGGCCAAGTCTGGAATAATGATTCGTACCATCTGTGTCGCGCGTGCTTGTTCTAGTATTTTTGCCACGGTGGGCCTTGATATGGACAACTGTTTTGCAATCGTTTGCTGTGTTTCGTCGTGATTGTAGAACAGATCACATACTTTGAGCATCAATCGTTTATTATCAATTACTTTTTTCATACTAATCACCTTAAGGTCTTGATTTTGTTTTACAATTGTAAATTTAATGAGTGCGTTTCGTTTTCATATGTTTGGCTGATTTATTTTGCTGTTGTTGTTTAATTTATTGTAATTATAGCGTGTTTTTTCATTAAGTCAACAGTTTATTGTCGTTTTTTAGGTATTTTTTCGTCATTTTTTGCTCATTTTATACATTTGTTTAAGTAATGTTTTAAACTTTTTTTTCAAAATACAAGTTTATTTTTTAACAATCTATTTTTACAATTGTAAATTGATATTATTTTGTCAATTTACAATTGTAATCTCACTTCCTTTTGAGGGTTCCAAAAACATGGCTTGATTTATGAAAATTTCAAAAAATAAAAAGCGGCTACGTTGCCCAAAATTGGGTTTCAACATAGCCGCTGATGTTTTTTTTATCTATATATTAGACACTTTTAGACAGCTGATAAAGATTCTTGGTTATGATGGACTGATAGGTAAGCGATTCAAAAGATGGCGTAGTGCAAAATAGGTCGAATTATTGTAGACTAACCTAAAAGAACTTACAGGAGGTTCAGGATACAATGGACGAATCAAAAAGACAGCTTTGGGAAGAGCGTTTTGAAGAACAGGCAAACAGTGGAATGACGGTCGACGCCTGGTGTACCTCAAAGCAGCTTAACAAATATACCTACTATTATTGGAAGCAGCGGATCCGAAAGGCGAAAATGGAGCCGATGGAGAAAGGGACCACAGCACCACTGTTTGCAAAACTGGAAATGCCAACGGCTTCTGATGAGCGAATACCGGTGGCGGGACTGATTATCCGATGGCGGGGTTTTGAGCTGGTTTTGTCGGATCCCCATGATATCTCTCTGGCAACACAGTTTATCCGACAGCTTTCACAGTCATGATGGATCGGTTTATCAACGACACCACCCATATTTATATTGCGTGTGGAGCCACTGACTTCAGAAAACAGATGGATGGCCTGGCCGTCGTTGTTAATACGGAGTTCAAGCTGGATCCATTCGCTGACAAATGTGCCTTTATCTTCTGCAACCGGAAAAGAAATGCCCTTAAAGTTTTACGTTACGATGGCAACGGCTTTATTCTGGCTAGCAAGAAGCTGCTCAACGGCATGAAATTTCAGTGGCCCAGAACCCCATCGGAAGTCAGAGAAATAACCGGCCAGCAGGTTCAGTGGTTGCTTCAGGGGCTTGAAATCGAGCAGAAAAAAGCCCTTCAACCAGTGACGATGACGCTGGAAAACAGCTGCTTTTAACCGCTTCAAAACAGCGCAAATAAATTTGCAAAATGGCTTTAAAATGGCGTTTTAAAGACTTTTTATTACCGATAAATGTAGCATTCTGAAGCTAAAAATGGTATAATAGTACCAATAAAAAGCAAAGGAATGGATACGGATGACAGGACAAGAAGAACTGCTGATGCTGCGGGCGCTGGTGGAAAAACAGAAAGAAGAGCTGGCCGCCAAAGACGACATCATTGCCAAACAGAATATCCGCATTGAAAATATGGTGCAGGCGCTGCTGC